>NZ_JBFAMF010000008.1:0-180133 GCF_040656435.1 Brevibacterium sp. NPDC049920
CGATCAGAGACCATTGAGCATCCGTGAGCAGTTGGAATCTCGACATGCTCCCAGGCTCTCAGCCAGCGAACCACATCATTGTCAGACACGCCCTAGTGGTCGAGACAGGCCGTTCCCGCCTGCGCACCGAGTACACCGTGCTGGTCCCGGCAGATACCGCAGCGGAGCGATTCATCGTCGATGGGGGCAGTGCCGAGATCGGTGTGTCCGAGCCGTTCGTGGTGCTGAGCCGGATTCCCGAGCTGCTGCGGTCGGCGGATGTCGCTCGCAGCATCGCGGCAGCCGATGGCAGCGGTATCCGTATCGTCCGCGTCGACGAACTCAAGCCGCATCAATGGGCGGCGGCCCGACTCAACACCCAGTACGACCACTCGGTGATCTCCCGCTTCCGGGATCGACTCGCCGCGGATCCAGCGGCGTGGGAGACTCTCGTCGCCTACATCGAGGAGGGCGCGCATGTTCCACGGGCCGCGGCTCGGCTCATGGTGCACGAGAACACCGTGCGGTATCGCTTGAACAAGCTCGAGCCGATTCTCGGTACGCCGCTCACCGACCCGCTGACCATCGCCGACATCGTCCTGGCCCTCGGGGCGGGGACGTCACCGACCCGGTGACCATGCCCCGCACGACCCGCCCTGCCTCACCCGTCGAGCAGGTCGCGGACGTCGTCGGCGGTGAGCGCCTCGCTGAAGGCCGAACCGTTGTCCATGAGCGCGGTGAAGAGCTCGGCCTTCTTGCGCTGCAGGGCGAGCACCTTCTCCTCGATGGTGTTCTCCGAGACCATCCGGTACACCATGACGTTCTTCGTTTGTCCGATCCGGTGCGTGCGGTCGATTGCCTGGGCCTCCGCGGCCGGATTCCACCAGGGGTCGAGGAGGAACACGTAGTCGGCCTCGGTGAGGGTGAGCCCGAAGCCGCCGGCCTTGAGACTGATGAGGAACACCGGCGCTGATCCCTCCTTGAAGCCGGAGATCGCTCCGTCGCGGTCCCGGGTCGCGCCGTCGAGGTAGGCGTGGTCGATCCCGGCTTCGTCGAGGCGCGCCGCGACGCGGGCGAGGAACGAGGTGAACTGGCTGAACACGATGACCCGGTGGCCCTCCGCTACGACCTCGCCGAGGCTGTCGAGCAGGCCGTCGAGCTTGCTCGAGGGGATGTCGCCGTACTCCTCGGCATCGACGATCGCCGGGTCGAGCGCGAGCATGCGCAGCAGCGTGAGCGAGCGGAACACGATGAAGCGGTTGCGGTCCATGTCCTTGATGAGGCCGAGGAGCTTCTTGCGCTCGCGCTGGAGCACGGTGTCGTAGAGCTTCCGATGCTTGGGGGCGAGCTCGACGACGGTGGTGTGCTCCTGCTTCTCCGGCAGATCGGAGGCGACGAGCTCCTTGGTCCGGCGCAGCATGAACGGCCGGATCCGCTTGCGCAGCTGCACCATCCGCCCGGGCGCATTGCCGGAATCGATCGGTTTGATGTACTCCGCGTTGAAGCGCGCGAAGGACGGGAACAGACCGGGGGCGGCGATCGCGAGCAGCGACCACAGGTCCGCCAGCGAGTTCTCCATCGGGGTGCCGGTGATCGCGAGCCGGAACGGCGCCGGGACGTTCTTCGCCGCCTGGTGCACCCGCGAGGATCGGTTCTTGACGAACTGCGCCTCGTCGAGGATCAGGCCCGCCCACGGCAGCTCGGCGAACTCCTGTCCGTCGATCCGCAGGATCGCGTACGAAGTGATGACGAGGTCCGCGCCGCCGACCTCCTGCGCGATCGTCGTCTTCCGCTTCTTCGACGTCGCGCGGAGCACCCGGACATCGAGGTCGGGGACGAACCGTTCCGCCTCCGCCTTCCACGTCGACACCACCGAGGTGGGCGCGACGACGAGGAACGGTGCATCGCCGACGAGTTCCCCGCTCAGTGCGGTCTCGCTCAGCGCCGACCCGTCCAGCGCTGTCCCGCCCGACGCGCCTGCCTGCCGCCCGCCGGGGAGGACGATCTCCCCGGAGAGCGCGTCGTCGTCCGGCTCGTGGGATGCGTCAGCGGACCTGGCGAGGAGCTCTGCTCCGTCCGATCCCCCGGCCGAGCCCCCGTCCGATCCTCCGGCCGGCAGGGCGCTCAGGTGCGCGTCGCCGCCGAATCCGCGAGCGTGGGCGATGAAGGCGAGGGTCTGCAGGGTCTTGCCCAGGCCCATGTCGTCGGCGAGGATCCCGCCCAGGCGATGCCGGTGGAGGAACGCGAGCCAGCGGAATCCGGTCACCTGGTAGGCCCGGAGCTCGGCGTGGACGGCGGCGGGGACGGGCACCTCGGGCACGGTGTCCACGTCCATGAGACCGGTGACGGCATCCCGCCACGCCATCGCCGCATCGACCTCGTCGGCGATGTCCTCGAACTCCGCGTACAGACCCGCCTGGTAGCGGGTGATGCGCGGCTGCTCCGGATCCCATTCCGGCAGGGCGTCGGCCTGGGCGAGCACCTCGCGCAGAGGGTCGAACTCCGGCCGGTCGAGGGAAAAGAAGGAGCCGTCGGGCAGCAGCAGCGTCTTCGCGCCGCCGGCGAGCGCCTCGAACAGCCGACCGAAAGGGATCTGCTTGCCGTCGATGGTGACGAGGATGCCGAGGTCGAACCAGTCCGTGCGCGTGGATTCCGCAGTGGTGATCCGCACGTGCGGGGCGCCGGTGAGCTCGGTGTAGTCCGGGCGGTCGCCGGAGACCTCGACGCGGACGGTCTCGAGCTCCTCGATGCGGGGCAGGATCTGCTCGCTGAACTGTGCGGTGTCGATGCCGGTGAGCTCGGTCGAGCTCCAGCGCGCGGCATCCGGCCAGACCTCCCGCACCTGGCGCAGGGTCGCGGCCTCGAACTCCCGGTCGCGGCGACCGATGCGCGCACCGCGGGAGCTGAACTCGTAGAAGTCGATGAGATCGAGGGTGCGGTCGGGGTCGTGGTACTCCCAGTCCCAGCTGAGGACCACCCGGTCGCCGGCCTCGAACTCGGCATGGAGGTGGAGCTGCGGCGGCCGGTAGCGGGGCACCTCGATCGAGTCGTCGGCGGCGTCGATGGGGATCACCGAGCGGACGACGGGGACGGTCTGCTCGTAGAACTCCGCGATGTCCTCCGGCGGCACGACGAGCGGATCCTGGCGTCCGAACAGCTCCCGGACGGGCGGGGCGAGGGGCTTGTCCGTCGGGGCGAGTGCGATGTCGACGTGCGGCAGGCGGCCCGAGGTGTCGAGGGAGGTGAGCGCGAAGCCGACGTTGCCGACCGGCAGCGGGGGGTGCGTGTCGGTGACCGGGACCATGCGACCGTCGACGGCGACCGTGGGCACGACGTGGAGGTCGCCTGAGTCCTTGGCGAGGGTGAGCGTCACCGTCGCGCGCTCGCCGATGCGCACCTGGCCGACGATGCCCTGGCCGACGAACTCGATCCCGAGCTCCTGTGCCCGTGTGAACAGGTGCCACAGGAACGTACTCGAGAAGCTTTTGAGCCGGATGTCCGGACCGCCGGTGTCGAAGCCGATGCTGCGGGCGGTGAATTGCGTGTGGAACTGCGCCATGAGGTCGGCCTGCTGGGCGTCGTAGTTCTTCTGCACCATCGGCTGGCCGAGCGTGCGCCACTGCAGCCCGCCCTTGATCCACGTGCCCCGCTTGCCCTTGGTGAGCGGGCGCATGACGAGCAGCAGGCGGGACCCGTCCCGGTAGTCGGCGAGCGTGGCCTGGCGCAGCTCCCGCGGGGCGTACCAGGACTGGGGCTCGTCGACGAGGAGGTCGAAACCGATCCCGAGCGGCAGGACGGGAGCCTGTTCGACCGCGGAGTAGTGGAACCGCTCGAGGACGGTCTTCCACTCCGGCACCTTCGGGCCGACCGGCACCGAGATCGCCGACGCCGCCATCTGCAGCGCGATCTGCGAGAGCGTGTACAGCAGCGCCGCACCGTGCTTGCAGGCGATGCCGACCGGGCAGGTGCAGCGCGAGGCGACCGGGCGGTAGTGGGTGATGCGGCGGTCGCGGTCGATCTCCCGCAGGTGGATGAGGACCTCGTACGGCAGGTCGGAGTTCCCGTGCACGGACCCGACGACCGTGTCCTCCTCCGGCCCCCAGTCCGCGTCCTCCACCCGGTTCTGGAGGGAGTACTCCTTGCCCCGCGCTGCGGTGTCCGTGCCGAAGAGCGCGACGATGTCGGCCGGATGCACGTGGGGAGGGACGGGGTGCGAGTTCACGCTCTCATCGTTGCACGAGCCGCGGACACGGCCGGCCGGATTGCATCATCCCTGGTCAGGCCTGTGGATAACCCAGCTGTGCGCACCGGATTCACCGGACGGCTCAGGTGGGCCGGGTGCCTCTGACCTGCTGCGGGCAGCGGACGCGCCATGGGGATCGGAAGCACCAGATGCACCGGGATCACCGGGAGAGGTGGGACGCAGCGGCAGCCCGGTCTCGAATCGCGCGGTGAGCTGCTCCCGCAGGGCGCGGGCCCGGCGCTTCTCCTCCTCGGCTGCGGCCGCCTCGGGCCCGGGTCGCTGCGGCGAATCGGCATCCGTGATGCGCGCGGCGTGGAAGTCGCGGATCGCGGCGAGGGGGATCTCCGGACCCGAGGCGAACGCCGGCACCCCGGCGGCCGCCGCCTCGGCCCACGGGGACTCGGACTTCGCGAGCGCGACGAGCGCGCTGGCCGTCATGTCGCCGTAATGGGCGACGACGGCCTCGATCTCGCGCCGCCGGTCCTCGGCATCCGGACCGGTGAGCCTGATCCTCCGCGGCAGGGTGGTGGAGAAGGCATGGTGCGCGGCGGGCACGGCGGGACCGTGCTCCCAGGCCTCGACCGACTCGTCGAACAGGGGTTCCCCGCGCCAGGCCAGAGCCCATGCCTGGGCGTAGTGGACGAGGAGGACCGCTCTCGTCTTGTCGATGCCCGGGCGCACGGACTTGATGTGGGCGAGGACGGCCGGGGCAGTGATGATGGACACGCCGCCGAGCGTACCGCAGCGCGGAACGGGCCTCAGCGGCCCCCGGAATTCAGCGGACCCGGTCGCGCAAGACGCCGCGGGTCAGAGCGACACGAGCAGGAGCGCCGCCGTGAGGACCACGCCGGAGCCCAGCAGCGTCACCGTGGTGTAGCCGATGATGTCGCGCATCTTGAGGCCGGCGATCGCGAGGACCGGGAGCGCCCAGAACGGCTGGATCATGTTCGTCCACTGGTCGCCGTAGGACACCGCCATGATCGCGATCGCGGGATCGACCTGGAGCTGGGCCGCGGCGTCGAGCATGATCGGCCCCTGCACGGCGAACTGACCGCCGCCGGAGGGGACGAAGAAGTTGACGAGGCCGGCGGCGAAGAAGGCGAGCATGCCGAAGGTCGTCGGATTCGCGATCTGCACGAGCGCGGTGGAGAACACCTCGATGAGACCGGAGGCGGTCATGATGCCGAGGATCCCGGCGTAGAGCGGGAACTGGAGGAGGATCTCGCCGACGTTCGCCGCCGCCTGTTTGGTCAGGTGGATGATCTCGAACGGGTTGCGGACGAGCAGGAGGATGAGGGCGAGGAACGACCAGTTGACGATGTCGAGGGTGAGCGAGCCGCCCTGGGCGAAGTGGACTGCGAGGTAGGCGACGAGCGCCAGGCCCACCACCAGGGTGAGGATCCGGGAGTTGTCGATCCGGTCCGCCGGGGTGACGACCTCCTCCTCGGCGGGGTCGAACTCCTCGGAGCCCACGTGCTCCGGCAGACCGACGACCGGCGCGTCCTTCTTGGGCGCGATGAGTGCGAACAGGGCGCCGCTCACCACGATGACGGCGAGAGCGGCGAGCATGTTCCAGGTGGAGAAGATCGTCTCCGAGACCGGGATCAGCTGCCCGCCGAGCGACTCGGCGAGGAAGGAGTCCTCGGTGGCCGCGGTGAGCGGGCCGGACCCCGAGTAGCCCATGTGCCAGACGACCATGCCGGAGTATCCGGCGGCGACGAGGAGCGGGAAGTGCACGCGCAGCCCGCGGGTCCGGGCCTGCACCGCGATCTCGCGGGCGAGCAGCGCGCCGACGACGAGCCCGAGACCCCAGGTGATGAGGCTCGCGAGGGACGCGATGGCGAACACGAAGACGTAGGCGAAGACCGCTGAGCGCGGCACGCGGGCCAGCGCGACGAGCAGCTTCCGCACCGGTCCGGTGTTCGCGAGCATGTGGCCGAAGAGCAGGATGAGCGACATCTGCGTCATGAACGCGAGCAGCCCGGCCAGCCCCTCGCCCCAGCCGGTGATGACGTCGACGGGTCCGGAATCGGTGAGGAGGAAGGCGAGGAGTGCGACGACGAGGGTGAGGATGATCGCGAAGACGAGCGCGGACGGGACCCAGCGTTCGAGGAAGTTGTTGAACGGGCGCATGAGGCCGCCGCTGCGGTTGCCGCCGCCGGTGTCATCCGGGCCTCGGCGGTTCGGGTCGGCGGTGCCCGCGGTGCCGGCGGGTCGGGCGGAGTCGGGGGAATGCTGCGAGTCGCTCATCGGTGCGTCCTTCGTCCTTGAAGAGTGCAGTCATGCCGGGGTTTCCGGTTTCGGCGTCCACCCTAATGGATGCAGGCATGCCCCGTGTCCGTTCCCCGGCATAGAGTGGGGGCAGATCGAGGACAGTTCGCCACAACGACGTGAGGAGGCATCCGTGAACGGAGCCGAAAGCCTGCTGCAGACGCTCGAGCACAACGGGGTGGAGGTGTGCTTCGCCAACCCTGGGACCTCGGAGATGCACTTCGTCGCAGCGCTCGACCGCAACCCCGGGGTCCGCGGGATCCTGGGCCTGTTCGAGGGCGCCGTCACCGGCGCGGCCGACGGCTACGGCCGGATGACCGACCGGCCCGCCGCCACCCTGCTCCACCTCGGCCCCGGCATGGCCAACGGCCTGTCGAGCATCCACAACGCCCGCCGCGCCCGCACTCCGATGGTCAACATCATCGGCGACCACGCCACCTACCACCGTGAGCTCAACGCGCCGCTGACCTCGGACATCGAGGGCACCGCCCGCCCGTTCAGCGACTGGGTCCGCACCTCGCCGTCGCCGAACACCATCGCCCAGGACGCCGCGGACGCGATCGGCGCGAGCCTGTCCGGCCGCATCGCCTCGCTCATCCTGCCGGCGGACACCGCCTGGAACGAGGCGGACCGCTACACCTCTCCTCCCACCGCCGTGCGCCTGCCGGAGGTCGAGCAGCAGCCCGGCGTCATCGACGCCGCCGCCCGAACGCTCAAGGAGAACGGTAAGCGCACCGCATTCCTGTTCGGCGGTCGCTCCGCCCGGGCAGACCGGTTCGCCGTGGCTGCGCGGATCGCCGAGGCGACCGGGGCCACGCTGCTCGTCGACACCTTCTCCCCGCGCACCGAGCGCGGGGCCGGGCGGCACGCAGCCATCCGCATCCCCTACCCCGTCGAGCCGGCGCAGGCGCTGCTCAAGGACTTCGACGCGATCATCCTCATCGACACCCAGCCGCCGGTCGCGTTCTTCGCCTACCCGGACAAGGCGAGCGTCCTCACCGCCCCGGGCACCACCTTCCACCAGGTGGCCAAGCCGGAATCCGACTCCCTCGCCGCGCTCGAGGCGCTCCGCTCCGCGGTCATCGGCGACGCCCCGGCGTCGGCCCCGGCCGTCGAGCTCGATCTGCCCGGGCTGCCGTCGGGCTCCATCACCCTCGAGAAGCTCGCCGCCTGGCTGGGCCAGGCGATCCCGGAGAACGGCATCGTCCTCGACGAGTCGATCACCACCGGCCGGGACTTCTACCGGCAGACCACCGGTTCGCGTCCGCACGACTACTTCTCGCCCACCGGCGGTGCCATCGGCTGGTCCCTGCCGGTGTCGCTGGGCGCGGCCGTCGCCTGCCCGGACCGCAAGGTCATCGCGCTCGAGTCCGACGGCTCGGCGATGTACATGCCGCAGGCCCTGTGGACGATGGCGCGCGAAGGCCTCGACATCGTCACGGTCGTCTTCGCCAACCGGAAGTACCAGATCCTCCGCGACGAGATGCACAACGTCGGCGTCCACGACTTCGGCGTCAAGGCGAGCTCGCTGCTCGACCTCCACGACCCGGTCATCGACTTCGTCGCGCTCTCGCAGAGCATGGGTGTGCCGGCCACGCGCGTGGAGTCGATCGAGGACCTCGCCCGCACCTTCGACGGCGCACTCGCCGCCGACGGACCTCACCTCATCGAGGTCGTCCTCTGACCTGACAGCGGGGCATGACCGAGTCGAGCGGGAGTGCGAGCGGCCGCCCGGCGCGAACTCGGATCAGCTCCGCGCCGTCCACGGCAGTTCGAGGCAGTCGACCTGCCGGCCGGGCTCCACCGCCCGAGGCGGCAGGACGACGAGGCCGTCGGCCTGCGACAGCCCGCGGAGCATGTTCGACCCGGTCCGGTCGCACAGCTTCCACTGCTGCTCCGCACCGTCGGTGCGCGCCTCCGCTGCCCCCGCCCCTGCGGTGATCCGGCGGGCCGGGGTCAGGCGCTCGACCGTCGCCGCCGGTGCCCCTGCGGCCAGTTGCACCCGGGCCACGGGAGCCGGTGGCAGACCGAGGGCAGCGCGGAGGAACGGCTCGACGACGACGCGCATCGCCACCATCGCGGCGAGCGGATTGCCGGGCAGGCCGACGTGCCAGGTCGCCGCGCCGGGCAGCCGGGTGCACATCGTCGGGTGGCCCGGGCGCATGTCGAGCTCCTCGAACACGACCTCCTGGGCCATGTCCTCGACGACGCGTCGCACATGATCTGCCGCCGAACGGCCGGTGGCGCCGGTGGTGAGCACGAGGTCCGCGGCCGGTGCGACTTCCTCGGCATCTGCGTCGTCGTCGGCTCCCGCGCCCGGTCCGCCGAGCGCCGATTCGAGGGCGCGCCGCGTCTCCGCCGGATCGTCGCCGATCCGCACCTGGGATACGACGTCCGCACCGAGCAGGTGGAGGTAGGCCGGCAGCTGGGGGCCGAAGGCATCGCGCACCTCGCCGACGGCCGGCAGCCCGGTGGCGCGCACCTCGTCCCCGGTCTGGATGAGCGCGACCCGCGGCCGGCGGCGCACCGGCAGGACGTCGAGGCCGGCGACCGCCGCGTAGGCGATATGGGCCGGCGAGAGCACGGTGCCGCCGGGCACGAGCACCTCCCCGGCGGCCGATTCCCGGCCCGCGCGGCGGATGTGCCGACCGGGCTCGAGCTCGGAGACCGGGCTGCCGGGCGCGAGGTCGAGGCGGGCACGCACTGTCCCGTCCTCCGCCGCATCGACGCCGTTCACCTGGGCGTACTCCCGGCGGATGATGCCCGAGGCGCCCGCGGGCACCGGGGATCCGGTGAAGACGCGCTGCGCCCAGCCTGGCAGCAACGTCGCGCCGGCCGACCCGGCGAGCGCGGGGCACCCGTCCTCGAGGACCCACGGTGGGGGGCCGGCGACAGCAAAGCCGTCCATCGCCGAGGAGTCGAAGTGCGGGATCTGCATCGGGGCATGGACATCATGGGCGAGCACGGCGCCCGCGCAGTCGGCGAGCGGCCGGTCGGCGGCGGGCATGAGCGGAGCGATCCCGGCGGCCAGGCGCATCGCCTCGTCCCAGCGCGGAGCGGCGGTCATCGGCGTTCCTCCCCGGCTGGTTCCCCCGCGGCGTCCTGGGGCTCTGCGGAGATTCGCTGCACTGCGGGAGCGCGGTGCCCTGCAGAGGCACAGCTCTCGGCCGACGAGTGGGGAACCGCATCCTCCCCGTGTGCCGGGGGAGCGTCCAGTCCGAACCGCCGGGCATCGTCCCAGGTGTCGACGTCGTCGGCGCTCCCGGCCGGCAGGTCGATACGGGCGATCTCGAGTCCGGAGAGGAGCCGGCGGACGGACATGCCGGCGGTGTCCTGAGCGGCCAGGGCCGCGCGGAGCGGTCCAACGCGATGGAGGGCGAGGAGGTGCTGCACCTGATCGTCGCCGCCGTCCGCGGCGCCACGACTCACCCCCACCCAGGCGTCGGGCAAGTGGGCGTCGTCCCGCGAAGAACGGGCACCGGCCGGGGTGGAATGGGTGCCGCCCGGCGAGGACGAGGCCCCGCCCCGCAGGCGGCTGCCCTCGCCGCTGTCAGCGTGCACAGAGCTGTCCTCGCCCGCGCTCGCCGCGTCCATGAGCGCACGGATGCCCGCCCCCACGCCCGGCATGTCGCAGGCGAGAGTGAGCACGAGACCGGCGGGCGCAGCATCCTCGGCCCGCGCCGCGTCCCCGGCGAGCGCCTCGACGCCGGCGGCGATCCCGGCGACCGGCCCTGCGAACGGCGGGTCCTCGCGGACAACGCGGATTCCAGAGTCCTCGCACCCGGAACCGGCGAGCACGTCCGCGGGGCCCACGACGACGATCCGCCGGGCTTCTACCCCGGCGTCGAGCAGAGCCGCGATCGTCACTCCGAGCAGCGTCGTCGATGTCGGCAGCGCCGTCGCCGGTCCGAAGGCGGCCGCAGCCGGACCCCCCACCCGCAGGTGGTATTTCGGTATCCCGCCCAGTCGGCGCGACCGGCCCCCGGCCAGCACCAGCGCGGCCATAGCGGCTCCTCCCACCGCGGCCTCACCCGCCGGAGAACGGCGGGAGCACATCCACGGTGTCGCCGGCGCCCACGGTGTGGCCCGGGCGCATCGCGACCCCGCCGACGAGCAGGCTGCTCTGGGCGAGGACATCGGCGAGCGCCGGCTCACCGTACGGCGGGGTGGGATGGCGCTCGGCGAGCACGCGGACGAACGAGTCCCGGTCGAGCGGCACGGCAGCGGGCAGCTCCTCGAGAGCGAGCTCCTCCTGCGTGCAGGCGGCGGCCGCACGGGCCGCGGCGAAGTAGCGGACGGTGATCATCTCAGCAGTCATCTCAGCCCCCGATCTCGCTCATCGAGCGCTCGGGCTGGACGTATTCGGGGCTGTCGAGGCCGGCGTGGTCCATGCCGTGGGCGCGGGGCTTGAGCCACATCGCCTGCCGCCAGGCGCGGCCGATCTCCGCATCCGTCCGGCCTGCGCGCAGCAGGGAGCGCAGATCGAACTCCTCGTGCGAGAACAGGCAGGAGCGGATGGTGCCCTCCGCGGTGATCCGGGTGCGGGTGCACGCCCCGCAGAACGGCTCCGTGACCGAGGCGATGATCCCCACCCGGCCCAGCCGCTCGCCGTCCGGTGCGCGCACGACGAACCGTTCGGCCGGAGCACCGCCGCGCGGCTCCTCGTCGGGTTCGAGTCGGTACCGGGCGGCCAGGGCGGCGCGCACCTCGGCGGCGGTGACCATCGCCTCCCGCGTCCACCCGTGGTCGCCGTCGAGCGGCATCTGCTCGATGAAGCGGAGCTCGAGGTCGTGGGCGAGCGCGAAGTCGAGGAGGTCGCCGGCCTGGCCGTCGTTGACCCCGCGCATGAGGACGGCGTTGATCTTCACCGGGGTGAGGCCGGCGGCGACGGCCGCGGAGATCCCGTCGAGGACCTGCTGCAGGCGGTCGCGGCGGGCGAGCTGCCGGTAGGTCTCCGCGTCGATCGTGTCGAGCGAGACGTTGATGCGGCGCAGCCCGGCGGCGGCGAGGCCTGCCGCGCGTTCGGCCAGGCCGATCCCGTTCGTCGTGATCGACACCGGGAGCGCGGGGTGGCGGGCGTTGACGAGCCCGATGATCTCCTCGAGATCGCGGCGGATGAGCGGCTCCCCACCGGTGAGGCGCAGCTCGCGGACGCCGAGGTCGCGGACGCCGATCGTCACGAGCCGGACGATCTCCTCGGGGGAGAGGAGGGCGGACTGCGGCATCCACTGCATGCCCTCGGCCGGCATGCAGTACGTGCAGCGCAGATTGCACTTGTCGGTGAGCGAGATCCGCAGATCCTCGCCCGAGCGTCCGAAGCTGTCGCGCAGCGGACCGGATTCCGGTGCGGCGCCGGCGCGCTGGGCGAGCTCCGAGCTGACCGTGCGCGCGGTCTGCTCGGGGAGGCTGGCCTGCTCGCGCAGGCGCGGGGTTCCCAGTCGTACCGACATGTCAGCGAGTCTACAGAGCGGAGGACGGAAGTACAGGGGGCGAGGTTTCCCGGCGCCGGGCGATCATGCTCCTGAGGCGTGCCCGCGGACTAGGATGAGGGCATGGGACAGACGCACCCGAGGGACGTGCCGGATCCGGCCGCCGTCCGCGAAACCCGGCCGGCCCGGCGGTCCGCCCGAGGCTCCCTGCAGCCACCGCTCCAGCCGTCGCGCCGATACGAGCCGCCCTCCTGGGACGCCCCGCGCAGCCTGGACACCCACCGCGCGGCGATCTACACGGCACTCGTCGTCCGCACCCCGCGCACCGAGACCGTGCCGCTCACCGTCGCACTGCACCGCTCCCTCGCGGAGGACGCCATCGCCGACATCGCGCTGCCGCCCTTCGACAACTCCCAGATGGACGGCTTCGCCGCCGCCTCCGCCCACACCCCGGGCCGCCTCCCGGTCGCCGCGACCATCGCCGCAGGCCACGTTCCCGCGCCGCTGGCCGCCGGCACCGCCGCGCCGATCATGACCGGGGCACCGGTGCCGGCCGGGGCGGACACCGTCGTACCCGTCGAGGACACCGACGACGCCCGCTTCGACGTCACGGAGGTCGGACTGCCCGCCTCGGCTCCCGGCCGGTTCGTCCGCCCGGCCGGCAGCGACGTCGCCGCCGGGGACACCGTGCTCACCGCCGGCACCCGGCTGGGCGCTGCCGCGCTCGGCGCGCTCGCCGCTCTGGGCCGCACCGAGGTCGCTGTCCGCGCCCGGCCGCGGGTCCTCGTGTGCACCGGCGGTGACGAGGTCGTCCCGCCCGGGCAGCCGCTGCCCGCCGGTCGGATCTACGACGCGAACACCGCACTCCTCCATGTCGTCCTCACCGGGCTCGGTGCCGAGGTGTGCGCCACCCGTCTCGTCGCCGACGCTCCGGACGCCTTCCTCAGCGGACTGCGCGCGGACCTCGCTGCCCACGACCCCGACCTCGTCGTCACCTCCGGCGGGATCAGTGCCGGCCGGTTCGAGGTCGTGCGCTCCGCGCTCGCCGCGGAGCCGGACGTGGGGTTCGGATCCGTCGCGATGCAGCCGGGCGGACCGCAGGGCCTGGGCGTCCTCCGCGGAGGCACCCCGATCGTGTGCCTGCCCGGCAACCCGGTGAGCACCTGGGTGAGCGCCGTGCTGCTCCTCGGACCCGCCCTCGCCGAGGTGTGGGGCACCACCGGGTCGGCCACCCGGCAGGCCCGGCTGGAGACCGCGGTGACCCCGCTCGCGGCCAAGACGCAGATCCGCCGCGGCATCCGCGTGCCCGCGGCGCCGGACCGCGTCGACGTGCTGCCCGGCACGAGCTCCCACCTGCTCGCCGAGGCCGCCCGCGCCGAGGTGCTCGTCCTCGTCCCGCCCGGTCCCGAGCCGCTGCCCGCCGGCACCGCGGTCGAGGTCGTCGACCTGTGATGGCGCCTACGATGGGGATCATGAGCACATCGAACAGGAGTACGGGTGCACACCTCGACTGATCCGCGCTTCGGGGCGGGACGCTCGGCGGCTGTCGTCGTCGCCTCGACGTCCGCCGCCGCGGGGCAGGCGGAGGACCGGACCGGCCCGCTCCTCGTCGACTGGCTGACCGGACGCGGCTACGACTGCCCGGCACCGCTCGTCGTCGCCGACGGGGAACCCGTGGCCGAGGCGCTCCGCACCCTCCTCGAGGACCGCCCGCCCGCCGACCTCCCGCGCGTCCTCGTCACCACCGGCGGCACCGGGATCAACCCGAGCGACCGGACCCCGGAGCTCGTCGAGCCGTTCCTCGATCGCCCGATGCCCGGCATCATGCACGCCCTGTGGAGCGCCGGGACGGAGAACGTGCCGACGGCCGTGCTCAGCCGCGGTGTCGCCGGGGTGCGGGGCCGGACCTTCATCGTCACCCTCCCCGGATCCCCGGGCGCAGTCCGCGACGGCATCGCCGTGCTCGACGGGCTGCTGTCCCACCTCCAGGCCCAGCTCGAGGGCCTCCGCGACCACGGGGACCGGCCGTGACCGGCCGGCCGGGCTCGCCCGACGAGCAGACGCACCCCAGCAGGTCCGGTGCGCGGCAGTGCGAGAACACCCCGGCCCCGTACGTCGCCGCCCGCATCACCACCGATCCCCTCGACCCGCGTGCGGCGCAAGCTGCGGTGACGACAGTGGAGACGGGTGCCGCCGTCGTGTTCTCCGGTGTCATCCGCAACCACGACGAGGGCCGCACCGACGTCGTCGCCCTCGACTACACAGCCCATCCGGACGCCGCAGCGATCATCGCCGAGGTCGTCGCCCGTGTCGCTACGGAGCATCCCGGGGTGCGCGTCGACGCCGCACACCGGATCGGTCCGCTGCACGTCGGTGAGGACGCGCTCGTCGTCGCCGTGGCCTCGGCGCACCGGACGGAGGCCTTCGCGTGCTGCGCCGCCCTCGTCGACGCGATCAAGGCCGAGGTGCCGATCTGGAAGCGCCAGGACTACGCCGGCGGCGACCACTCGTGGGTCGGCCTCGCATGACCGACCCCGGGTCAGCGGCCGGCCCGCACGAGCACCCGAGCCCCGGCCCAGCAGCCGGCCCCGGGCGCTACGACCGGCAGATCACCGTCCCCGGCGTCGGGCCCGATGGCCAGGAGCGCCTGAGGGCCGCCCGCGTCCTGTGCATCGGGGCGGGCGGCCTCGGTGCCCCGGCGGCCCTCTACCTCGCCGGCGCGGGGATCGGCACGCTCGGCATCGTCGACGACGACACCGTCGACCTGAGCAACCTCCACCGGCAGATCATCCACCGCACCGCCGACATCGGCCGGCCCAAGGTCGATTCCGCCGCCCGCGCGCTCACCGCTCTCAACCCCGAGATCACCGTCGCCACCCACCGTGAGCGCCTGAGCCGGGACACCGTGCTCGACGTGCTGGACGGCTACGACATCGTGCTCGACGGCTCCGACAACTTCGAGACCCGCTACCTCGTGTCCGACGCCTCCACCGTCCTCGGGATCCCGCACGTGTGGGGCGCGGTGCTCGGCGCGGGCGGGCAGCTCAGCGTGTTCGACGCCCGACGCGGCCCCGTCTACCGCGACCTCTACCCCGACGTCCCCGCGCCGGGCAGCGTGCCGTCCTGCGCGGAGGGCGGCGTGCTCGGCGTGGTGCCCGGCGCTCTCGGCGTCGCGATGGCCGCCGAGGTGATCAAGCTCGTCCTCGGCTACGGCACGCCGCTCATCGGCACCGTCCTCGTCCACGACATGCGCACCGGAACCTGGGAGCCCGTGCCGCTCGCCGCGAACCCCGACGTCCACCGGCCCGCCGCCGCGGCCGAGGTCGGCGCCGGGATTCGCTCCCTCGTGACCGTCGAGCAGCTCGCCGCAGCACTCGGGGAGCGGGATGCCGGGGCCCGCGACTTCGCGCTCCTCGACGTGCGCGAACCGGGCGAGCACGAGGCGGCCGCGATCCCCGGCGCGCGCCTCGTGCCGCTCGACCGGATCCTCGCCGGGGAGGACCTGCCGACGCCCAGCGGGGCCGAGGTGTTCGTCCACTGCCGCTCCGGTGCCCGGTCCGCGCGCGCGGCCGCCGCGCTCAGTGCCCGCGGGTACGTCGTTCACGACGTCGCCGGCGGCATCGAGGCCTGGGCGCGCCGAATCGAACCCGGGATGCGCATCGACCCCTGACTGCGGATCGACTCCTGAGTCCGAGGCCACCTCAGTGCGGTCAGCAGGATCCGGGGTCACCTCAGTGCGGTGGCGCGCTTTCCACGGTCGCTCCAGTGCGGATACCGAGAAGTAACCGCACTGGTTCGACGCCCGAACACCGCCCCGGACCTCGCGCGCACCGCACCCCACGGGCCCCGGCGGCTGGATCCGGCGCCGCCCACCGGGCATAGACTCGATCATGCAGCATCACACCCGACACCGCACCGCCCGGCGGTCAGCCGCCTCCGCGGTGCACGGAAGGATCGCGTCATGGCCACCGTGTCCGAGAACATCGTCGAAACCCTGTCCGAGAGCGGCGTGGAACGCGTCTACGGCCTCCCCGGGGACTCCCTCAACGCCTTCACCGATGCCCTGCGCACCCACCCCCGCCTCGGCTGGGTCCACGTCAGGCACGAGGAGGCGGCCGCCTTCGCCGCCTCGGCCGAGGCGGCGATGACCGGCGGGCTCGCGGTATGCGCGGGCAGCTGCGGGCCGGGCAACCTCCACCTCATCAACGGCCTGTTCGACGCCCAGCGCTCGCGCGTGCCGGTCCTCGCGATCGCCGCGCACATCCCGAGCTCCGAGATCGGCACCGGGTACTTCCAGGAGACCCACCCGCAGGACCTGTTCCGCGAGTGCAGCGTCTACGTCGAGCACGTCACCCGGGCCGACCAGATGCCCCGGCTGCTCCGCATCGCCATGCGCGAGGCGCTCGAGAAGCGCGGTGTCGCCGTGCTCGTGGTCTCCGGGGACGTCCTGCAGGCGCAGCTCGACGCCGAACCCGAGGTGATCACCGCCCACCCCTCCCGCGTCATCCCTGCCGAGTCGCAGCTCGACTTCGCCGCCGAGGCGCTCAACACGTGCTCGCGCGTGACGATCCTCGCCGGAGCCGGCACCGCCGGTGCCCATGCGGAGCTGCTGGCGATCGCGGAGACCCTGCAGGCGCCGATCGTCCACGCCCTGCGCGGCAAGGAGCACGTCGAGTACGACAACCACTTCGACGTCGGGATGACCGGGCTGCTCGGCTTCGCCTCGGGCTACCGCGCGATGATGGAGGCGGAGACGCTGCTGGTCCTCGGCGCCGACCTGCCCTACCCGCAGTTCTATCCGGGCGACGCCACGGTCGTGCAGGTCGACATCCGCGGGGAGCAGATCGGGCGGCGCACCCCGGTCGACATCCCGCTCGTCGGCGGGGTCTCCGAGACCATCGAGGCCCTGCTGCCCCGGCTCACGGCCAAGACGAGCAGCAAGCACCTCGACACGATGACCAAGCACTACGCGAAGACCCGGAAGAAGCTCGACGAGCTCGCCGGGCCGACCAAGCGCACTATCCACCCGCAGTACCTCACCCGGCTCATCGACGAGGCGGCCGCAGACGATGCGGTGTTCCTCCCCGACGTCGGCTCCCCGGTGATGTGGGCGGCCCGCTACCTCACGATGAACGGGCGCCGCCGGCTCATCGGGTCGTTCACCCACGGGTCGATGGCGAACGCGGTGTCGCAGGCCATCGGCGTCCAGGCCACCGACCGGGACCGGCAGGTCATCGCGCTCGCCGGCGACGGGGGACTCGCGATGCTCCTCGGCGAGCTTATCACCCTGACCCAGAACGAGCTGCCGGTGAAGACCGTGGTGTACAACAACTCCTCGCTCAACTTCGTCGAGCTCGAGATGAAGGCCGCCGGCTACGTCAACTTCGGCACCGACCTGAAGAACCCGGACTTCGCCCGCGTCGCCGAGGCGGTCGGGATCCACGGGATCCGCGTCGAATCGGCGCAGGACCTGCCGGCAGCCGTGGAGGAGTTCCTCGCCCACGACGGACCCGCCCTGCTCGACGTCGTCACCGAGCAGCAGGAGCTGTCGATGCCGCCGAGCGTGACGGCGGAGCAGGCCAAGGGCTTCGCGCTCTACGCGATCCGCACCGTGATGAGCGGCCGCGGCGACGAGCTCATCGACCTCGCCAAGGCGAACCTCCGCCAGCTGTTCTGAGGGCGCGTGCCCGGCTCTCTGCCGCTGGGGTACTGGAAGCCGGCGCTCCCGGTGCACCCCAGTGCGGTCTGCTGGTTCCCGGGGCGGTCCTGTGCGGTCTGTTGGTTCCCGGGGCACCCCAGTGCGGTCTGTTGGTTCCCGGGGCACCCCAGTGCGGATACTCGTCCGTAACCGCACTGGGGTGACTGCGGAACGGGGCTGTCGCACGGAATCGGTCTCGGAAGGACCGGCACCCGAACCGGCCCTGAACCGGCCCCGGAAGGACCGGCTGCGTTGCCGCGTGCGTCCTCAGCCGTGGATGCGGCGCCAGGCGCGGCCGAGGCGGGCGGCGCCCTCCTCGAGCGTGGGGACGTCGAGCTCGGCGAAGGTCAGGCGCACGGCCCCACGAGTGCGCGAGGGGTCGCCGCCGAGGCCCTGGCCGGTCGCGCCTGCAGCGCCGCCCGCCGCCCCCGCAACATTCGCGGCGACTGCAGCGCCGCCCGCAGGACCCGCAGCATTCGCGGCGCCTACAGCGTCGCCCGCCGCGCCCGCCGCGCTGGCGGCACCCGCCGCACTCGCCGCACCTGAAGCGCCGCCCGCGCCACCCGTCGGGGTGACCCCGAACCATTCGCCGCGCTGGTAGACGAGCCCCTCGTCCTGGGCGGCGTCGAACAGGGCCGCGAAGTCGGCGTGCTGGTCGCGGAACCGCGCCCACAGGAAGAACCCGCCCTGCGGCTCGATGATGTCGAGCTCGCCCGGCAGCTCGCGGTGCAGTGCATCGAGCAGCGCCCGGGCCTTCTGCGCGTACACCGCACCCGCGGCGGCATTGGCCTGCGCGTACTCGGGACGCCCCACGATCCGCTCGACGATGTCCTGGAGCACCCCGCTCGCCTGCCCGTCGAGCCGGTTGCGGAGCTTGACGTACTGCTCCGCGAGCGCCGACGGGACGACGTTGTACCCCAGCCGCAGCGCCGGCCCCAGGGTCTTCGAGAAGGTGTTGACCCCGATCACGTGCTCACTGTCGCGGACCCACGCAGCTGCGGGCACCTCGGCCCCGGGGAAGGCGAGCTCCCGGTACGGGTCGTCGGCGAACACGGTGAACCCCCAGCGCTCGGCGAGCTCGGTGATCCGCTGCGCCTTCTGGGCGGACAGCACCGCGCCGCCCGGATTGTGGAAGGTCGGCACCGTGAACACCGCCTGCGGACGTACCCCGGCGGCGAGGTGCGCCTCGAGCGCGTCGACGTCGAGACCGTCGGCCTGCACCCCGACGGGCACGACCCGCACGCCCGGCACGAGGTCGAGGACGCGGAGGAACAGCGGGAAGATCGGATCGTCGACGACGATCGTGTCCCCTGGATCCAGGGTGCCGAGCACCGCGAGTGCGAGGCCGTTGATGCCGCCGCTGGTGACGATGATCCGCTCGGGTGAGACGCCTTCGCGCTCGGCGAGGAGCGCGCGGAACGACGGCGTGCCCGCCGCCGGCACGTAGCCCAGCCGCGCACCGTAGCCGGGGGAGTCCATGAGCTCGTGGACGGCCTCGCGGTAGAGGTCGACCGGGAGGAGGGACCTGTCCGGATTGCCGCCGCCGAGGTCGATGCTGCCGGTGCCGACCCGGATCAGGCTGGCGTCCCCGAACCCCTGCCGACCGGGCAGGCCGGAGAGCAGAGAGCTGCCGCCGGGCAGCCGGGTGCGCGCGGGATCGGTGCCGGTGGGTGCGGTGCCGGCGGGTGAGGTACCGGTGGGTGCGGTGGTGTCGAGGTGGGTCATGGGTCTCCTAGTCGATGAATCTCTTCGCGATCCAGTTCCCGAGGAACTGGACGCACTGCACGAGCACGATGAGCACGATGATGATGAGCGCCATCACCGCCCAGTCGAACCGCTGGTAGCCGTAGGTGAGCGCGAGGTTGCCCAGGCCGCCGCCGCCCACCGCGCCGGCGACCGCGGTGGCGTCGATGAGTGAGATCGAGATGAAGGTCAGCGACAGGAGCAGCGGGCCGAACGCCTCGCGCACGACGAACCCAAAGAGGATGTGGAGCGGTCGGGCGCCCATCGCCTCGGCGGCCTCGACCACGCCGGGGTCGACGGCGACGAGGTTGGATTCCGCGACCCGGGCGATGCCCATCGCGCCGGCGATCGCGAGCGGCGGGATCGCCGCGCTCGGGCCGATGCTCGTGCCGATGATCGCCCGCGTCACCGGGGTGAGCGCGACGAGCAGGATGATGAACGGGATCGGGCGGAAGATGTTGACGACGAAGTTGAGGACGAAGTGGACCGCCCGGTTCCCGAGGATCTGGCCCGGGCGGGTGGCGAACAGGAAGATGCCGAGCGAGAGCCCGACGACGGCGGCGATGAGGAACGCCGCGGTGACCATGTAGAGCGTCTCGAAGAGCGCGTCGGCGACCTTGGGGACGACGGTTCCGAAGTCGATCACCAGCGGATCACCTCCGCCTGCGCACCGAGCTCGGCGACGAACGCCTCGACCGCCCGGTCCTCGCCGTAGAGGGCGAGGCTGAGCTGGCCGTAGGGGTGGTTCTTCACGCGCGCCACCCCGCCCTGGATGATCGAGAAGTCCACCGCGTGCGCGCGGGCGAGCCGCGACAGCACCGGGGTGCCGACGAGGGTGTCGTCGACGGTCACGGAGATCCGGTGGTCGGTGAACTCGCCGCGCAGCTGGGTCTTCTCCGCCTCGGTGAGCGCGGTCCGGGTGTAGGACTCGACGAGCCCGGCGGTCACCGGGTGCGCCGGCCGGGACAGGATCTGCTGGATCTCCCCGGTCTCCACGACCCGCCCGGCCGACAGGATCGCCACCCGGTCCGCGAGCCGGCTGACGACGTCCATCTCATGGGTGACGACGACGATGGTGATGCCGAACTCCTCGTTGACCGAGCGCAGCAGGTCGACGATGTCGCCGGTGGTCTGCGGGTCGAGCGCGCTCGTCGCCTCGTCGGACAGGAGGATCGAGGGCCGGTTGGCGATCGCGCGGGCGATCCCGACCCGCTGCTTCTGCCCGCCGGACAGCTGCCGGGGCTTGACGAACGCTTTGTCGCCGAGGCCCACGAAGTCGAGCAGCTCGCTCACGCGGGCGGAGATCTGCGCCTCCTTCATCCCCGCGAGCTGCAGCGGGACGGCGATGTTGCCGTACACCGTGCGCGAGTTCATGAGGTTGAACTGCTGGAACACCATGCCGATGCCGTGGCGCAGCCGTCGCAGCCGGTCGCCCGTGACCCCGGCGAGGTCGACGCCGTCGACCTCGACCGTGCCCGAGGTGGGCCGCTCGAGCGCGTTGATCATCCGCAGCAGCGTCGACTTGCCCGCGCCCGAACGGCCGATGAGCCCGAAGATCTCCCCGGCCCCGACCGACAGGTTGACGTCGTCGAGCGCGGCGGTGGTGGCACCCTGCTTCGTGGTGAAGGTCTTCGACACCCCCGACAGGACGATCCGGTCGGTGCCCGGGGTGGCCGGGGTGCCCGGCGTCGTGGCGGAGGCGCCGGCCGGCCCGGTCTGCTCGTGAGCGGCCGAGGAGGCGGCCGCGGCCGAGGCGCTGCTCCGGTCGCTCATGTTTCGCGGGCCTTGTCGAGCTCCTCGAGCGCATCGAGGAGCTCGCTGCGCGGGCGGTCGACGTAGGAGGCCTGGCCGTTCTTCTCCTCGTTGAAGGCGTCGACGACCCGCTGGTCGCGGTAGGTCTCCTCGAGCTGCTCCCACACCGGGTCCTCGGCGCGGTCGGGCATCGTGGCGACGATGATCGTGTACGGCACGGAGGAGGGCGCCTCGGGATCCTCGGCCTGGAGGGCGTCGTCGACGGTGATGCCGAGCGCCGGGTCGAAGTCGTCGGTGCCGACGACGACGCCGTCGACGGACGGGTCCTCGTAGGCCGTCTGCACGGATTCGTGGGCGAGCCGGGCGAACTCGATGTTCTTCGGGTTCGCGGTGATCTGCTCCTCGGTCGGGTAGAAGCCCTCCTCGTCGCTGATCTCGAGCAGGCCGGCGCTCTGCAGGATGAACAGGGCGCGGGAGAAGTTCGAGGGGTCGTCCGGCATCGCGATGCGGGCGCCGTCGGGCAGCTCGGCGAGGTCGGTGACGGTCGAGGAGTAGAGGCCCCACTGGGAGATGTTCGTCGAGAACAGCGGGGTGATGTCGGAGTCGTTCTCACCGTTGAACGCGCTGAGCCAGGCGATGTGCTGGAAGGAGTTCGCGTCGACCTCGCCCTCGAGCAGCGCGGTGTTCGGCAGGTACGGGTCGTCGAAGTTGACGAACTCGAGGTCGAGGCCGTTCTCCCGGCCCACCTCGATGATCGCGTCCTGGTAGTCGCTCTGCGCGGTGTCGGCGATGCGCAGCGCGGTGAGCTCGCCGGCGGCCCCTCCGGCACCGCCCTCACCGCCGGAGCGCTGGGTGAGCGCGACGATGCCGACGGCGACGAGTGCGAGCACGGCGAGGATCGCGGCGACGATCATCCCCCGCCGGCGGCCGGCCCGACGGCGGTCGAGGTGCTCCTGGACGGAGGCGTGCGTGGAGCCGGAGCCGGGTGCGGAATCAGCGGCGGAGGGATTCGTGGAGTCCGGGCGGTCGGCGGGTGGGCGGGGTGAGGTGGTCATGGCTGGTCCTTGGTGACGAGGGCCCGGTGGGCCGGAAGATGCGGTGGAGTGCCCGGGGGTGGAGATGACGCGGTGAAGTGCCCGGGGGCGGGGAGGCGCGGCTGTGTGCGCACACAGCAGGACGCGGGGCATCACGGTGCGGTCAGTCGGTTCCCGGGGCGAACCAGTGCGGATACTGACGGGTAACCGCACTGCAGCGGCAGTTGAAAGGTGCATTCGCACTGACATGCCGGGGGAACCTGCAGAGTGGTCCCCGGCGTTCGTCGGTGAATGCTGTTCAGCGAGGGTGCAGGGAGGACATCAACAGATGACGGTGGTGACGCGCATGAGGTCGATGTGGAGGCGCCGCCAGCACAGCGGGCTCAGAGGATGCGTGGTCACCCCAGAATTGAACGCCACCGGGAGTCGAACGGTCAAATACCGTCTCGCGATCCGGAGCCCCCGCGGCGACGGTCGTCGTCGTCCTCGTCGTGCGGGGCGCCGTCCCTGCCCGTGGTGCCCGCGTCCTCGTCATCGGCGAGCTCGCCGGTGATCCAGCCGGGCGGGGCGGGATCCTCGGAGCCACGCGCGGAACCGGTCGGCCCGGAGTGCGCCGGCCCGCCGGATCCACCGGGCCCACCGAAACCGGGCCCGCCGGATCCACCGGGCCCACCGAAACCGGGCCCGCCGAAACCGGGCCCGCCGAACACCACCGGCCCGCCGGCACCGGTCCGCCCACCGAGCCCACCGAGGCCTCCGAGGCCGTTCTGCCCTGCCGCGGCCCGCCCGAGCGCCCGTCCCAGCCGGACGCCGAGGAGGATCGCGGCGACACCCTGGAGGACGAGGAAGGTGGCGACGAGCCACAGCACCGCGCCGATGCCGGCCGCCGGGTCGAGCAGCAGCACGGCGCCGAGCACCAGCCCGAACCCGCCGAGCAGCAGCAGGCCCCACCACAGTGATCCGCCCAGCCGGCGCAGGGCGAGCGCGCCGAGCACCGCCAGCCCGCCGAGCAGGAACGCCCACAGTCCGGCGATGACGGCGATGACCGCCGCGGACTCGCGCGGCAGCAGGAGCACGAGGACACCGAGTCCGATCGCCAGGAGTCCGCGCGCCAGCGGCCAGCCGGAGCGGGAGCCGGAGCGCCGGGAGGCCAGACGCAGCAGCGCGAGGACGCCGTCGGCCAGGAGCCACGCCGCGCACAGGACGACGATGACGAGGAGCGCGAAGTCCGGGAACACCGCCATGAGAAGGCCGGCGAGCACGGACAGCACACCCTGCACGATCACGGTGGTGCGCATCCGAGCGAGGGCGCTGACGGGGTCGAAGGGCGTGAAGGCGGTCATCCGTGAGCCTCGATCCTGCGCAGCCGCAGCCCGGCCGGGTACGCGTCGAGCGTGTCGGGCAGGGCCGAGCGGCGCCCCGACATGTACGTGGCGAGCACCCGCCCGCCGGTGCCCGCACCGTGGCCGGCGGCGAGCGCCGGGTCGTCCGGGTCGAGGCCGAGGCGCCGCGCTGTCTGCCGGGCCACGGCGTGCGGCGAGTCGTGGAGATTGCGGGTGGCCGGTCGGCGGGCGCGGATCCGGTCCTCGACGAGGCCGTAGTGGGTGCAGCCGAGCACGATCGTCTCCACATGCTCGGGGGTGGCGGCGATGGCCGCGTCGATCGCGGTGTCGACGGCGGCGAGCTCGGCGCTGTCGATCGCCTCGGCGAGCCCGGCGCACGCCACCGGGTGCACCTCGGCCTCGGCGGCGAACTCCTCGATGAGTCCGCGCTGGTAGTCGCTGACGGTGGTGGCGCGGGTGGCCCACACGGCGAACGGCTCACCAGCGTCGGCGGCGGTCTTGATCGCCGGCACGGTGCCGATCACCGGGGTGCCCGGCTCGAGCTGCGCGCGCAGCGGGGCCAGCCCGTGGACCGAGCCGGTGTTGCACGCGATGACGACGGCATCGGGCTCCCACGGGGAGAACACCTGGGCGGAGGCGATGATGCGCTCGGCGACCACCTCGGCATCGAGCGCCCCGTAGGGCATCCAGTCGGGGTCCATGGAGAGGAGGAGGTCGGCGTGCGGGACGCGGCGGTGGAACGCGTCGGCGAAGTCGACGAGGCCGAGGCCGGAGTCGATGAACCCGACCAGCGGCGTGCGGGGGCGAGACATGTCTCAGTCCTTTCCGTGGACCCGGCGGCCGAGGCCTTCGGGGGCGACGAGTGCGTTCTCGGATCGGTCGGCCGGCGCGGTGCCGGCAGCTGCGGGCGCCTCGGCGGCGGTGCGCCGTCTGCGGCTGAGCAGGCGGGTGGTCGCGGCGGTGGGGTGCGGCCGGGGGTGGGTGAAGGCGCTGATGCGGCGGAAGTGCTCGGCGGTGAGCCCGCGGCTGAACTCGGGGGCGATGAGGAGGAGCCGGCCGGGGTAGGTCTCGGAGAAGTAGGAGTAGGTGGCGGGGGCCGCGAGGTCGTCGTCGATCCAGATCGCGCGCTCGTCGGGGTGGTCGGCGAGCCAGGCCTCGACAGCATGGGCCTTCCACCAGCTCTGCGGATCGCCGGCGAAGCGGTTGTAGGAGTCGTCGGGCATGGGGATGACGGGGTAGGTGCCGCGGAAGCCGAGCGTGGGCTCGAGCTCGGTCGTGCACCGGTCGGACCAGGTCGAGAGCCACACGAGGTCGACCAGGCGCTGCTCGACGAGCCGCTCGAGGCGGCGCACGACCGCCGGGCGGAAGTGGAGCTCGTAGTTCCAGGCGTGGACGCGGCGGCGCCGTTCGCGGTAGAAGCGCATGCCGGTCACCGGGTAGGAGTTGAGCACGCCGTCGACGTCGAGGAACAGGGTCACCTGTCGCGCACGTCGGCGTGCGGAGTCCTCAGATGTCATCGTGTGCGTGTCGGCCGGTTCGTCGTCGCGCCCGCGCACCGCAGGGTCGCCCCCCGGTGCGGCGCCGTGCCGCCTCCCTCGTGGTCCCAAGAATATCGGCTCCGCCTGAGCGCGCGACTCAGCGTCCGCGCCGGGCTGCTCACCGCGGGGTGCGCCGGATCGGTCCGTGTGTACGGAGTGCGAGACCGCCCGGGCGGGAGCCGGGGAAGAATGGCACACTGGCCCCATGAGTGAACTGCACCACATGAGCGTCCTCGACGTGATCGCCGCCTTCCGCTCCCGCGAGCTCTCCCCCGTGGAGTATCTGACCCATCTGACCAGCAGGATCGCCGCGCATGACGGGGAGATCAACGCGGTCATGGACGTCATGGACGAGCCGGCCCGGCAGGCCGCGCAGGCCGCCGCCGAGGTGTACGCCCGCGCAGATGCCGACACCCCGCTGCCGGCCCTGCTCGGGGTGCCGCTGCTCGTCAAGGAGCAGCACAACGTTGCCGGCTGCTCCGCGACTCGCGGGTCGCGGGTGCTCGCCGGGCAGACCGCGCCGGCGGACCATCCGGTCGTCGCGCGGCTGCGGGAGGCGGGTGCGATCCCCTTCGCCCGCACCACCACGCCGGAGTTCTCCTGCGCGACCTTCACGCAGACCGCGGCCTGGGGCACCACCCGCAACCCCTTCAACCCGGACTGCACCCCCGGCGGCTCCTCGGGCGGCTCCGGTGCCGCGGTCGCCGCCGGCTACGGGCCGCTCGCCACCGCCTCGGACATCGCCGGATCGACCCGGATCCCCGCCGCGTTCGGCGGACTGCCGGGCTTCAAGACGCCCTACGGTCGGACACCCGGCGTGGTGCCGCTCAACACCGACTGGTACCGCGGCGACCACGTCCTCGCCCGCACCGTCGCCGACACCGCCTACGCGACGAACATCATCGTCGGTCCGCACGCCGGCGACCACGCGACGATCGCGCCCGCACACGTCCTGCCCACCGCGTTCGCCGGTGCGGCCGGCGTGGCCGGGATGCGGATCGCCGTCTCCCGGGACCTCGGCTGCTACGACGTCGACCCCGAGGTGGCCGCCGGCCTCGACACCGTGGTGGCGGCGCTGCGCGGGGCCGGGGCGGAGCTCGTCGAGATCGACCTCGCGCTCTCGCTCGCCGACGTCACCGACGCCTCGAGCGCCCATTACGGTCACCTCATCGCGCAGAACATGACGCGCATGTGCGGCGGCGACCTCGACCTCCTCGAGCCGTACTCCAAGCGGTTCGTCGAGTACACCCGCGACTTCGCCGAGCGGATCAGCCTCCTCGAGGCCGCCGATCTCGAGACGAAGGTGCAGGCGCAGATCGCGGACGCGATGGCCGGATTCGATGCGCTCCTCACCCCGACCTCGGCGATCGGCGCGCTCGAGGCGGACAATGCCTACCTCGAGGCGCTCGAGCGGCCGGCCGGCCCGCTCGACTTCTACTGGCAGGCGCACATGACGATCCCGTTCAACATCGCCAACCGGTGCCCCGTCATGGCGGTGCCGAGCGGCATCGGGCCCACCGGCGTGCCGACGAGCGTGCAGATCGTCGGCCATCCGTTCGCCGACGACTCGGTGTTCACCATCGCCGCCGCGGTCGAGGAGCTCCTCCCGTTCCCCCGCAGCCCGCTCATGTGAGGCGGGCGCCGGGCCCTCTCAAGTGAGGCGGGCGGGCAGGTCGCGGCGGGTCAGCCGCGGCGGGCGAGGAGCACGATGTCGACGGTGTGCGTGCCCCGGCCCGTCCGGTCGAGGCGCTCCACGGTGATCCCGGGGACGCGCGCGGCTTCCGCTCGCACGGCGTCGACGTCCGGGCGGGGGACGTGCGGCGGCGGGCCGTGCGGCGACTCCGGCGCGTGCGTCGTCCACAGCAGCCGGCCGCCGGGGCGCAGCAGACGGAGCGCTCCCTCGAGTGCGCCGTCGACTCCGTGGAGGTACGCGCCGACGACGAGGTCGTAGTGCTCGGCGGTCGACTCCATCCATTCCATGAGGTCGCCGGTGATGCCGAGCAGTCCGCGATCCCACCCCTCGGCGAGCGCCCGCTTCCACAGCGCGGCGATCGCCGTCGGTGAGAAGTCCACGGCGGTGGTGCGCAGACCGGCCTCGACGAGGGCACGGGTGTTGCGTCCGGTGCCGGAGCCGAGGTCCACCGCCGTCCGCGCGGCGGCTCCCCGCACGGCGGGCCCGGCGTCGGAAGGGGCGTCCTGCCGGGTGATCTCCGTGAGGAGGGCGAGGAGTTCGCGATCCGGCTCCGCCCCCTCGACCGAGGTCTCCGGTGCCTGCGCGTACCGGGCTTCCCAGTTCATCCGTTCATCGGTGTCCATAGGACGTGTATACCGCCTCGCGCGAGACCGCACACATCGTCACATGCACATGCACATGCACATGCACATGCACATGCACATTGCGGTCCCATGGGTCGTCCGCGTGGGCGTGCCGGTGCGGGTGCCGGCCCCCCGGGGGCGGCGTGGACGCGCCGGTGCCGGCCCCCGGGGTGCGGAGCAGCGCTGCCCGGGGGCCGGTGATCAGCCCTCGTCGTCCATGTAGGTGCGCAGGTAGGCCTTGTCCTTCTCGCTGATCGGGCACGGGCGCTTGGTCTCCGGGTCGACGGTGACCATGACGTTGAGCGCCTCGAACACGACCTCGCCCTCCTGGATCCCGGTCGTGCGGATGGTGAACGAGCTGTTCCCCACACGCGCGATCCGCAGCTCGAGGACGAGCTCGGGGCCGTACATCACCGGCTTCCGGTAGTCGAGCTCGAGGCGCACCGCGAGCTTCGGGGCGCTGATCGAATCGCGCCCGCGCATCCCGACGAGCCAGTTGATCCGCCCCTCCTCGATGAGGGTGACGATCCGGCCGTTGTTCACGTGCCCGAGGATGTCCTGGTCGGACCAGCGGATCTGTGGACGGTGGATGAAGACTTCGGACACGGAGGTTCCTCTCGGCGGATCGGGTATCGGATCGGGTTCGGGATCGGCAGTGCGATCACAGGGGTGGACATGCGTTGCCGGACCATCATTGCGGACCGGGCACCGGCCCTCTAATCTTAAGTTAATCAATCATTCGGTAACTGTTTTGAACGCGGGTCGCGCATCGTGGCGCGCCCGGGTTCGCACAGGATGGGCGACCCTCGTCCGACCGCCGCCACTAGCCCCGGAGGACGCACCGTGACCAGCTCAGACCACACCTCGCCCGCCCCGCAGGGATCGCCCACCGCCGCCGGTTCCGCCGGGCGGTCCGGATCTCCGGCCGCGCTCAAGCCGCTCGAGGGCTTCCGCATCATCGACCTCGGCGGCATCGGCCCCGGGCCCTTCGCCGCGCTCGTGCTCGCCGACCTCGGCGCCGAGGTCATCCGCCTCCAGCGCCCGAGCGAGCAGGGCGTGCCGAACAGCCCGGTGCTCGATCGCGGTAAGAAGTCGATCGTCGTCGACCTCAAGCAGCCCGAGGGCGTCGCAGTTGTCCGCCGCCTCGTCGCCGGGGCCGACGCCTGCCTCGAGGGCTTCCGGCCGGGGGTCGCCGAGCGCCTCGGTCTCGGCCCGGCCGAGCTCATGGCGGAGAACCCGGCACTCGTCTACGGCCGCATCACCGGCTACGGGCAGACCGGGCCGCGGGCGCAGGTCGCCGGGCACGACATGAACTACATCGCCTCGGCCGGCGTCCTCCACCAGCTCGGCCGCGCCGGCGAGGGCCCGCAGTTCCCCGCCAACCTCATCGGCGACTTCGGCGGCGGCGGCATGGTGCTCGCCGTCGGCATGCTCGCCGCGCTCGTGCGCGCGCGGACCAGCGGTCAGGGTGCGGTCATCGACGCCGCGATGATCGACGGCGCCAACCTCCTGTGGGCGATGATGCACGGATTCGCCGCCCAGGGCCTGTGGACCGAGGAGCGCGGTACGAACATCCTCGACTCCGGTGCGCCGTTCTACGACCGCTACGAGACGAAGGACGGGCAGTGGGTGTCCGTCGGCTGCATCGAGCCGCAGTTCTTCAAGGTCGTCATCGACGGCCTCGACATCGGGGACCGGATGCCCGGGAAGTTCGGCACCTTCGACTATCGCAAGCAGGAGACCTGGCCGCAGATCCGTGCCGCCTTCACCGAGGCGATCGCCGCCCGCACCCGGGACGAGCTCGTTGAGATCTTCGACGGCACCGACGGCTGCGTGTTCCCGATCCTCTCCTTCGACGAGGCCGAGGCGGACGTCCACAACTCCGCGCGCGCCGTGTTCTACCGCGACGCCGACGGCGTCCGGCAGCCCGGGCTGGCGCCGCGGTTCGCCCCGGCCGGCGGAGCCACCTGGGCCGGCGGCGACTCCGACGGCGCGCCTTTCGAACACCCCGCACCTGCCCCGCGGACCGGTGCCCACACCGCCGAGGTGCTCCGCGCCGCAGGCTTCGACGCGGCGGAGATCGACCGGCTCACCGCGGCAGGGGTGGTCTCCGGCACGGAGTGATCGGGGCCTGCGGCGGCCGGACTGCGGTGGCCGGCGCGCGGCGGTAGGCTCGGTCCGCGACCCCGACCCGGAGCCGCTGCACCGCCGGATCCGAACGAATGGGCTGTGACCTGATGACCCCTGACGCCTCGCACCCCGCCGCAACCGCGACCGACTCGACCGCCACCGCATCCTCGGCGGCGACAGCCGCCGTGCCCGGTCGCGCCTCGCGCCGGCCCGCGATCCTGTGCTGGATCGTCGTCATGCTCGAGGGCTTCGAGCTCGTCGTGCTCGGCGCGGTCATCCCCACCCTGCTCTCCACCGGGCACCTCGGCTTCACCGCTGAGGCGGCGACCGCGGTGGCGACGCTCAGCCTCGTGGGGGTGGGCCTCGGAGCCGCCGGCGTCGGCTTCCTCGCCGATCGGGTGGGGCGCCGGGCGGCGATCCTGGCCTGCGTCGTCGTCTTCAGCATCTTCACCGTGCTCGTCCCCTTCGCGCCGAGCGTGCTGTGGTTCGCGGTGTTCCGGCTGATCGCCGGGATGGGGCTCGGCGCGGTCCTTCCGACCGCGCTCACCTACGTGGGCGAGTACTCCGGTGCCGGGAGCACGGCGCGGGCGACGACCCTGACGATGACCGGCTACCACACGGGTGCGGTGCTCGCGGCGCTGCTCGCCGTGCTCGCCGGAGCGGACTGGCAGCTCCTGTTCCTCGGCGGCGGGATCGCCGGCTTCCTCCTCCTGCCCGTCCTCTGGCTGCGGCTGCCGGAGTCCCCGGCCTTCCTCGCCGCACGCAGTGCCCGGACCGCGGGGCACGGTGCCGGTGGATCCGCGGCAGGGCCGTCGGCAGGAACGGCGGCGGCCGCGGCAGCAGGAGGCCCGGCGAGCGCCTCGGCGGGTGACCCGGCGGATCCGGCTTCTGCAACCGGGCGCGGGGGCCTGTTCTCCGGCGGGTTCGCGCGGGTGACGATCGGGGTGTGGGTGGCGAGCTTCATGGGCCTGCTCCTCGTCTATGGCCTCAACACCTGGCTGCCGTCGATCATGGAGGAGGCCGGGTACCGGCTGTCCGACTCGCTCGTCATGCTCCTCGTCCTCAACCTCGGCGCGGTGGTGGGGCTCGTGGTCGCCGGCCGGACCGCGGACCGGTACGGCACCCGGCCGATGGTGCTCCTGTGGTTCGGTGCGGCCGCGGTGCTCCTCGCCCTGCTCAGCGTGCGGATGGAGAACCCGGTGGTGCTCCACCTCGCGGTCTTCGCCACGGGCGCGTTCGTGTTCTCCGCGCAGGTCCTCGTCTATGCGTACGTGTCGTCGGTGTACCCGGCCGAGGTGCGCGGCACGGCGCTCGGGCTCGCCGCCGGGGTGGGGCGGCTCGGGGCGATCGTCGGGCCGTTCCTCACGGGAGCGCTCGTCGCCGCGGGGATCGCCTACCCCTGGGGCTTCCACCTGTTCGCCGTCGTCGCCGTGCTCGGTGTGATCGCGATGGCACTCGTCCCGCGGACGGTCCGCGGGTAGTGCGCCGCGAGCGGCCGGCGGCTCCGTCAACTGTCCGGTCCTCGAAGATCCCGCGATTCCTGCAAGCGCCCCCACAACCTGTTCAGGTCGGGTGGGCGCTTGCAGTTTTCGCGGGACAGTCGTGCAGCGGCAGGCCCATGCGCGTGCGGATTTCAGTCGTTGAGGGTCTCGACGCGGTGGACGACCTCGGACAGGGGAGCCCGTTCGGTGCGGTAGGTGTTGCCGGGAGCGGCGTGATCCGGGTGCCCGAGCGCCATCCCGGCGATGACGTCGACGTCATCGGCGAGTCCCAGGTAGCGGTGGATGAGATCGGCGTGCATGCCGATCGAGCCGAGCGCGCACGCGCCCAGGCCCGCCTCCCACGCCGCGTACTGGAGCGTGCCGATGTAGGCGCCGGTGTCCACCCAGCCGTAGGGGCCGACCTCCCGGGTCGAGGTGATGACGAGACCGACGGGAGCGCCGAAGAACTCGAAGTTCGCCAGCGAGGCCTCGAACCGGCCCACCCTGTCCTTCCGGTCGATCCCGAGCGACTCGTAGCGCCCGTAGCCGGTCACCCGCTTGCGGTGCATCTGCTCCTCGGTGAACCGGCCGGGCAGCGCGAGGTCGGACACGACCGTCTTCTGCTGGGTCCGGGCCGTCACCGCGGCGCGCAGGCGCCGGCCGATCTCGCGGAGCACCTCGTCGGTGAGCACGTGCACCTGCCAGGCCTGGGTGTTCGACCACGACGGGGTGCGCTGCGCGGTCGCGAGGACGGCGGTGAGCTGCTCCTCGATGACCGGCTCCCCGGTGAAGTGGCGGACGCTGTAGCGCTCCGCGAGAAGGGTGCGGAAGGACCTGCCCCGGCCGTCCGCGCCCGGGCGAGCGGGCGCCTCGGGCACGGCGGAGGAGGCGTCGGCCGGGGCGGCTGCCGAAGCGCCGCCGCCGGTCGAGCAGTCGGTGCTCGTCACTTCCGGCGCTTCCTCTCGTTGATCTGCGTGAGGAGCTCGTGCTCGGCGTCGGGGCCGGGCTTGATGCCCCCGGGCAGGCGGAACATCAGCAGTACGCCGGCGAGCATCCACAGGCCGAACATCAGGTACGACTGCCATGCGAGGGTAACCGAGATCGGGGTGAGCTCCGGGATGTACATGATGAACAGGATGGCGCAGAGCACCGCGGCGATGATGCCGATGGCGATGCCGGCGCCGCCCTTGCCGCCCACGCGCAGCGGGCGATCCATGCCCGGCTCCTTCTTGCGCAGGATGACGAACGCGACGGCGACGAGGCCGTAGGCGAAGACGATCATCGGCGAGCCGGAGTCGACGACCCAGCCGAGCATCGCGGTGCCGGCGAACGGGGCGAAGGCCGACAGGATGCCGATGAACAGGAGGGCGTTGACCGGGGTGCGGTACTTGGGGTGGAGCTTGCCGAACCAGGCCGGGATCATCCCGGAGTTCGCCATCGCCCACATGAGGCGCGAGGCACCCATGAGGAAGGCGATCCACGAGGTGATGATGCCGGCGAGGCCGCCGGCGATGACGATGTCGCCCCAGATCGGGTGGCCCATGAGATCGGCGAGGGCATCGGCGGTGACGAGGTCGAACGAGGCGAGCTGGGACGCGGGCAGCGCGAGCGAGGTCGAGAAGATGATGATGAGGTAGAACAGCACCGCCATGACCACCGACATGACGACGAGCTTGCCGATCTGCTTCGGCGGGACCTTGATCTCCTCCGCCGACTGCGGGATGACGTCGAAGCCGACGAAGAGGAACGGCACCGCGCCGAGCACCGCGACGAAGCCGATCGCCCCGCCGTTGAACAGCGGCTGGGTGTTCGACAGCTCGCCGCCGACGACTCCGCCTGCGAGCAGGAGGAACGCCATGATGACGAGGAAGCTCACGACGAAGGTCTGGACGAGACCGGCGACCTTGACCCCCCGGATGTTGATCCACATGACGATGAGCGAACCGATCGTCCCGGCGAGCGCCCAGGTCAGGTGCACGTCGAAGTCGGCGATCGTCCACAGGTGGATCTGCTGGAAGTTCGGGAAGAGGTATTCGATCGTCCGCGGGAACGCCACCGCCTCGAACATCACCACGCTGATGTACCCGCCGGTGATCGCCCACGAGCCGAGCAGCGACAGACGCGGGCCCATGCCGCGGATGAGGTAGTTGTGCTCACCGCCGGCGTGGGGCATCGCGGCGACGAGCTCGGAGTAGACGACGCCGACGAAGCCCATGATGATGCCGCCGACGACGAACGCGAGGAGCGCGCCGAGGGTGCCGGCGCTCTCGAGCCAGCCGCCGGTGAGAGTGATCCAGCCGAAGCCGATCATCGCGCCGAAGCCGATGAACAGCGCGTCGACGTTGCCGAGGACCCGGACGAAGCCGTGACCGCGATCGACGTGGCCGAGCTCGTCCACGGACGCGCTGGAGGTGGATCGGGCCCCGCTGGAATCGGGCGTCGGCGGATGAGTGCTCATAGCAGCTCCTTCAGCAGCTCAGTGAGGATGGTCACACTATAGGAGATCGCGGGACCCGTGATGCGCACGACATCGACCGCAGTCGAATCGTGACCCGAACGGTTCCGGAGCCGGGTCCGTGCGGTGCTACGGTGTAGCCGTGCCCCGCGTACGCATTCCGCGCCCGGTGACCGTGATCCTGGCCGGGTTCTCGGCCGCGCTCGCCACCGGCACCGGACTCCTCATGCTCCCCTTCGCCACCGTCGGCGACGGGTCGATCGGGGTGCTCCCCGCACTCTTCACCGCGACGTCGGCGCTCAGCGTGACCGGGCTCGTCGTCCTCGACACGGGCGGGGACTTCACACTGTTCGGGCAGCTCGTCATCCTCGGCCTCATCCAGGTGGGCGGCCTCGGCATCATGGTCTTCACGATGCTGCTCGGCATGCTCGTCGCGCGGCGCGCCGGTCTGCGGTTCCGGAGAGCGGTGGCCCACGAGACGCGCTCGTCCGGATTCGGCGGGATCCGCCCGGTGATCGTGCGGATCATCGGGTTAACCCTCGTGGTCGAGGCGGTGACCGCCGCGATCCTGGTGCCGCGCTTCAGGTTCGGCTACGACATGGACTGGGCGCAGGCCATCCTGTTCGGGGTCTTCCACGCGATCTCCGCGTTCAACAACGCCGGTTTCGGCCTCCACGCGGACAGCGTCGTGCGGTACGCGACCGACCCCCTCGTCATCCTGCCGCTCGCGCTCGCGGTGATCATCGGCGGGATGGGGTTCCCCGTCCTCGTCGAGCTCGTCCGCCGCTACCGCTTCCCGCTCTCCTGGTCGCTCACCACGCGGATCGTCGTCGTCCTCACCCCTCTGCTCCTGCTGGCGGGGACGGTGTTCATCGCGGTGCAGGAATGGCGCAATCCCGGCACCCTGGGTGCCCACGGGACCGGCGGCCGGATCCTCGCCGCCTTCTTCCAGTCGACCATCGCCCGCACCGCGGGGTTCAATTCCATCGACATCGCCCAGATGCACCCGGTGAGCTGGTTCGGGCTCGACATCCTCATGTTCATCGGCGGCGGACCGGCCGGGACCGCAGGCGGCGTCAAGGTCACCACCGTCGCCGTGCTCGCAGCGATGACCGTGTCCGAGGTGACCGGCGGTCGCGCGGTGAATCTCCTCGGGCGCCGGATCGACACCGCGGTCCATCGGCAGGCGTCGACGGTGATCGTCCTCGCGCTCGCTCTCGTCCTCGGCGCCACGATGCTCATCATGCTCGACGAGCCGCAGTGGGGCCTCGATCGGATCCTGTTCGAGGCGATCTCCGCATTCGCGACCGTGGGCCTGTCGACCGGCATCACCGCGGAGCTGCCCGCCTTCTCGCAGGTCGTCCTCATCGTCCTCATGGCGGTCGGACGGATCGGGCCGGTGACCCTCGCCTCGGCCCTCGCGCTGCGACGCAGGCACGCGAGCTACGCACTGCCCGAGGAGCGGCCGCTCATCGGCTGAGACCGGGTCTTCCGCGCGGCGCGGACGCGATCGATCCCGGCACCACCCCGCGCCGCAGGCACATCGGACCAGCGCAGAAGCACAGGAGGAGACGCAGTGAACACATCGAGATGGCTGGCGAAGCCGGCCGCATTCCTCACCGGCGACCCGGGCCGGCTCGCCGGCGCCGGGGCGATCGCAGTGATCGGCCTCGGCAGATTCGGTGCAGCGGTGGCCACCGAGCTCACCGCACTCGGCGCGGAGGTCATCGGCATCGACATCCGCCGCGACGTCGTCGACGACCTCCGTGACCGCCTCGCCTTCGTCGCGACCGCTGATTCCACCGATGAGCAGGCGCTGCGGCAGCTCGGGATCGCCGAGGTGCCAGCGGTCGTCGTGGGGATCGGCTCGGACATCGAGGCGAGCATCCTCACCACCTCCCGCCTCCTCAAGCTCGGGGTCCCTGCGATCTGGGCGAAGGCGATCGGCGAGCCGCACGCCGAGATCCTCGGGCAGCTCGGGGTCGAGCACGTCATCCGGCCCGAGAACGACATGGGCCGTCGCCTCGCGCACCTCATCAGCTCCCGGCTCCACGATTTCGCGGCCATCGACGAGGACTTCGCCGTGGTGCGGATCTCCCCGCCGGGGTCGATCGTCGACCGTCCGCTGGGGCCTCAGCACCTCGAGCGGCACCACGGCGTGGCGGTGGTGGGCGTCAAGCGCGGCGGCGGGTGGCACTTCGTCGAACCCGAGACCGTGGTCTACCCGGAGGACGAGATCCTCGTCGCAGGGCATCCGCGGGCACTCGAATCCTTCAGCACTCTGACCTCGGACTGAGCCCGGGGCTGCTCGCGACCGCCGATCGTCGACGGCCGCCCGGGCGCGCGACCACGACGGATCCGCCCGGGGCGGATCGAGGAGCGATCGGTGCGCGCGGCTAGACTCCGGACCATGGCAGAACTCAAGGACGCACTCGACGTGCAGACCGCTCCGATCGTCGCCCTCGGCCTCCTCGGCGGCTATGTCTCCGCCCGCGAATCCGGCATCCGGCCGCTGGGCGGGGCGGTGCTCGCCGCAGCCGGCGTGTACGCCGGCCGCACCTGGCTCGCCAAGGGGGGTGCGGCGACGACCGCCGGCCTCGCCGCCGCGTACGTGCTGGGATTCGGTCTGTCCCACCCGCTGGCCAAGAAGATCGGCGCCTGGCCCTCGGTGCTCACCGTCACCGCCGCCGTCGCCGGGGCATCGGCCGTCGCGGTCGACCTCCAGGACTGACACCGCCCGTGCCGCCGAAGCTCCCCGGCCTCACCCGGTACGCCCCGGCGCTCGCCTCGTGCGCAGCGCTCGTCCTCTACGCGACGCTGGCGATCATCATGTGGCGGATCTTCTATTCGCCGTCCTGGGACCTCGGGATCTTCACCCAGCTCCTCACCCGGTACTCCGCTCTCGAGGTGCCGATCGTCGACATCAAGGGACCGGGCTTCAACCTCTGGGGCGACCACTTCCATCCGATCCTCATCCTGCTCACCCCGCTGTTCTGGCTCTTCCCCTCCGGGCTCACGCTCATGCTCGCGCAGGCCGTGCTGTTCGCGGCCTCGGTGTGGCCGGTCGTGTCGCTCGCCGTCGAGCGGCTCACGCCCCGCGGCGCCTGGCTCCTCGCGGTCTCCTACGTCGGCTCATGGGGTCTGCTCAACGCCGTCACCGCGCAGTTCCACGAGATCGCCTTCGCCGTCCCGCTGCTGGCGTTCGGACTCGTCGGGTGGATGCGCGGGCAGAAGCTCGGCGCGGCGGTGGCGATCGCGCTGCTCGTGTTCGTCAAGGAGGACCTCGGGCTCACGGTCGCGGTGTTCGGCCTCGCCGTCTGGCTGCGCAGCCGCGCCGACCTCAAGTACGGGCTGTTCCTCGCCGGCTGGGGCATCGCCTGGACGGTCTACGCGGTGCTGATCTTCATCCCCGCCTTCAACGTCAGCGGCGGCTACGACTACTCCGACAACGTCACGCTGGCCGAGACGCTCACCGCGGGGCTCACGACGAAGATCGGCACCGTCGGGTTCCTCGCGCTCGCCGCCGGGGTGATCGGCCTGCGCTCGCCGTTCATCCTCCTCATGCTCCCCACGCTCGGCTGGCGGTTCCTCGGCAACGTCGAGGGCTACTGGGATACGAGCTTCCACTACTCCGCCGTCCTCATCCCGATCGCCGCCGTCGGCCTGCTCGACGGGGCCGGCCGGCCGCACCGGACGCTCGCCCCGGCGGTGGCGGCTGTGGCCTCCTTCGCGCTGCTGAGCCAGACGAACATCCACCTGCTGTGGGAGGCGGACCGGTACCGCGTCGACGGCAGCGGTGCTCTCGAGGCCTCAGTCGAGTACGACTCCGTGGTCACCGACGTCCGGCTGCTCGCCTACCTCGCCCCGCACACCGACGTCTACTGGTACGGCAGCTCCGAGGAGTTCGTGCCCGAGGCGATCGCACTGCGGCCCGACGACCACGAGGGCTCGATCGAGGCCTGGGCCGAGGAGCGCTACGGCGGCGACTGGACCCTCGTCCACGAGAGCGGCGGCTACCAGGTGGTGACGAACGCCGGGTAGTTGGGGCGGAGGCGATCGGCGGCGGCGGGCGGAGGTGCAGTCGGGTCGGTCCGACCGCGCGGTATCCGGAACCGAGCGCGCAATTGCGCGGCTGGAATCGGATACCGCGCAGTAGGACGGCGCGGCAGCGCCTCAGTCGGGCGGATCGGGCAGGCGGATGTCGAGGAAGTCGACGTCGAGGTCCGGGGATTGCTCGAGCAGTGCCGCCCCCGCCCGGCGCAGACGCTCGCGCATGAGGGCGCTGATCGTGGTGAGCGGCTCGCCGGGCTCCCCGCCCGGTCCCGTGCCTGCCCCAGCGGCGGGCTCCCTGCCCGGGCCCGTGCCTGCCGCGGCACCGGCGACGGACCGTGCCCCGGCGGCCCCCGCCTCGGCGCCGGTGCGGGCCCCGGCCACGGGCCGCAGCGCCTCGGGCTGCTGCACGAGGACGAATCGACGCGAACCGCCGTCGGCGGCGTTGAGCTCGAGCACCGCCTGTCCGGTGGTGCCGGAGCCGGCGAAGAAGTCGAGGACGATCGCCTCGCGGTCGAACATCGTCTGCGAGCGCACGAGCGTGCGGATGAGCTCGAGCGGCTTCGGATAGCCGAACAGCCCGCCGAGCCCGAGCGCCTCGAGATCGGCCCGCCCGCCCTCGTTGAGCGCCTTGATGATCGAGTACATCTTCGAGCTCGCGCGGTCAGCCGGGGTCAGCCGGAGCACCGCGTGCTTGCGCACACCCCGTTCGTCCGGCTCGCCCCATGCGCGCAGCCGCAGGGTCCCGGCGGCCAGCCCGGCGTCGACCTCGGCCTTCTTCGCCTCCCCGCGGACGGCGGCGATGTCCTCGTACATGAGCCGGCGCTCCGCGCCGCGGGTGTACTTGCCGAAGCTCACCCGCAGCCAGTCGTCGTCCACGAGGTACCGCGTGCCGTCGATCGTCTCGTACCGGGCCGGCGGGCGCTTCTCGGTGAGGAACGGACCCACTGCCCGGGCGTCCTTCGCCCAGACGAGGACGAAATCGTGGCCGCGCACGAACGACCGCGCGTTCCCGCCGCCCTTGGCCCGCTGCTGGATGAAGGAGCCCAGGTAGTTCTCCTCGCCGAACACCTCGTGCCCGAGGAGCTGGAGGTGCGCGTTCTCCCGGTCGTCGATGGAGACGAACACGACACCGTCCGCGCGCAGGAGCGCGCGGGTGAGCAGCAGGCGGGGGAGCATCATCGACAGCCAGCCGCGGTGCCCGGCCGCCCCGAAGGTGTCGCGGTAGGGCAGGGCGTTGCCGGTGTTGTACGGCGGGTCGATGCAGACGACCTTGACCTGTGCGGCGTGGGAGCGGCGGAGAATTCGAAGGGCGGCGAGGTTCTCGCCCTCGATCGCGAGGTGACGGTCGAGCGGGAGGAGCGGTCCGTCGGGGAGGAGCGGTCCGGTGCCGTCGGGGCCGGAGGGATCCTCGGCGGCGAGGGCGGCAGCGGCGGCCTTGCCGGGCCAGTCGAGGGTCAACGGCGACTCCATGCGGGCCCCTCTCCTGTCGACGGCGCCCACCGGGCCGGGCGGGCGTCTCGGATCCCGGCCCGCGCCTCGGACGCGGCCGAGCCCTGTCGGCGGGTGGGCGGTTCTGCCAAGATAGCACCATGACAATCTCACGCATCGCCGTCGTCGGCGGAGGCATCATCGGCACCGCCGTCGCCCGCGAGCTCGCCCTCCGCGAACCCGAGGCCACCGTCACCGTCTTCGAGAAGGAATCCCACCTCGCCGCCCACCAGACCGGCCACAACTCCGGCGTCGTGCACGCCGGCCTCTACTACGAGCCGGGCAGCCTCAAGGCGCAGCTGTGCCGGCGGGGTGTGGAGATGCTCGTCCAGTACGCCGCCGTCAACGGCATCCCCTACGACGAGTGCGGCAAGCTCGTCGTCGCCCACACCACGCTCGAGGTCGACCGGCTCGAGAAGATCCACGAGCGGGCGCGCGCCAACGGCGTGCCGCACGTCGCACTCCTCGACCGGCACGAGATGCGCGAGATCGAGCCCAACGTCCGCGGCGTCCTCGCCCTCCACTCCCCGCACACCGCGATCATCGACTTCGTCGCCCTGACCGAGGCGTTCGGCAACGACGTGCTCGCCGCCGGCGGACGCATCGAGTACAACTCCGAGGTCGCCCGGCTCGACACCATGGGCAACGAAGTGCGGGTCGCGCTCGCGATGCCCGGGGTCGAGTCGAAGATGACCCAGGACGCCGGCTCCTTCGACCTCGTCGTCACCTGCGCCGGCCTGCAGGCGGACCGCCTGGCACGCGCCTCGGGCCTCGAGGCGGAGCCGCGGATCGTGCCGTTCTCCGGCGACTACTTCCTCATCGAGCAGCCCGCCGCGGACGTGGTCAAGGGCCTGATCTACCCGGTCCCGGATCCGGCGTACCCGTTCCTCGGCGTCCACCTCACCCGCCGGATCGACGGCGCGCTCATGCTCGGCCCCAACGCCTTCCTGTCGATGGGGCGGGAGAAGTACACGCGCGGGTACTCGAAGGGCGGGTTCGACCTCGGCGACATCGGCTCCACCCTGGGGTACAAGGGGTTCTGGAAGTTCGCCAAGGACAACGTCAAGGCCGCCGCCCGCGAGGCCCGCACCGCGGTGTCGCCCAAGGCGTTCATCGCCGAGGCGCAGCGCTTCGTCCCCGACCTCGACCCGCTGACCGTCAAGCCCGGTCCGCGCGGCGTGCGGGCGCAGGCGATGAACGCCGACGGCTCGCTCGTCGACGACTTCGTCATCACCACCCGCGGCCGACTCACCCAGGTGCGCAACGCGCCGTCCCCGGGGGCGACGAGCTCGATGGCGATCGCCGAGCACATCGTCGACAAGGCGCTCGGCTCGCTGCGGTGAGGTGAGCCCGGATGCGCTTAATTGCGTATCTGTGATAAAGGCGTGATGATGGGCCTCGACCCTGCAGCCCAGTGACGGGAACCGCCGTGGAACGAACCCCGCTCGTCGAGATGACCGGCATCGAGATCGTCGACGACGCCCAGCGCACCGCGAAGCCCTCCGACCTGTTCTGGCCGTGGTTCGCCGCGAACGTCTCCGTGTTCGGCATGAGCTACGGCTCGTGGGTGCTCGGCTTCGGGATCTCATTCCTCCAGGCGACCGTCGTCACGGTGATCGGCGTCGTCGTCTCGTTCTTCCTGTGCGGGCTCATCGCGATCGCCGGCAAGCGCGGCAGCGCCCCGACGATGGTGCTCTCCCGCGCGGCCTTCGGCGTGCACGGGCAGAAGGTGCCGGGCATCGTGTCCTGGCTGACCTCGATCGGCTGGGAGACCTTCCTCGCGATCACCGCCGTGCTCGCCACCGCCACGGTGTTCGAGGCGCTCGGCTGGGCGAGCGGCATCGGCGTGCGGGTGATCGCCGCGCTCGTCGTCGCCGGCGTGATCGTCACCGCCTCGGTGCTCGGCTACCACACGATCATGCGGCTCCAGTCGATCCTCACCTGGCTCACCGGGGCGATCACCATCCTCTACGTCGTCCTCGTCATCCCGCACATCGACTTCGCCGCCGTGATGGCGCTCCCGCACGGCAGCCCGCAGCAGATGATCGGTGCGCTCGTCATGGTGATGACCGGGTTCGGCCTCGGCTGGATCAACATCGCCGCCGACTGGTCGCGCTACCAGCGCCGGTCCGCCTCGGACTCCTCGATCGTCGTGTGGAACACGGTCGGCGGCTCGGCCGCGCCGGTCATCCTCGTCACCGTCGGCCTGCTGCTCGCCGGCTCCGACCCCGCCCTCATGGACGCCGTCGCGATCGACCCGGTGGGCGCGCTCGCCACCCTGCTGCCGGTGTGGGCGCTCATCCCGTTCTGGGTCACCGCGCTGCTCGCGCTCGTGTCCGGCGCGGTGCTCGGCATCTACTCCTCCGGCCTCACCCTGCTCAGCCTGGGGATCCGGATCCCGCGCCCGGTCGCGGCCGGCATCGACGGGCTCATCCTCACGATCGGCACGATCTGGGTGGTGTTCTTCGCACAGGACTTCCTGGGGCCGTTCCAGAGCTTCCTCATCACGCTCGGCGTGCCGCTCGCTGCATGGGCCGGCATCCTCATCGCCGACATCCTCACCCGCCGCGCCAACTACCACGAGCCCTCGCTGTTCGACGCCCGTGGCGTCTACGGGGCGTTCGACTGGACGAGCCTGGTGACGATGGCCGTGGCCTCCGTGCTCGGCTGGGGCCTCGTCATCAACCAGTTCGCCGCCGAGGCGGCCTGGAACAACTGGCAGGGGTACCTGCTCGGCCCGCTCGGCGGGAAGGAGGGCACCTGGGCGTACGCGAACCTCGGGGTGCTCCTCGCCCTCGTGCTGTCGTTCCTCGTCACCCTGCTGCTGCGCCGCCGGACGATCCGCCGGCAGGAGGCCGCGGCAGCCGAGCTCGCCGTCGCGGGGCTCGACAACGCGCCCGGCCCGCTCGACGGGGGCCGGGGATGACGGCGGAACCGGTGGGTGCCTCGGGAGCGGTGGGTGCCGCGGAGCCGGCGGGCTCCTCGGATCCGGCGGCTGCCGGGGTCGAGGGGCGGGCCGAGGGGCAGCCTGCGTTCCGGGCCGGCCGCACCCGGGTGCCCCACCTCGTCGTCATCGACCCGCAGGCGATCTTCGCCGACCCGGGCTCGGACTGGTCATCGCCGGATTTCGCTAAGGCGTTCGCGCGGATCCGGGAGATCGCGCCGCTGTTCGAGGGCCGGGTGAGCGTGACCCGCTGGCTGCCGACCGCGGACCGGTCGACGGCCTGGGGCGACTACTTCCGGCAGTGGCCGTTCGCCGATGTCAGTGCCGCGGACCCGCTGTACGCCCTCGTCGACGGGGCCGCGGAGCTGTCCGCGCGGCCGCCGGTCGACGCGCCGACCTTCGGCAAATGGGGCGCGGAGCTCGCGGCACGGGCGGGAGCGGATGCGCACCTCGTGCTCACCGGGGTGTCGACGGACTGCTGCGTGATCTCCACCGCGCTCGCCGCCGCCGACGCCGGTATGCAGGTGAGCATCGTCACCGATGCGTGCGCGGCCTCGAGCGCAGAGAACGGCCGGGCGGCGCTCCATGTCATGGGCCTCTACGCCCCGCAGATCGAGCTCGTGAGCGCGGCCGACGTGCGGGAGATGATCGCCGGCTGAGCCGGCGTGCGCCGAGCCGCAGGGTGCCTCGGACCGGGTGGGTTCCCGGGTGCGCGGCACCTCGGGCACGGCCTGCCCGCGCTGCCTGCGCACGCGACGGTGGGGCGAACGGGGGAGTGCGGGGCCGTTGATGGCCCTGCTCCCACTCGTTCGCCCCACAGTTCACGGTGCTCCGGAGTTGCGGTGCCGCGGAGCTGCGGCTCGGTTCAGAAGTGGCTCGGATCAGAAGTGGACGCCGGGGAACTCGAGCTTGTACTCGACGTTCCCGCCGGAGATCGAGGTGACCTTGACGAGCGGGAAGTACTTGTCCCCGTTCGGCATCTCCATGTCGCAGGTGGTGCTCGATCCGACGGAGTACGCCGTGAGGTCGCGGCAGGTGACGTCGATGCCGGTGACGCCGGACTCCTCCTCCGCCGCCTCCTTGACCGATACCGCGAGCTCGCTGCCCGGGATCGTGACGTCGGAGCCGTCGCCGGAACCGGAGGTGTACTCGTCCTCGGACGATCCGGAGTCGCTGCCGGAACCGGTGCCGGTGTCCTCGGTGGGGTCCTGGTCGGGGATGTCGCGCTCCTCGGTGCCCGAGTCGTCGCGAGAGCCGCCGCCGTTCGTGTCCTCGGCGCCGGTCTCCTCGTCGCCGTTGCGGTCGCGCTCGGTGGTCTCCTCCGTCTGCTCCTCGTCGTTGCCTTCGCTGCCGGGGCCGACGGAGAACTCGAAGCTGCAGGCGGACAGGGTGAGGGCAGTGGCGAGCCCGGCGACGACCGTCGCGGACTTGGTGATGAGTGCTCGTCGCATGGTGTCTCTCCTGGGGATCGCGGTTCCCGCTCCTGCGGCGAACCTCTTGATCCCAACCTATGAACGGTGCGTGTGGCACCTGTTGCGACGGCAGTGGCCTTCCGGTCATTCGTGTTCCGGCCTCGACACATCGTGCGCGGGTGGGGGCTGGGCGGCGGCTCGGGACCGCGGGTCCGCAGCCCGCCGGTCACAGCCACCGAGGTGCGCTGATCTCGCCGTAGGCTGACAGGTGTTCGCGCACGCCGCCGGAGCACTGCTGCACGTGCAGCGTGAGGAGCTCGGCGAGCGAGACCGCATAATGCCGAGCGCAGTAGGTGGAGGCGTGCGGCCCGGAGGCATCCTCGTCATGGTCCGGGACGACGATCGTGTGGGTCGGGGTGTCGGTGCAGACCGACTCGTTCCAGTCGCAGCCGCGCGGCCGCTGCCCCTCGGCCGGGAGGTCGATGTCGATGTCGCCGTGGTCGAGCGTGATCTTCGTGCTCATCATGCGTCGCTGTCCTCACTGTCGTCGGTCGTCTCCTCGGCAAGGAGTTCGAGCACCATCTCCTCGGCGCGAGCGATGCCACGCCGGATCTGATCGGGGCCGAGTGCTGCGTCCGGGTTGAGCCACGGGCCCCACCGGCGGGCGAAGCGATCCCGCTGCTTGTCGCGTTCGGCTTTCGCTCGGCGGGGTTCGACATGGATGTGCACCGTGGCGCCGTCATCGTCGGTCTCGACGGTGACGAGATGGTGCTCCCGGGAGACGAGCAGACCGGTTCTCGTGTTGGGATCCTCGATGACCCACCACGGGGAATCCTCGTCCTCCGCTGCTCGAGTGAAGTGTTCGAGCTGCTCGGTGTCGAGAGCATGATCGACCCGGGCATCGCGGAGGATCCCTCCCTCCGAATGCAGGACGAGGGTGGGCTGCAGAGGGGCGAGGCCGTCGTCGCCGTCGACCCATGACCGGATGCTGTCAGTCGACTCGTCGTGCGCCGACCACGGCTTGACGGGGTAATCGACGGATCGATCCGTCGAATCGATCCTCACTCGCCGCAGGATGAAGGCCTTTTCTTGTGGAAGATCGACCGGGAGAAGAGCGGACTTCACCACCGGTGCTACGACGTGGATCCCCTGCAGAGCTGAGGTTGATGTCGAGGACCTCCTGCCACACCCGCTCGAACTCCGCGTCGTCCTGGTCCACGCTGTTGCGGCGCGAGACCCCGGCGTTGTTGACGAGGAGGTCGATCCCGCCGAACTGTCCGACGGCGGTGTCGACGAGCGCGGTGAGGTCGTCCGGGCGGCTGACGTCGCAGGGGACGGCGAGCGCCCGGGCGGTCGGGGCGAGCGCCTCGATCTCTTCGATCACCTCGGCTAGGGGGTCGAGCTCCCGGTCGGCGAGGACGACGTGGGCGCCCTCGAGCGCGAACAGGACGGCGGTGGCGCGGCCCATCCCGCTCGCCGCTCCGGTGACGATCGCGGTGGATCCGGCGATCGAGCGGGAGGCGAACTCGAGGGGTGGGAGCGCGGCGGTCGCCGGGGCGGCCGGGGCGGCCGGGGCGGCCGGGGCGGACGGTGCCGGGGCGGGATGCGGATCGGTGGGCACGGGGACTCCTTCGTCCGGGGCGGCAGGCGCTTTCAGCCTAGCGTGCACCGAGGCCGCCGCACCGAGGTCGCCGCGCCTACCCCGAGTGCCGCTCGAGGAACTGGTACACCTCGGTCGTGTCGACACCGGGGAACACGCCGGGCGGCACCGCGGCGAGCAGGGAGGCGTGGGTGCGGGCGGCCGGCCAGGACGCCTCGGCCCACTTGTCCTCGAGCTGCTCCGGCGCCCGCCGGCAGCACGTGGGATCCGGGCAGCGCGACTCCGAGCGCTTCGTCGTCTCCCGGCCGTCGAACCACTTGACGTGCGCGAACGGCACGCCCACGCTCACCGAGAAGTCGCCGGCGCCGGGCAGCACGCGGGCCGTGCACCAGAACGTGCCCGAGGGTGTGTCGGTGTACTGGAAGTAGGGGCTGAACCGGTCGGACACCCGGTACACCGTGCGCGAGGTGAAGCGCTTGCACGCGTACTGGCCCTCGATCGCGCCGAGCGGATCGGTGGGGAACGGCAGGCCGTCGTTCGAGTACGCCTTGTGCACGGTGCCGGAGATGTGGACCTTCATGAAGTGCACCGGCAGCCCGAAGTGCTCGGTCGCGAGGTTGGTGAACCGGTGCGCGGCGGTCTCGTAGCTCACCCCGAAGAAGTCGCGGAGCTCCTCGATGGAGATCCGGCGGTCCTTCTTCGCCTCCGCGAGGAACGGCACCGCGGCCTTCTCCGGGAGCAGCAGCGCGGCGGCGAGGTAGTTCGCCTCGACCCGCTGGGACAGGAACTCGCCGTAGTCGGAGGGCGGGGTGTGCCCGAGCAGGTGCGCCGACAGCGCGGTGAGGAGGTGCGAGCGCGGGTCGTGACCGGAGGCGTCCTCGTTGGAGAGGTAGAGGCGCCGGTTGCGGGTGTCGGAGACCGAGCGGGTGGACTTCGGCAGATCGGACACGTAGTGGAGCGTGAACCCCAGCCGCTCGGCGATCCGGGCGGCCTGCCGCTGGCTCAGCGGGCCGTCCTCGTAGCCGATCGCCTCGAGCACCTCGGCGGCCTGCGCCTCGAGCTCGGCGAAGTGGTTGTTGCGCGCGCGCATGGTCTCGCGCAGGCGCTTGTTCGCCCGCCTGGCCTCCTCCGGGGTCGCCGCACGGTTGCGCACGACCTGCCTCAGCTGCCGCTGGAGGCCGACGATCGCCTCGAGCGCGTCCTGCGGGAGCGACTTCACGCGGACCTGCGGGAGGTCGAGCGAGGAATAGAGCGGGGAATTCTGCGCGCGCTCCGCCTCGAGCTCGAGCGCCTGCCGGGCGTCGAGCGGATGCGGGTCGAGCAGCGCGTCCGTCGAGGTGCCGAGCGCCTCGGCGAGCGCGCCGAGTATGGTGAGCGAGGGCTCGCGCTTGCCGTTCTCGATCGAGGAGATCTGTGAGGCCGCGCGGCCCACCGCCTCGCCGAGCTGGCCGAGCGTGAGGTCGCGCTGCGTGCGGAAGTGGCGCACCTTGCGGCCGATGCTCAGCGCATCGGTGACGGGCGCCTCGTCCGCGGTGCGGCGCTCGGTGAGCCGCTCCGGGGTGCGCTGAGCCGGGTGCTCCGGGGCGCGGACGGGGGTGCGGGCAGGGGTGCGGGAGCCGGTGACCATGCCTCCAGTGTGCCATCCGGCGCGATTCTGCGCCACAGAATGAGCTGAATTCTATCCAGCGGAAATATCGAGATATTTCTAGCGAGAAACCTCTGTGCACGCCCCTCGGATCCGCCCAGACTGGTGAACACCACCGAAGAACCGGATCGATTCGATCGGACCGGGACGGGGGCAGCACCACAGGTACCACGAGCTCCACAGGCACCACGAGCTCCACCGCACGACCCGCACAGCAACGCCAAACCCTTGACTCAGGAGTGATCTTCATGACGCAGAACGATCTGCACAACGCCGCAGCCATCCAGCAGGACTGGGACACCAACCCCCGCTGGGCCGGCATCACCCGCGACTACAGCGCCGAGGACGTCGTCAAGCTGCGCGGCTCGCTCATCGAGGAGCACACGCTCGCCCGCCACGGCGCGGAGACCCTGTGGAACCTCATCCACACCGAGGACTTCGTCAACGCGCTCGGCGCGCTCACCGGCAACCAGGCCGTGCAGCAGGTCAAGGCCGGCCTCAAGGCGATCTACCTCTCCGGCTGGCAGGTCGCCGCCGACGCCAACCTCGCCTCGCAGACCTACCCGGACCAGTCGATCTACCCCGCGAACTCCGTGCCGGCCGTCGTCCGCCGCATCAACAACGCCCTCATGCGCGCCGACCAGATCGAGATGTCCGAGGGCCAGAAGAAGATCGAGAACTGGCTCGCCCCGATCGTGGCCGACGCCGAGGCCGGCTTCGGCGGCGTCCTCAACGTCTACGAGCTCATGCGCGGCATGATCAACGCCGGCGCGGCAGGCGTCCACTTCGAGGACCAGCTCGGCTCCGAGAAGAAGTGCGGCCACCTCGGCGGCAAGGTCCTCGTGCCCACCGCCCAGCACATCCGCACCCTGAGCGCCGCCCGCCTCGCCGCCGACGTCGAGAACGTCCCGACCCTCGTCATCGCCCGCACCGACGCCGAGGCCGCGACCCTCATGACCTCGGACATCGACGAGCGCGACCAGAAGTACGTCACCGGTGAGCGCACTGCCGAGGGCTACTACAAGATCACCAACGGCATCGAGCCCTGCATCGACCGCGGTCTGGCGTTCGCCCCGTACTCCGACCTGCTGTGGATGGAGACCTCCACCCCGGACCTCGAGGTCGCCAAGCGCTTCGCCGAGGCCATCAAGTCCGAGTACCCGGACCAGCTGCTGAGCTACAACTGCTCGCCGTCGTTCAACTGGAAGAAGCACCTCGACGACTCGACGATCGCGAAGTTCCAGCGCGAGCTCGGGGCGATGGGCTACAAGTTCCAGTTCATCACGCTGGCCGGCTTCCACGCGCTCAACTACTCGATGTTCGACCTCGCCCACGGCTACGCCCGCGAGCAGATGAAGGCGTACGTCGAGCTGCAGGAGCGCGAGTTCGGTGCCGAGGACCGCGGCTACACCGCCACCAAGCACCAGCGCGAGGCCGGCACCGGCTACTTCGATCTCGTGTCGACCGCGATCAACCCGGAGTCGTCGACCACCGCGCTCGCCGACTCGACCGAGGCCGCCCAGTTCTGAGCGACCGGGGCCTCACCCACAGCGTGCCATCCGGGGCCGAGGGCTTTTCAGGGGTTTAGCCCCCGGCCCCGGGTGGCCACGACACGCGGTGCCCGGTACCTGAGCCGGTACCGGGCACCGCACCCTTTCTTCACCAGGAGATGAGACCGATGTCCCGCATGATCATCACCGGCCCCATGACGACCGGTTACGAGCAGATCCTCACCGCCGAGGCCCTCGACTTCGTCGCCGCGCTGCACCAGGAGTTCGCCGGCCGCCGCCGCAAGATCCTCTCCGCGCGCGAGGTCCGCCGGGCGAACATCGACCACGGCCGGTTCCCCACCTTCAAGGCCGAGACCCGCGGCATCCGCGAGGACGCCGACTGGCAGGTCGCCGGCCACCGCGGGGCCCCCGGTCTCGAGGACCGCCGCGTCGAGATCACCGGACCGGTGTCGGCCCGCATGGCGATCAACGCGCTCAACTCCGCCGCCCGCGTCTGGCTCGCCGACCTCGAGGACGCCACCTCGCCCACCTGGGACAACATCGTCACCGGGATCGGCAACCTCACCCGCGCGGTGCGCGGGGAGCTCGAGTTCACCGCGGCGGACACCGGGAAGCAGTACCGCGTGACCAACCCGACGCCGCCCACGATCGTCGTCCGCCCGCGCGGCTGGCACCTGCCGGAGAAGCACCTGCGCTTCGTCGACGACAACGGCTCGGAGTTCGCCGCCTCGGCCTCCCTCGTCGACTTCGGCCTCTACCTCTTCCACAACGCCGCCGAGCTCATCGCGCGCGGCCGCGGACCCTACTTCTACATCGCCAAGCTCGAGGCCGCCCGCGAGGCGAAGCTGTGGAACGACGTGTTCGTGTTCGCGCAGGACCGGCTCGGCATCCCGCAGGGCACCATCCGCGCCACCGTGCTCATCGAGACGATCACCGCGGCCTTCCAGATGGAGGAGATCCTGTGGGAGATGCGCGAGCACATCGCCGGGCTCAACGCCGGCCGCTGGGACTACATCTTCTCGCTCATCAAGAACTTCCGGAACCACCGCGACTTCGTGCTGCCGGACCGCTCCGAGGTCACCATGACGGTGCCCTTCATGCGGGCCTACACCGAGCTGCTCGTGCAGACGTGCCACAAGCGGGGCGCGCACGCGATCGGCGGGATGAGCGCCTTCATCCCCAACCGGCGCGAGCCGGAGATCACCGCGCACGCCTTCGACCAGGTGCGCGCCGACAAGCAGCGTGAGGCCGGCGACGGCTTCGACGGCTCCTGGGTCGCCCACCCGGACCTCATCCCGGTGGCGCAGGAGGCCTTCGACGCGGTGCTCGGCGACCGGCCCCACCAGGTGGACCGGCTGCGCGAGGACGTGGCGGTGTCCGCCGAGGACCTCATCGACATGTCCGGGATGGACGGCACCCCGACCGAGGCGGGTGTGCGCGCGAACATCCGCGTGGGCCTCGGCTACCTCAACGCCTGGCTCGGCGGCACCGGGGCGGTGGCGCTCAACAACCTCATGGAGGACGCCGCGACCGCGGAGATCTCCCGCGGCCAGATCTGGCAGTGGGTGCAGCACGGCGCGCAGCTCGAGGACGGGCGCACCGTCACCCGCTCGCTCGTCGACCGGTTCCTCGCCGAGGAGCTCGCGACGATCCCGCGGCACCCGGCCGACCACTACTGCGATGCGGTGGAGATCTTCCGCCAGACCGCACTGCGCGAGGAGTTCCCCGACTTCCTCACGACCCCGGCGTACACGCAATACCTCGTCGACCGCCGGGCCCGCGAGCTCTCCTTCGTCGCCTGATCCCACCCACCCCTGAGGGTGCAATTTCTGAAGGTTCCTGAGAACGGAATCGCCGGATATTGCACCCTCAGTCGTGTCCCGGGCCGGTGGCAGGATGGTGGCTGACCTGCGGTGATGCTGCGGTGCGGGTGAGGTGCCGGGGCGGCTGCGCCTCGGTTGCGGGCTTTCTGTGGTCGGCGCCGGGCCGGCGGGCGCCTCGGCGGGGGACCCCCCGTGGTCGGCGCCTGGCCGGTGGGTGCCTCCGCGGCGGACTGGCGCGGATCGCGTCGGGTGCCATACTGATGCCATGACGGTTCTCATCGGTTACCTCCCGGCGCCCGAGGGTGAGGCGGCGCTCGAACTCGGATTCACCGAGGCGAAGCTGCGCGGCGCTCGAGCCGTCGTGGTGAACTCGCCGCGCAAGGGCGCGGTCGACAGCGTGACCACGATCCAGCAGCAGGACGCTGCGCGCATCGTCGAGCTCGGCACGGAGGCCGGGGTCGAGGTCGAAGTCATCCAGCCGACCCACGAGGACGACCTCGTCGGCACGCTCAACGATCTCGCCGAGGAGCACAACGCGCAGATCATCGTCATCGGCTTGCGCAAGCGCAGCGCGATCGGGAAGTTCATCCTCGGATCGCAGGCCCAGCGCATCCTCCTCGACGCAGCCGTCCCGGTCCTCACTGCCAAGGCCTGATCGGCCGGGCCTGGTGGAACCAGGCGCGATGCGCGCGACCCGGGGCACTGACTCCGTGAGCCCTGCGGCACCGAACTGCGCGGTATCCGGAACGAGCCGCGCAATTGCGCGCCGGGAATGAGATACTCCGCAGTTCGCGGATCGGTGCCCCGGTCCGACGACGCCCGTCCGCGTCCGCCCGTCCGCGGCTACTCGGTCAGCTGCCGACCGCAGACCGCGCAGGCGCAGACGTGGTCCGCAGACGCATCGGCATCTGCACCCCGACCTGCATCCGGACCCGCGCTCATATCCCTGCCCGCTCCGGCACGCGCCTCGACACCGGCACGCGCCTCGGCGGCTGCGTCCGCCTCGGCCTCGGCCCGGCGGGTGCGGTCCTGCTCGACCGCGGCCACGAGCCACGCCGCCATGCTCGCCGTCACGGCACCGAGGAGCGCGATCCCGAGGATCATGAGCCCGACGGCCACCGCCCGCCCGGCCGCGGTGACGGGGTACAGGTCGCCGTAACCCACCGTCGTCGAGGTGACCACCGCCCACCAGAGCGCGTCGCCGAAGCTCGTGATCTGCGAATCCGGGGCCTCCTGCTCGACGTCGAGCACCGCGAGGCTGCCGAAGAAGATGCAGAAGAACGAGGCGAGGACGACGTAGGCACCCGTGCGGCCGATGAGCCGCTGCTGGAACACGCGGTTGAGGATGCGCAGGGTGCCGAGGATCCTGAGCAGCCGGAGCGCGCGGAACATCGGCAGGGCGACGAGGAACACGTCGTACCAGTGCTGGAGGATGTAGCGCAGGCGGTGCTCGGCGAGCGCGATCCTGATCGCGAAGTCGACCGCGAACGCGAACCATGTGGTCCAGGAGACCGCGACGAGGAAGCTCTCGAGCGTCGGCGACAGAGTCGGATCGATGACCGTCCACGCGTAGGCCGCGACGAACGCGAACGACAGGAGGAGCATCGGGACCTCGGCCCGGCGCTCCCATCGCTCCACGCGTGTCGGCTCGGCGGTCGATTCGGTGTGCGGAGCGCGGGTCGTCGGCTCGGCCATGCGGCACCTCGATTCCTGGGGTCGATCACTGGGGTCTGCACGTGAGGTGCAGCGCGCGAACGGCAGTAGGAGAAGCGTACCGGGGGCTGTGATCGACCTTGCGATGGATCGCGGATCCGCTCTCAGGAACCTTCGGAAATCGAGTTCTCAGGGGAGGGGGCTGGGAGGCGCCAGGCGAGGAGCTCGGCGAGGTGGACGCCCTTCCGGTCGCTGAGGTCGGCGAGCTGCGTGCGGCACGAGTAGCCGTCGGCGAGCACGATCGCCTCCGCCGGTGCCTCCCGGACAGCCGGCAGCAGCGCGAGCTCCCCGACCGCCTCCGAGGTCTCGTAGTGGCCCTCGACCACCCCGAAGTTCCCCGCCAGGCCGCAGCAGCCGCCGAGCACCCGGGTGGTGATCCCGGTCCGGGCGAGCAGCTCCCGGTCCGCGGCGAACCCCATGACCGCCGAGTGGTGGCAGTGCGGCTGCACGACCGCGGTGAGGTCGGACAGGTCGGGCGCCGGGTACCCGATGTCGAGCAGGTATTCCGCGAGCGTGCGGGTGCGGGCGGCCACGCGCGCTGCCGCCGAGGTGCCGAGCAGCTTCCCCGTCTCGTCCCGCAGGGTCGCCGTGCACGACGGCTCGACGCCGATGATCGGCACGTCGCCGGTGGCGTCGAGCGCCTCGACCGCGGACCCCATGACCTGCTTGGCCAGGTCGAGCTGGCCGGTCGAGATCCACGTCAGGCCGCAGCACTCGGTGCTCGGGATGACGCGGACGTCGACGCCGGCATCGAGGAGCACCCGGACCGCGGCGGCGAGCACCCGCGGGGCGAAGAAGTTCGACCAGGTGTCGGCGAACAGGACGACCTCGCGGGTCCGCTGCGTGACCCCGGTCGCCCCGCTGCCGTCCGTCGCCCTGGTGGCGGCTCCGGTGCCGGCGGCGGCCGCCCCGGCGCCCTCCTCTTGCCGGCCACCGGCGACCAGCCGCCCCGCACCGTCCGAGCGCCTGCCGAACCAGCGGGTGAAGGTCGTGCGCGTGAAGGCCGGGATGCGGCGGCGGGCGTCGATCCCCGCGACCTTCTTCGCCAGCCGGCCGAGCACCGGCAGCCGCTCGGTGAGGTTGGCGAGCGGCGCGAGCGGCGCACCCACCCGTGAGAGCCACGGCAGCCAGCCGAGCACGTAGTGGTCCATCGGCCGCAGCCGGCCCTTGTACGCCTGGTGGAGCACCTCGGCCTTGTACGCGGCCATGTCGGTACCGGTCGGGCACTCGGAGTCGCACGCTTTGCAGCTCAGGCACAGGTCGAGCGCCTCGTGCACCTCGGGCGCCCGCCAGTCGGTGTCGACGAGGTCCCCGGACACCATCTCCTGGAGCACCCGGGCGCGGCCGCGCGTCGAATGGAGCTCGTCACGAGTGGCCTGGTAGGACGGGCACATCACCCCGCCCGTCGCCGCGGAGTCCGCCCGGCACTTGCCCACCCCGGTGCAGCGGTGGACCGCGGTGGTGAAGTCGCCCTGGTCGTGGGCGAAGCCGTAGCCGAGCCCGGCCGGGCGCACCGGCAGCAGATCGCCGGGGCGGGCGAGCGCCACCCGGATCCCGGCATCGAGCGGGTCCGGGTCGACCATGATCCCGGGGTTGAGGAGGTTCCGCGGGTCGAACAGGTGCTTGACCGCGGCGAACAGGGCGATCGCGGCGGGGGAGTACATGCGCGGCAGGAGCTCGCCGCGGGCCCGGCCGTCCCCGTGCTCGCCGGACACCGAGCCGCCGTAGCGGGCGACGAGGTCCGCCGCGGCGAACATGAAGTCGCGCATGGCCTGTCGGCCGCCGTCCTCGTCGAGCGGGAAGTCGACCCGCATGTGGAGACAGCCGTCGCCGAAGTGCCCGTAGGGCAGCGCCCACAGCCCGTGCTCCTCGAGGAGCGCCATGAGCTCGCGCAGGTAGTCGCCGAGGCGCTCCGGCGGGACCGCGGAGTCCTCCCACCCGGCATGGGCGTCCCGGCCATCGGGGGTGCGGGAGACGAGGCCGGCACCATCGGCCCGGATCTTCCAGATCGGTTCCGCGTCCCCGAGTCCGAGGATCATCGAGTCACCGGCCGCGGCGGCCGCGACGAGCTCCTCGGCCTGCGCTGCGAGCGCGGCGGCGTCGTCGGAGGCGAGCTCGACGATCATCCAGCCGTCCCCCGCGGGCATGGGCGGCACCGCATCGGGACCCTTCGTGTCGATGAGCCGGTCGACCATCCGCCGGTCCATGCCCTCGCAGGCGGTGACGGGGAAGCGGCGGAGCACCGGCACGTCGTCGGCCGCGCTCGGCATGTCCGGGTAGCCCAGCACCACCGTGGTGACGTGGGCGGGGTCGGCGACGAGGCGCATCTTCGCGGCGAGGATCACGCCCCAGGTGCCCTCGGAGCCGACGAACGCCTTCCGCAGGTCGAAGCCGTGCTCGGGCAGGAGGTTCTCCAGCGCGTACCCCGACACCTGCCGGGAGAAATGGCCGAGCTCGGTCCGGATGGTGCCCAGGTTCTCGCCAACGAGCGCGTGGAGGCGGGGGAAGAGATCCGCATCGGCGGCCCCATCGAGGTCGACGATCGTGCCGTCGAGGAGCATGACCCGCAGTGCGAGCACGTTGTCGACGGTCCGGCCGTAGCCCATGGCCCGCGGTCCGCACGCGTTGTTGCCGATCATCCCACCGATCGTGCAGCGGGTGTGCGTCGAGGGGTCCGGGCCGAACCGCAGGCCGTGGGCGCGGGCCCGGGCCTGCAGCTCGGCGTGGACGACGCCGGGCTCCACCCACGCGGCACGCTCCTCCGGGAGGATCTCGCGGACGGCTGTCATGTGCCGGGAGAAGTCGAGGACGATGCCCGGCCCGATGGCGTTGCCGGCGAGCGTGGTGCCGGCCCCGCGCGAGGTGATCGGCACCTCGAGTACGCGGGCCACGGACAGGGCGGCGGCGACCTCGGCCTCGTCGGCGGGGAACACGACGGCGGTGGGGACGATTCGGAAGAGCGAGCCGTCGGAGGAGTAGGCGGCGCGCTGGGCGGCGTCGGTCGTGAAGTCCCGGAGCCCGGCCGCTGCGAGGGCCCCAGCGACCTGCGCCACACGGTCCGGTGCGGGAGCCGGATAGTCGGGCGCGGGATGAGCGGTGGGGCGAGCGACGGTATCCGAAGTCATGGACCCATTGTGTCCCGCGGGCCGAGCGACCGCCACGGCTGTTCGCGGAGCGGTCGAGATGTGGCGGCGCAGCGGTATCGGTGCGGCCGGCCTACACGGACGGGAGGAATGGGCGGGAGGAACGGGCGGGGGCGTCGGCACGAGTGGGACAGCGCGCCGTGCCGTGCGGGGCCGCGCGACCGCCGACAGCCCGGACCGTGCGCCCAGCCTGCAAGCTCCCTTGTCGGCTCCGTGCGGCGGATGATACTATAGGGTGACAAGACAACTTGACAAAATGAAAACCGGATCAAGTCACGATAGAATAACATCTATCCTGGCGGTGCGGGTTGTTGCCGCCTGGTCTTTGAGTTTGGTTAGAGAATCCTGCTGTAATGCACTCGGTGGCATGCAGTCGGTCTTGACCGTGGCACCTGTGCACGTCTTTCAGTTGTGTGACTCGATGACCACACACCGAATCGAGTGGGTCTGAGGTAGAAGTACATGTCACGTCGCGCACGACAGCTGACTGCAGAGCAGAAGGTGCTCGTCAACGCTGTCCGACGCATCGCCCGGCAGCGGAGCCGGGTGAATGCGAACTATGTCGCCGCCATCCTTCGTGCGCGTGAGGAAGAGGTCACGTATTCCGCGATCGCCGACGCCGCGGGGACCTCCTCGCAGGCAGTGCAGGAGATCGTCCGCCGCCACCGCGAGTCCAACGAGAACCGCTCCGGCAGCTTCGGGGTGGCCGGGGACATCGCCGCCATCAGCTCCCAGTCCGCGCCCTCGGCCTCCGCCCCCGAACAGGGCCCCTCCGGCGCCGTCACCTGACCCCGGCCGCTAGGCTCGAAGGGTGAATACGGAGACGTTCCTCGCCGACCCGCTCCTCGTTGCCGCGCGCGATGCCGCGCTCATCGCGACGAGCCGCATGACGCACTGGCGGCAGCGGCTCGACACCGCCCTCGTCGAGGCGAAGGGTGATCCCAACGACCTCGTCACCGTCACCGACGCGGAGATCGAATCCCTCGTCGCAGGTCATCTGCGCGCCGCCCGCCCGCAGGACACCATGGTGGGCGAGGAGGGCGCTGCCGCCCGCACCCTCGCCGAGGTGCCCGGCGGCGACCGCATCGCCGCCCGCCTCCTCGCCGGGCCGGGTGCGCTCGAGTGCCCATCCGTGGAATCCGGGAACCGTGCCGAATCCGCAGTCGGTTCCGAGCCCGCGTCCGGCGTCCGTGACGCGTCTCCCGGCGAAGCCGCGCCTGCCGTCGTAGCCGACCGGCCGATCGAATGGCACGTCGACCCGATCGACGGCACGGTGAACTACGTCCGCGGGATCGAGCAGCACTGCTTCTCGATCGGCGGACGCGATCCCGAGTCGGGCCGCTGGGTCATCGGCCTCGTCGCCGCTCCCGCCCTGCGCACGGTGTGGTTCGCCCGCGCCGGCGGCGGGGCTTGGAAGGTCCCGGGCCTGCCGGGGCCGGTGGAGGCGCGCGCGACGTCGGCGAATCCGCTCCTCGTGCCCGGCGAGCTCGCGTACACGCGCCTGTCGGGCACCCCGGACGGGCGCCGGGGCCGTGTGCTCGCGACCGGTTTCAGCTACTCGCCGGAGAGGCGGACCCTCCAGCTCGCCGCACTCGGGCGGATCATGGAGGAGTTCGACGACATCCGCCGCGCCGGTTCCGCCGCCGTCGACCTCTGCTACGCCGCGGAGGGTCGGGTCAACGCCTACTGCGAGTACGGCATCAACGTCTACGACTGGGCCGGAGGCGCGGTCGTCGCCGAGGAGGCGGGCCTCACCGTGCAGCGGCCCGACGGCGAGGAGAGGCTCTGCATCGCCGCGGACACCCCGGAGCGCTTCGCCTTTCTCCGCGAACGCTTCTACGCCTGAAGCCCTCCATCCTGACTGGTGAGAGCGCATGCCTGAGCACTCGATCAATTAGGCCACACTTCGCTTGGCATATTGCCGGGGGTAAGGGTAGGCTTACCTCGGTAAGCACAGAGGAATCTTGCGTAATTTTCGATCGCCGCACTCGGCGCGGCGCCCCGGGAACCGTCGAGACGCGGATCGTCGGTGCTGACCATTCGGGCCCGAGGCCGCGATCCCGCCCGGGACGCCCTGCGTGCCCGTCAGCATTCTTCCGTGTACCGACCGATTCAAAGGACATCATGCTCTCCACTCGATACGGCGTGCTCGGCGCCCTCGCCGCCGCTTCCCTCGTCATGGCCGGCTGCGGCTCCCCGCAGACGGCCTCCGCCGGCGGGTCCGAAGGAGGCTCCGCGGGAGCCGAGATCACCGTCACCCACCCGGCGGGCGAGACCACCGTGACCCAGGACCCGCAGAAGGTCGTCGTCCTCGACATGGCCGCGCTCGACGCGATCGACGCCCTCGACGAGGGCGACGCCGTCGCCGGTGTCGCCAAGGGCAAGGTGCCCGAGGACCTCGCCGACTACCAGGACGGCGACATCCCGCAGGTCGGCTCCCTCAAGGAGCCCGACTTCGACGCGATCAGCGAGATCGGCCCCGACCTCATCGTCGCCGGCGGCCGCACCGCCGAGGTTATCCCCGAGCTCGAGAAGATCGCCCCGACCATCCAGGTCATGGCAGACCCGACCGAGGACCCCGTCGAGGAGCTCGACCGCAACCTCAGCATGCTCGGTGAGATCTTCCAGGCCGAGGACGCCGCGACCGAGGAGGTCGAGGAGGTCAAGGCCGACATCGAGGACGCGAAGAGCGCAGCCGGTGATGCCGGCTCCACCCTCGTCCTGTCCTCCGGCGGCGGCAAGATCAGCGCCTTCGGGCCGGGCTCGCGGTTCGGCATCATCCACACGACCTTCGGGTTCACCCCGGCGGACGAGAACATCGAGGAGTCCACCCACGGCCAGACCGTGAGCTTCGAGTTCGTGTCCGAGGCCGACCCGGAGACGATCTTCGTCGTCGACACCGATGCCGCCAAGGGCACCGAGGGTGCGCAGCCGGCCGAGCAGGTCCTCGACAACGACCTGGTGAAGCAGACGAAGGCCGCGCAGAACGACCGGATCATCTACCTCGATCCCATGACCTGGTACATCATCGGTGTCACCGGACCGCAGGCGCTGTCCGACATGGCCGAAGAAGTGCAGTCAGCCTGATCAGTGCGTAGCGCCGAGCCTCTTTTCTGCGAGACGCAGAAGCGAGGGCGGGCACTCTCCACCATCACGCTCATCGGAGCGGTGCTGGGAGTGCTCGCCCTCGCGGCCGTGTCCCTCTTCATCGGTGTCGCGGAGTTCTCCCTCTCCGATCTGCTGAGCGGGCAGGACAAGGCCGCCGAGGTGTTCGCCATCTCGCGCATCCCGCGCACCGTCTCCCTCATCCTCGCCGGCACCGCGCTCGCCGTCGCCGGCCTCATCATGCAGATGATGGCACGCAACAAGTTCGTCGAGCCCTCGACCGCGGGCACCGTCGAGTCCGCCAGCCTCGGACTCCTCCTCATCACCCTCGCGGTCCCGAACGCCTCGATCTTCCTCAAGATGAGCGCCGGGTCCGTGATGGCGCTGCTCGGCACCGGGCTGTTCCTCCTCATCCTCACCCGGCTGCCGCTGCGCAACACCCTCTTCGTCCCCCTCATCGGGCTCATGCTCGGCGGCGTCATCGCCTCGATCTCGACCTTCATCGCCTACGGCTCGAACCTCCTGCAGACCCTCAACGCCTGGACCACCGGCGACTTCTCCGCCGTCCTCAAGGGCCGCTACGAGCTGCTGTGGATCGTCGGCATCCTCACGCTCATCGCCTACATCGCCGCCGACCGCTTCACCGTCGTCGGCCTCGGCCAGGACTTCACCACGAGCCTCGGCATGAGCTACGGGAAGATCATGGCGATCGGGCTGACGATCGTCGCCCTCGTCACCGCGGTCGTCGTCGTCACCGTCGGTGCGATCCCCTTCCTCGGGCTCATCGTGCCGAACCTCGTCACGCTGCTGTTCGGCGACAACGTCCGGCGCGGCGTGCCCTGGGTCGCGGTGCTCGGCGCCGGCCTCGTGCTCCTGTGCGACGTCGTCGGGCGCATCATCATCTTCCCCGCCGAGATCCCGATCGGCCTGACCATGGGCGTCCTCGGCTCGGGCCTGTTCCTGTTCCTGCTCCTCTGGGGGTCGAAGCGTGAGTACTGAACCCGCAGCCCTGGGCGTCATCGAGACCCCCGAGCCCGAGCGGCGCACCCGGCAGTCGATGCCCGCCGGCATGCGCCTGGCCGTCGTCCTCATCGTCGCCGCCGTGCTGTGCTTCGCGTTCGTGTTCTGGGACATCCGCGGCGCCTTCGAGTACATCGTCGAACGGCGCACCACGGCGGTCATCGGCATGGTCATCGTGGGGGCCGCCGTCGGCACCGCCTCGGTCGCCTTCCAGACGGTCACCGGCAACCGGATCCTCACCCCGTCGATCATGGGCTTCGACGCGCTGTTCATGCTCATCCAGACCGCGCTGACCTTTGCCGTCGGCTCGACCGCACTGGCTCTGTGGAACGTCACCGGACGCTTCTTCGCGGAGATGATCGCGATGGTCATCGTCTGCATGCTGCTCTACACCTGGCTGCTCGTCGGCGCCCGGCGGTCCCTGCAGGTCGTGCTCCTCGTCGGAATCGTGCTCTCGACCCTGTTCCGGTCGATCTCCCTCTTCCTCCAGCGCATCATGGACCCCAACGAGTACCAGGTGCTCCAGGACACCTTCTTCGCGAGCTTCAACTCCATCCAGGCCGAGATCGTGCCGGTGGCCGGGATCATCGTCGCCGTGGCGTGCGCCGGTCTGTGGCTGCTGCGCAACCCGCTCGACGTCATGGGCCTGGGTCGCGACACCGCGATCAACCTCGGCGTGCGCCACCAGCGGGTCACCGTCTGGGTGCTGTTCCTCGTCTCCGTGCTCATCGCCGCCTCGACCGCGCTCGTCGGGCCCTCGACGTTCCTCGGCCTCATCGTCGCGCACCTCGCGTACCAGCTCGCCGGGTCGTACCGGCACGCGGTGCTGCTGCCGTTCGTCATCGGCGTCACCGTCATCACGCTCGTCGGCGGCCAGTTCGTCATGGAGCACCTGCTCGGATTCTCCACCGCGCTCAGCGTCATCATCGAGTTCGTCGGCGGCCTGCTGTTCATCGGCCTGCTGCTGCGCAGAAAGGGCACCACATGATCGAACTGTCCGGCGTCACCAAGATCTACGACCACCAGGTGGTCGTCGACGACGTCACGCTGTCGATCCCCGCCGGGGGCGTCACCTCGATCATCGGCGCCAACGGGGCGGGCAAGTCGACCATGCTGTCGATGATCGCGCGCCTGCTGCCCTCGGACGCCGGCTCGATCACCGTGGCCGGGATGGACGTGTCGACCGTCGCCTCCGACCGGCTGGCCCGGCACCTGGCGATCCTCCGCCAGGAGAACCACATGACCATGCGCCTCACGGTGCAGGACCTCGTGGCGTTCGGCCGCTACCCGTACTCGAAGGGCCGGCTCACCCCGGAGGACACCTTCGAGATCGAGCGCCACATCCAGTACTTCGACCTCGGCGGGCTCCGCAACCGGTTCATCGACCAGCTCTCCGGCGGACAGCGGCAGCGTGCCTACGTCGCGATGGTCATGGCGCAGGACACCGAGTTCGTGCTCCTCGACGAGCCGCTCAACAACCTCGACATGAAGCACTCGGCGCACATGATGCGCCTGCTCCGGCGGGCCGCGGACGACCTCGGGAAGACGATCGTCATCGTCATCCACGACATCAACTTCGCCTCGACCTACTCGGACTCGATCATCGCGATGAAGCGCGGCAAGATCGTGGCCGCCGGGAACTCCTGCGACATCATGACGACGGAGTGCCTGGCGAACATCTACGACATGGACATCCGCATCATCGAGGTCGACGGCCGCCGGATCGGCGTGTACTTCTGAGCCTCCTGGGTGCGGGGGACGGTTCGGGGGTCACCGCAGTGCGGATCCGGTGCCGAAACCGCACTGGTTCGGCCGTGGAATGGGAGAACCGCACTGGAGTGCCTGTGGAGCGGAAGGACCGCACTGGAAGTGGCCGTGGAACGGGAGAACCGCACTGGAGTGGCCGTGGAGCGGAAGGACCACACTGGAAGTGGCCGTGGAGGTCGGGGTCCGGCGCGCCTCAGGCCGACTTCTTCCTCCCGCCGGACTTCTTCGACGATGACGACTTCTTCGACGCTGTCGAGGCCTTCGACGTCTTCGCCGATGACGACGTCTTCGTCCCGGACGCGCTCTTCGAGGACTTCGCGCCGGATGACTTCTTCTTCGAGGCCGGTTTCTTCTTCGAGGCCGGTTTCCTCCCCGACTTCGAGCCCTTCTGCGGGGATTTCTTCGCGCTCGTCTTCGCGGAGTCCGAACTCTTCTTCTTCGACTTCGAGCCCTTCTTCGCGGTGCCCGACTTCGAGCCCTTCGCACTCGCACCCGACCCCGCGGTGCCCGCCTGGGAACCGCCCGCCTGTGAGCCGCCCGTCTGCGAGCCGCCCGTCTGCGAGCCGCGGCGCTTCTCGACGCTGCGCTTGAGCGCCTCCATGAGGTCGATGACGTCTCCGCCGCCCTCGCCGTCTCCGCCGTCCTCGTCGTCGGTGCGGCCGAAGGTCGCGTCCGTGTCGAGCGCGTCCCCCTGGTCGAGCTTCTCGTCGATGAGCGTCCGCAGCTCCTCCTGGTACTCGTCGACGAACCTCTCCGGCTCGTAGTCCTCGGAGAACTGCTCGACGAGCGCACGCGACATCTCCATCTCCCGCTTGCTGATCCTCACCTCGGCCGAGGCGGCGTCGAAGTCCGCATCACGCACCTCGTCGGCCCACAGCATGGTCTGCAGGACGATGACGTCGTCGCGCACGCGCAGCGCCGCCAGCCGGGTCCGCGAGCGCAGCGCGAACGTCACCACCGCGGTCCGTGCGGTCTCCTCGAGCGTCCGGCGGAGCAGGATGTAGGCCTTCGCCGACTTCGCGGCGGGCTCGAGGTAGTAGCTCTTCTCGAAGGTCATCGGGTCGATCTGCTCGTCCGGGACGAACTGGACGACCTCGATCTCCTTGTCCGCCTCCGCCGGCAGCGACTCGAGCTCCTCGTCGGAGAGCACCACGGTGTCCTCGCCGTCGTCGTAGGCCTTGTCGATGTGCGCGTAGTCGACCGTCTTCCCGCACACCTCGCAGCGCCGCTGGTACCGGATCCGACCGCCGTCGGCGTCATGGACCTGATGGAGATCGATATCGTGGCTCTCGGTCGCCGAATACAGCTTGACCGGCACGCTGACGAGGCCGAAGGACACCGTTCCGGACCAGATCGCTCTCATGTTCCACCCCTGTCAGGACGCGTGCACGAGCACTAGGATGCTGTTCCATCAGCCTAGCGAGTACCCGAGCGACCACAAGGCCCCTTGAATCCGCCGCCCCCGGGACCCGACGCGCGGCCCGACGGAGGAGGACGGATGGCGAAGCGGCAGAAGGTCACGGTCGACGGCCGGCAGCTGACGCTGAGCAACCTCGACAAGGTGCTCTACCCGTCCGCGGGGACCACGAAGGCCGAAGTCCTGACCTACCTCAGCACCATCGCGCTGGTGCTCGTCCCGCAGGCGGCCGGGCGCCCCGTCACGCGCAAGCACTGGCCGGACGGGGTCGGCACCGAGGCCGAGCCCCGGGCACCGTTCTTCCGCAAGGACCTCGAGGACTCCGCCCCCGGCTGGGTGCCGCGGGAGGACCTCGAGCACTCCGACCACACGAACACCTACCCGCTCATCGACGGGCCCTCAGTGCTCGCCTGGCTGGGGCAGGTCGCGGCCCTCGAGATCCACGTCCCGCAATGGCGGTTCGACGCGGACGGCGTCCCGCAGAATCCCGACCGGCTGGTGCTCGACCTCGACCCGGGCCCGGGGCTCGGACTCGCCGAGTGCGCCGAGGTCGCCCGCCTGTGCCGGGACATCCTCACCGACCTCGGTCTCGAGTCGGTGCCGGTGACCTCCGGGTCGAAGGGCATCCACCTCTACGCCGGGCTCGACGGCGCCTCGACCTCGGAGCAGGTGTCCGAGGTGGCCCACGAGCTCGCTCGGTCCCTCGAGGCCGATCACCCCGACCTCGTGGTGAGCCGGATGAAGAAGTCGCTGCGCCGCGGCAGGGTGCTCGTCGACTGGAGCCAGAACAATGCGAGCAAGACCACCGTCTGCCCCTACTCGCTGCGCGGCCGGGCCCGTCCGTTCGTCGCCGCGCCGCGCACCTGGGACGAGCTCGACGACCCGGGCCTGGCGCAGCTCGACCACCGCCAGGTGATGGACCGGGTGGCCGACGGCCTCGACCCGATGGCCGATCTCGGGCAGGGCCAGCGAGCGGACGGCTCGGCCGATGCGCTGGACGCCTACCGGGCCAGACGGGACGCCGCCCGGACGCCGGAGCCGGTGCCGGAGGCCGCACCGCACGGGTCCGCGCGGGGCGGCTCCAGGGGGACGGGCGAGGAGGAAGCCGGGCGGACGGCGGGCTCCGCGGGCACCGAGCCGATCTTCGTCATCCAGGAGCACCACGCCAGCCGCCTCCACTTCGACACCCGCTACGAGCGCGACGGGGTGCTCGTGTCCTGGGCGGTGCCCAAGGGCCCGCCCCTGGAGCCGGGCGTCAACCGGCTGGCGGTGCAGACGGAGGACCACCCGCTCGAGTACGCGCGCTTCGAGGGGAGGATCCCGAAGGGGGAATACGGCGCCGGTGAGGTGACGATCTGGGACTCGGGCACGATCGCCATCGAGAAGTGGCGGGCGGGCGAGGAGATCATCGCCGTGCTCGACGGGCGCCCGGACGGCGGGCTCGGGGGAGTGCCCCGACGCTACGTCCTCGTCCATACCGACGGCGACAGCTGGCTCATGCAGCTGATGAAGGACCAGCCGGCGGCCGCGGCACCCTTCACCGACGACCTCCCGGCCCCGATGCTCGCGACGGCGGGATCGCCGGCGGATCTCGACGCCGACGACGAATGGGCGTTCGAGGGGAAGTGGGACGGCTATCGGGCGATCGCCGGGGTCCGGGAGGACGGGGTCGAGCTCCGCAGCCGCAACGGCGTCGACCTGCTCCCCACCTTCCCCGAACTCGCCGCGCTCGCCGAGCTCGTGCCCGCCGGCACGGTGGTCGACGGTGAGATCGTCGCCCTCGACAGCAGCAGCCGGCCGAGCTTCGGGCTGCTCCAGACCCGCGGGAAGCTCACCCGTCCCCGCGATGTCGAGCGGGCGATGGAGGACACCCCGGCCCACCTCTTCGTCTTCGACCTCCTCCGCTCACCGGAGCACGGCAGTCTGCTCACCCGCCCGTACTCCGAACGCCGCGCACTCCTCGAGGAGCTGCTGGGCGGGGACGGGCGGTCGGGCAGCGACCGCATCCAGGTGCCCGTCGCCCTCGGCGTGCCGGTCGACGCCGCGATCGACATCAGTCGTGAGCTCGGCCTCGAGGGGATCGTCGCCAAGCGGACGGACGACCGCTACCTGCCCGGCCGGCGGTCCCGCGGCTGGATCAAGATCAAGCACGACGCCCACCAGGAGGCGGTCGTCATCGGATACCGGGCGGGGAAGGGGAGCCGCTCCTCGACCCTCGGCTCCCTGCTCCTCGCAGTGCCCGAGGACGGGGAGCTCGCCTACGCGGGGCGCGTCGGCAGCGGATTCGCCGAAGCCGAGCTCGCCGACCTGCGCGCACAGCTCGACCGGATCACGCGCAGGACCCCGGCTGTCGGCGATGTCCCCGCGGCGGACTCCCGCGATGCGACGTGGGTGAGCGCGAAGCTCGTCGGCGAGGTCGCGCACTCCGGCCGCACATCCGAGGGGCGGCTGCGACAGCCGATCTGGCGCGGGCTGCGCCCGGACAAGACCCCGGACGAGGTGCGCTGGGAGTCGCCGGTGGAATGACGGCCCGACCCGGCCGGTGCCCTGCCGGACCGCGCCTCAGACCGGCTCAGGAGTGCGATCGGCCGGCGCGCTGAGCGGGCGGACCGAGGCGCGGACCGCGACGACGAGGAGTACGGCGAGCCCGACGATGAGGAGGCCGTCGGCGGCGATGTAGAGGTAGTGCCAGGACGAGCCGCCGTCGTCGACGCCGGCGAGCACCATGTCCGTGCGCCGGTTGAGTAGCGGCCGGATGCCGGCGACCTTGATGAGCAGCACCGCGGTGAGCGCCCAGGTCAGTCCGCGCTGCACCGTGCCGACCCCGGCCCGCAGGGTCGCGAACAGGAGCACGAGGGCGAGGACGACCTCGACGGCGTTCATCGCGGTGAACACGAGCCTCCCGATCCCCAGGCCGAGCGGGATCGTGATGCCCGGCGCCTGGAACTTCAGCGGCGCCTCGAGCAGGGAGATGCCGATGAGCAGACCGAGCCAGATCGCCGGCAGGACGATCCGCAGCCCGGCGCCGAGGCGCGTGTCCGGACGGGCCGCCCACCCGCCTCGGGCCGGGGCTGCGGGGGAGTCGTGGAGGCGGGGGTCGGAGGTCATGCCCCGCAGTGTACGCCCGCCCGACTGGGCACCCCGCCGGCCGGCGCCTGCTCTCGCCCCGCAGCTCGCCCCACCCGGCCCGCCCTCTGCCGCTGGGGGCGCCCTCGACCGTAGACTGGCCCCATGCGTCTCTTCACCCACGCCGATGTGGCGACGTTCGACCCCGCGAACCCCACCGCACGCGCGATCCTCGAATCGCAGGGGAAGATCCTCGCGGTCGGCAGCGTCCGCGAGCTGCGCGATCTCGCGAGCGACACGGTGCGCGTCGAGGAGATCGACTGCCGCGGCACCACGATCATCCCCGGTCTCGTCGACGCGCACCTCCACGCCGGGATGTACGCCGACACCCTCGCCGACATCGACCTCCGCCGGGTCCGCTCCGAGCACGAGGCGATCGAGGCGGTCCGCGCCCACGCCCGCACCCTGCCCGAGGGCGTCTGGGTGACCGGCGGCCGCTGGGACTTCAACACCTGGGACCGGCCGGAGCAGCCCGACCGCACCCTCCTCGACGAGGCGTTCCCCGACCGGCCCGTGGCGCTCTGGACGATCGACTACCACACCCTGTGGTGCAACGGCGCGGCCCTGCGCGCCGCCGGGATCCACGACGACACCCCGAGCCCGCGCGGTGGGGAGATCGTCCGCGACGAGCACGGCCGCCCCACCGGCATCCTCCGCGAGGACGCCGCGACGCTCGTCGAGCGCATCATCCCCGTCCTCCCGCTCGAGGTCCGAGTCGACCGGCTGCGGAAGGCGCAGGACTCGTGGCTCGCCGAAGGCCTCACCGGCCTCCACGACATCGACGGCCAGGCCTCCCGGGAGACCTGGGAGGCGCTCCGCGCCGCCGGCGAGCAGCGGCTGCGCGTCGTCAAGTACCTGCGGCTCGAGGAGTTCGACTGGGCCAAGCGCACCGGCTGGCGCACCGGCCGCGGCGACGACTGGTACGTCCAGGGCGGCCTCAAGCTGTTCTCCGACGGGGCGCTCGGCTCCCACACGAGCTACATGTCCTCGCCGTTCCCGCACGCCGCGGGCGAGGAGCCCAACCACGGCATCCAGATCGCCACCGAGGACGTGCTCCGCGGCCAGATCGCCGAGGCGCTCGACCGCGGGATCTCGCTGGCGATCCACGCGATCGGCGACCAGGCCAACCACCACGTGCTGTCCGCCCTGGCCGCGAACACCGAGCGCACCGTGCGGGCCGAGCGGAGCTTCGGGCGGGTGTTCCGCCACCGCATCGAGCACGCCCAGTTCATCCAGCCCGCCGATGTCGCCCGCTTCGCCGAGCTCGGCGTCGTCGCCTCGATGCAGCCGCGCCACTGCATCTCCGACCTCCACCTCCTCGACCGGCTGCGGCCCGACGAGTCCCTGGCCGCCTACGCCTGGGGCGATCTCGCCGCGGCCGGCGCGACGGTGGCGTTCGGCTCCGACGGGCCCGTCGAGCCGGCGAATCCCTTCGCCGCGATCTACGCCGCGATGACCCGCGCCGACATCTCCGGCGACCCGGCCACGACCTTTCAGCCCGAGCGCCGGATCAGCGCCTACGCCGCGATCGAGGCGCACTCGGCGGGCGCGGCCTACGCCGCCGGCCTGGAGACGCGCACCGGTCGGATCAGCGCCGGGATGGCCGCGGACTTCCTCGTCCTCGACCACGATCTGCTGCGCGGGGACGGCTACGACGGGATGACCGGCGAGGCCGCCTCGGAGCAGGCACTGTTCGAACACGCCGCGCGGGTGCGCGACACCCGGCCGCTCATGACGGTCGTCGGCGGGCAGGTCGCCCACAGCCGCTGAACCGCGCCCGCGGTTCCCCCCGGCCGCAGCTCCTTCCGGCCGCCGGCTGCGGAGTGTGGGGGATATGCACGAGTGTGGGGGCGTCGATGCACCTACTCTCCGCCGATACCACCACAGTCCGCTCCCGGCCGGCTGAGCGGGTGCTCCCCAGCGGCGGCCGGTGCTCCGCAGCTCCTTCCGGCCGCCCGGCCGGGCCGCTATGATGGACCCCACAGTTGAATAAGCCGTGATGACACGTGTCGGGAGAGCCGTGCGGTCGATGATCCGGAATCCCCGCCCTGCGCAGCAGGCGCGCGGCCCCGGTCCGAGGCCCACCGCGGCGCCGTAGGTGCAATTCCCTCCCCGGGAAACTCTCAGGCCCAGTACCGATGCGTGCAGGCGACTCTGGAAGAGCCGCGCCGTGGTCTCCGCAGACCGCTGGCGCGAGGTGCTGACAGAACGGGGAGGACCACCGTGCCCGACCCTGTGTCCGTCTCCCCGACGTGCACACCACCGTGAGGACTTCCATGACTGCTGGTTCCCTGGACCGCACCTCGACCCTGGCCCACACCTCGGCCCCCGCCGGCGACACCGTGCGCCCCTTCTCCGACCGCCACATCGGCCCGCGCGCCCCGCAGGTCGAGGAGATGCTCGCGGCCATCGGATACGACTCTCTCGAGGCGCTCGCCGCCGAGGCCGTGCCGGCCACGATCACCGAGGACGGCCCGCTCGCGCTCGCCCCGGCCTTCACCGAGGCCGAGGTGCTCACCCGCCTCAAAGAGATCGCGGCGAAGAACGTGCGCCGCGTGCAGATGATCGGGCAGGGCTACTCCGACACCATCACCCCGGCCGTGATCCGCCGCAACGTCGTGGAGAACCCCGCCTGGTACACCGCCTACACCCCGTACCAGCCGGAGATCAGCCAGGGCCGGCTCGAGGCGCTGCTGAACTTCCAGAACGTCGTCCAGGACCTCACCGGCCTCGACATCGCCAACGCCTCCCTCCTCGACGAGGCGACCGCCGTCGCCGAGGCGGTCCTCCTCATGCGCCGGGCGAACAAGAAGGGCTCGGTCGTCGTCCTCGACTCCGAGACCCACCCGCAGACCATCGCCGTCGTCCGCGCCCGCGCCCGGGCAATGGACTTCGAGGTGCGGATCGCCGACCTGTCCCAGGGCCTCGCCGGCGAGGACGTGTTCGGCATCGTGTGCGCCCAGCCCGGCACCTCGGGCGCGGTGCGCTCCTTCGACGCCGCCGTCACCGGGGCGAAGGAGCGCGGCGCGCTGGTGACCTTCGCCGCCGACCTCCTCGCCCTCACCCTGCTGCAGGAGCCCGCCGCCCAGGGAGCGGACATCGCCGTCGGCTCCGCGCAGCGCTTCGGCGTGCCGCTGTTCTTCGGCGGGCCGCACGCCGGCTTCATGGCGGTGACCGAGAAGCTCAAGCGGATGCTGCCCGGCCGGCTCGTCGGCGTGTCCAAGGACGCCGACGGCAAGCCCGCGTACCGGCTCGCCCTGCAGACCCGCGAGCAGCACATCCGCCGCGAGAAGGCGACCTCGAACATCTGCACCGCGCAGGCGCTGCTCGCCGTGTGCGCGGCGATGTACGCCGTCTACCACGGCCCCACCGGGCTGACCCGGATCGCCTCGCGCATCCACCGCCTCGCCCACGCCTTCGCCCAGCAGGTCGCCGCGGCGCCGGACACGGCGGTCGTCACCGAGGCCTTCTTCGACACCGTCACGCTGTCCGTCCCGGACCCGGTGGCAGCCGTCGCCGCCGCGGAGGCGTCCGGCATCAACATCCGTCGCTTCGACGCCGACCACGTGAGCGTGTCCTTCGGCGAGCCCCACACCGTCGTCGACGCCAACGCCCTGCTCGCCGCGCTCGGCGCCCCGGGTCGGATCGACGAGGCGGAGTTCGACACCGCCGGTCAGGGCACCTTCGGCCCCGGCCACGTCGCCGCCCCGCAGCTGCCCGAACCGCTCGTGCGGACCTCGGAGTTCCTCACCCACCCGGTGTTCAACTCGCACGGCTCGGAGACGATGATGATGCGCTACCTGCGCACGCTCGCCGACCGCGACCTCGCGCTCGACCGGACGATGATCCCGCTCGGCTCGTGCACGATGAAGCTCAACGCCGCGGTGGAGATGGAGGCCATCACCTGGCCCGAGTTCGCCACCATCCACCCCTTCGCCCCGGAGTCCCAGACCGCCGGCTGGCGCGAGCTCATCGCCGAGCTCGAGGACATGCTCGTCGAGGTCACCGGCTACGACCGGGTGTCCCTGCAGCCGAACGCCGGCTCGCAGGGCGAGCTCGCCGGCCTGCTCGCGATCCGCGGCTACCACCTCGCCAACGGCGAGCCCGCGCGCCGCATGTGCCTGGTGCCGGCCTCCGCCCACGGCACGAACGCCGCCTCCGCGGTGCTCGCCGGTCTCGACGTCGCCGTCGTCAAGACCGCCGAGGACGGCTCGATCGACCTCGACGACCTCGACGCGAAGATCGAGAAGCACCGCGACACCCTCGCCGGCATCATGATCACCTACCCGTCCACGCACGGCGTGTTCGAGGCCGACGTGCGCACGGTGTGCGAGAAGATCCACGACGCCGGCGGCCAGGTGTACCTCGACGGCGCGAACCTCAACGCGCTGCTCGGCCTCGCGAAGCCGGGCAAATTCGGCGGCGACGTCTCCCACCTCAACCTCCATAAGACCTTCTGCATCCCGCACGGCGGCGGCGGCCCCGGGGTGGGCCCGGTGGCGGTGCGCGAGCACCTCGCCCCGTTCCTGCCCGGCGACCCCACCGACCCCGCGCTCGTCGCCGGGGACCCGGACACCGCGCACCTGCCGGTGAGCGCCTCGGTCCACGGCTCGGCCGGCGTGCTGCCGATCAGCTGGGCGTACCTGAAGCTCATGGGTCCCGACGGGCTGACCGAGGCGACGAAGACCGCGCTGCTCGGCGCGAACTACCTCGCCCGCGAGCTCGACGACTCCTTCCCGGTGCTCTACACCGGGGCGACCGGGCTCGTCGCTCACGAGTGCATCCTCGACCTGCGCGACATCACGGCGCGCACCGGGGTCACCGCCGAGGACGTCGCCAAGCGGCTCATCGACTACGGCTTCCACGCCCCCACGCTCGCCTTCCCGGTCGCCGGCACCCTCATGGTCGAGCCCACCGAGAGCGAGGACAAGGGCGAGCTCGACCGCTTCATCACCGCGATGCGCGCCATCCGCGCGGAGATCGACGCGATCGGCACCGACTACTCCTACGAGCAGTCACCGTTGAAGAACGCCCCCCACACCGCCACCTGCGTCATGGACGACTGGGACGCCGAGTACTCACGGAGGACGGCGGTGTTCCCGGTGCGCGGCCTCGAGCTCACGAAGTACTTCCCGCCGGTGCGCCGCATCGACGGGGCCTACGGCGACCGCAACCTCGTGTGCTCGTGCCCGCCGCCCGAGGCGTTCGAGACCGCCGAGGAGCCCGCCGGGTCCGCCGGTGCCGCGGACTCGGGTTCCGCGACCGAGGCGCCCGCGACGGAGGGCTCCGCGGGTGAGCCCGCCACCAGCCCGGCCGATGTCGACGACGCGGGCGGCAGCACCGACGTCGCCGGCAGGGCCGGCGGCTCCGCCGCCACCGATCAGCAGACCGAGGGAGACCAGCGATGAGTGCCGACACCACGCAGCAGGCCGGGAAGCCGACCGGCCCGCGGCAGACCCCGCTCCATTCCGTCCACTCGGCCCTGGGGGCGAGCTTCACCGACTTCGGCGGCTGGGACATGCCGCTCAAGTACGGCTCCGAGCTCGCCGAGCACCGGGCGGTGCGCGACGCGGCCGGGATCTTCGACCTCTCCCACATGGGCGAGGTGCGGGTGACCGGCGCGGAGGCCGCGGCGTTCCTCGACTTCGCGCTGCTCGCGACGTACTCGACGATGAAGGTCGGCAAGGCGAAGTACGGCGTCATCGTCGACGAGTCCGCCGGCATCATCGACGACCTCATCACCTACCGGATGGCCGATGAGGAGTACCTCGTCGTGCCCAACGCCTCGAACACCCCGGCCGTCGCGGCCGCGCTCGCCGAGCGCGCCGAGCAGTTCCGGAGCGCAGGCACCGCGGACGCGGGATCGGTCGACCTCGAGGTCCGCGACGAGTCGGGCGACACCGCGCTCATCGCGGTGCAGGGGCCGGCCGCCGAGGCGATCCTGCTCGCCACCCAGGACGACGCCGGTGCCCGAGCCGGCATCGAGGACCTGAAGTACTACGCGTGGGCGCCGCTCACCGTGTCCGGCATCGACGTCATGCTCGCCCGCACCGGCTACACCGGGGAGGACGGCTTCGAGCTCTACCTGCCGAACCCGCAGGCCGTCAGCCTGTGGGAGGCGCTCACCGCCGCTGGGGAGGGCCACGGCCTCGTGCCCGCCGGGCTCGCCGCCCGCGATTCGCTGCGCCTCGAGGCCGGGATGCCGCTGTACGGCAACGAGCTCAGCCGGCAGACCACGCCCATCGACGCCGGCCTGGGCCGGATGGTCACCGCCGCGCTGAAGAACAAGAGCGAGTTCTGGGCCCGGGCCGCGCTCGAACAGCTCGCCGGCACGGAACCCGCCCGCGTGCTCGCCGGACTCACCTCCGAGGGGCGCCGCGCCGCCCGCGCCGGAGCCGTCGTCTCCGTCGACGGGAGCGAGGTGGGGACCGTGACCTCGGGCCAGCCCTCGCCGACGCTCGGCCACCCGATCGCGCTGGCCTACCTCGACTCCGCTGCCGCGGAGCCGGGCACCGCGGTGAGCGTCGACATCCGCGGCAAGGCGAACGACTTCACCGTCACCGCCCTGCCGTTCTACTCCCGCAAACAGGACTGACGCACCGGCCGGCCCGTCCGCGGGCCGGCCGGGTCGCCGGATGTCACCGGCTCGCCGGCGGCATCCGACGGTCGGCACCCGCACCCATCGCAATCGCACCGCCGAGGCCGCCTCGGCATCCACGAAAGGACACACCATGGCAGATCTGCCCGAGCTCCCGCAGGACTTCTCCTACTCCGCCGAGCACGAGTGGGTGAACGCGAGCGCCGGCGCCGTCACCGGCTCCACCGTCAAGGTCGGCATCACCGCCGTCGCCGCCGACGAGCTCGGCGAGATCGTGTTCGTCGACCTGCCCGCCGTGGGCGACACGATCACCGCCGGTGAGACCTGCGGCGAGGTCGAGTCGACGAAGTCGGTCTCCGACCTCTACTCGCCGGTGACCGGTGAGGTCGTCGCGGTCAACGAGGCCGCCTCCGACGACCCCGGCATCATCAACTCCGACCCCTATGGCGAGGGCTGGCTGTTCGAGGTGGCCGTGTCCGCGGCCGGCGAGCTCATGGACGCCGCCGCCTACGCCGAAGCCACCACCTGATCCGGGGCCGTCCCATGGCGATCAGCGTCTTCGACCTCTTCACCGTCGGCATCGGCCCGTCGAGCTCCCACACCGTGGGGCCGATGCGGGCGGCCGCGAGCTTCGCCGAGCTCATCGGCGAGCGGGTCGATGAGGTGGCCTCCCTCGAGGTCGACGTCTTCGGCTCGCTCGCCGCGACCGGCCGCGGCCACGGCACCTTCGACGCGATCCTGCTCGGCCTCGAAGGGGTGCAGTCGGATCTCGTCGAGCCCGATGAGATCGTCGAGCGCACCGAGAGGATGCGCAGCACCGGGTGCATCCGGCTGGCCGATGCGAAGGAGATCGCCTTCGGGATCGACGACCTGCGGCAGCGCCCGCTGACGATCCTCGAGCGCCATCCCAATGCGCTCGAGCTCCGCGCGCTCGACGCCGGCGGCGAGGAGATCGCCCACGAGACCTACTACTCCGTGGGCGGCGGCTTCGTCGTGTCCGCCACCGAGGACGCCGCGCTCGCGGCGGGTGGCGAGGCCGGGGCCGGAGCCGATGCTCGGGGCGGGGACAGCGCTTCCGATCCGTCCGCCATGGCCCAGCCGGCCGATGGCACGAGCCCGGCGGGTACCTCGGCCGCGGGATCCGGTGAGGCGGGATCCGGTGAGGCGGGATCCGGTGAGGCAGGAGGCGTGCCGTTCCCGTTCGAGACCGCCGCGGAGCTCCTCGAGATCTGCCGCCGCGAGGACCTGCGGATCTGGGAGGTCATGCTCGCCAACGAGAAGGTGAGCCGGGACGAGGACGAGATCCGGCGCGGGCTGCTCCACATCTACTCGGTGATGGACCAGTGCACGATGAACTCGCTCGACCGCTCCGGCTACCTGCCCGGCGGGCTCAAGGTGCGCCGCCGTGCCCACGACTGGTTCCTCCGGCTTAAGGCCGAGGACCCGGGCAAGGACCCCAAGTACTACCAGGAGTGGGTCAACCTCATCGCGCTCGCGGTCAACGAGGAGAACGCCTCGGGCGGGCGCGTGGTCACCGCGCCGACGAACGGGGCGGCCGGGATCATCCCCGCCGTCCTCTACTACGCGCTCAACTACGTCACCGAGGTTGTCGAGGGCGGACAGGCGGCGCGCGCCGACGCGATCGTCCGCTTCCTCCTCACCGCCGGTGCGATCGGCGTGCTCTACAAGGAGCGCGCCTCGATCTCCGGGGCCGAGGTCGGCTGCCAGGGTGAGGTCGGATCCGCCTCGTCGATGGCCGCCGGCGGTCTCGCCGAGGTGCTCGGCTGCTCGGTGCAGCAGGTGGAGAACGCCGCGGAGATCGCGATGGAGCACAACCTCGGCCTGACCTGCGACCCGATCGCCGGGCTCGTCCAGGTGCCGTGCATCGAGCGCAATGCGATCGCCTCGGGCAAGGCGATCAACGCCGCGAAGATGGCGCTGTGGGGCGATGGCGAGCACCGGGTGTCGCTCGACGAGGTCATCGCGACGATGCGAGCGACCGGGGCGGACATGAGCGACAAGTACAAGGAGACCGCGCTCGGCGGGCTCGCCGTCAACGTCGTCGAGTGCTGAGCGGGGGGCGCCTGGCCGCTCCCGGTGCACTGCAGTGCGGATACCGGTGAGTATCCGCACTGCAGTGCACCCGGAACCGACGAACCGCACTGAAGTGGCGCCGGAACGGCTGGGATAGCCGGGGTCGAGGTGCGGGCCGGCATCACTCGGTGGGCCGGCCGGCCTGCCAGTAGCCCTTGGAGAACACCGAGCGGCGGGTGAGCGCCGTGCGCGTGAGCAGCAGCCTGCGGATCCGCGCGACCCCGCCGCCCTCACCGCACAGCCACGCGCTCGTGAAGTCCGGGGCGCCCGCCGTGCTGCCCTCACCTGATCTTGCACCCGGCTCCGTGCCGTGGTCCGCTCCCGTCGCGAGCGCTTCGGAGATGGCCCCCGCGAGCAGATCGCCGGGTCGTGCGGACCCGCGCACCACCCAGGTGATGTCGATCGACTCCGGCCGGTCGGCGACGGAGTCCATGCTGTCGACCTCGACGAAGGCGCGGACCCGCGCGGCGTCGGGTGTGCCGGCCAGCTCCTCGGCGATGTGGGCCAGCGCCGGCAGCGCGGTCTCGTCCGCGGCGAGCAGCTGGGGACCCTCGGCGGGACGGCGGTACCCCGCCGAGCCCTCCTTGAGACCGACCTCGTCCCCGGGACGCGCCCGCAGTGCCCAGGCCGACCCCGGGCCTGCGTCCCCGTGCGTGACGACGTCGACGTCGATCTCCCCGCGCCCCGGCCGGTGCCGCCGCACGGTGTAGCAGCGGACGTCGGGTCGGATGTCTTCCGGGAGGTCGCGGACTGCGCGGGCGACCTGGAGGACCTCGGGAGCCGGCAGCGCGAGCGCGACCCCGGGGCGCGGCAGGATGAGTGCGAAGTACTCGTCGGGTCCGACGGGGACGAAGGTGCGCAGCGACTCCGCGGCCAGGGTGATCCGTCGGACGCGCGGGGCGACCTCGACGTTCGCCGTGACGGTGAGCCGGTGGAGGACGTACTCCTCGCGCGGCGGGGCGATCGCCATGAAGCGGCCGTAGACCGCGGTCGCTGCAGACAGGAGCGTCGAGCTCACGGTCCTCGGCGGGGGTGTCATCGCGGCGGGCTCCTCTGTGTTCGGCGGCACCCGGGATCGGGTTTCCGGAAATTAGGTTACACGAACATGCTCAAATGAGGTTAGCCTTATCGCATGACCATGCATGCCCCGTCCGCCGCGCCGACCGCGGCCGGCGGCCTCCCCATCCCGCCGCTGCGCACGAGCGTCCCGCTCCTCGGTAGCCTCTACACCGCCCAGTACGTCGGTGTCGGATTCATCTACTTCGGCCTCGTCGCGATCCTGCGGCGGCAGGGGATCGAGCTCGCGCAGCTCGCCGCGTTCCAGCTCATCGGCGCGGTGTGGGCGCTCAAGTTCCTCTGGGCGCCGCTCGTCGACGCTGTCGGACGCACCCGCACGGGGCACTACCGGAACTGGATCCTCGTCGTCCAGCCGCTGCTCGCGCTCAGCGTCCTCGCACTGCTCCTCATCCGCGAGCCCGCCACGCAGCTCGGGGCGCTCGGACTCATCATCGGCGCCTACGCATTCCTCAGCGCCACCCAGGACATCGCCGCAGACGCCCTCGCCGTGCGGATCGTCGACGCCCGCCACCGCGGGGTCGCCAACGGACTCGCCGGGGCGGGGTCGTGGCTCGGCAACATCCTCGGCGGCGGGCTCGTCGTCGTCATGTACGACGCGATCGGCTGGACGGCCGCGGTCGTCACGCTCACCGTGCTCACCCTCCTCCCGCTCGTCCTCGTGCTCCGGTTCGCGGAGCCTCTGCCGCGGGGGGCCGGGGTCCTGCCCCGTTCGGCGAGCTCCCACCCGCACTCCGCCGGGGCACCGGCCGGGTTCGCCGGCGCCGCCCACGGTCTGCGCGCCTCCGTGCGGGCGATGCGCTCGCTCTTCGCCCAGTCGGGCTGCCGCTTCTGGGCGCTCGCGGCGATGCCCGCCTTCCTCTGTGGGGTGACCGCGGCCTACGGCCTGCTCACCGTCGCGCTCGTCGACGCCGGCTGGTCACTCACCGCGATCGGCGTGCTCATGGGGATCGTGCTCGGCTTCCCCGCGATCGCCGCCTCGCTCGGCAGCGGGTGGCTCCTCGCCCGGTTCGGCCGCCGCACCATGATCCTCGCCACCGGAATCGCCGCCGCCGCTGCGACCCTCGGCCTGCTGCCGCTCATGGGCGGGGACGGTTCCCGGCTGGCCGTGGTCGCCGGGGTGTGCCTGTACGTCGCGGCGATGGCGGCGGCATCGACCGTCGTGTACACGGTGAACATGGACTACTCGCGGGTCGAATCCGCCGGCGTCGACTTCACCCTGCTCGCCTCGACCGCGATCCTCTTCAGCTATGTGTCCGGGGCGCTCATGACCTGGCTCGCCGGCAGCCTCGGGTACGTCCTCGTCACCGTCATCGCCAGCGGGCTCGCGCTCCTCGGCACCGGGCTCGCCGCCCTCCACGCCCAGCGGCACGGCGTGCGGGCCTTCGCTGCTGAGGAACGGGCACACTGAGCGCAGCGCGGCCGATCGAGCCCGGAATCGGGGTCTTCCCGGGTCACTGCAGTGCGGATACCGGTGAGTATCCGCACTGCAGTGCACCCGGAACCGAGGAACCGCACTGGGGTGGCGCCGGAACGCCCCGGATAGCCGGGGCCGAGGTGCGGGCCGCGGCACTATCCCTCCGGCTCGTCCCCGGCACCGGCCTCAGCGGAGGGTGAAGCCGGGGACCAGGGGGTCGGCGGGGTCGACGGTGAAGGTGTGCTCCCCGGTCCGGTGGGCGCTGCCGGTGACCTCGGGCACGATCGCCGGGAGCCCGTGCGCGTGCGTCTGCTCGAGGATGCGGCCGACGAACCGCGTGCCGACGATCGATTCGTGGACGAGCCGGGTGCCTGGGCGGAGCACGCCCTCGGCGGCGAGGGTCGCCATCCGTGCCGCGGTCCCCGAGCCGCACGGCGAGCGGTCCACCTGGCCGTCGGCGAACACCGTGACGTTGCGCTGCACCGGGCTGCCGTCGTCTTCGAACCCCAGGTGCTCGACGAAGATCACCCCGTAGATGCCGCTGAGCCGCGCGTCCTCCGGGTGCTGAGCGAGCTCCGTGCCGTCGAGCGCGGCCTTGATCTCCCGGCCGAGTGCGATGGACTCGGGCAGGTTCTCGGGGACCACAAGGAGCCCGAACGCGGTCGCGTCGACGCTCGCATAGAGCGCGCCGCTGCTGCTGATCGACACCGGCACCGTGCCGGCACCCGTGTGCACTTCGACGCCGGAGTGGAGGTGGACGCTCGGCACGTTGACGAACGCCGCCGAGGCGACCCGCCCCTCGGCATCGGTGCTCACCCGGGCGGTGACCCGGCCGGACGGGACATCGATGACGACGTCGGTGGTGCCGCCCGCTCCCACGGGCACCCGGCCGGTCTCCACCGCCCAGGTCCCGAGCGCGATCGTCCCGTGCCCGCAAGCGGTCGAGAACCCGTCCGCGTGCCAGAACAGCACGCCGAAGTGCGCGCCCGGGTCATCGGGTGCGGTGATGAAGCCGCCGTACATGTCGGCGTGGCCGCGCGGCTCCGAGCACAGCAGCCGGCGCAGCCCGTCGACCGCGGGGTCCGCCATCGCCTCGAGCCGCTTGTCCGCGACGGTGGGGGCGGAGAGGGGCGGGGTCTCCGTGACGATCCGGAACGGCTCCCCGGCCGTGTGGTAGTCGGTGGTGCGGATCGGTTCGGAAAGGGCGGGGTTCGGCACGTCGGTGTGCTCCTCTGCGGCGGTGGGTGGCGAGCGGATGCGTTCTCCGGCTCCACCCCGATTGTTGCAGGCGCGGGGCGCGCACCGTGACCGACGGAACTGTGGAGCCCCCTGTTCACAATACCCCTAGGGGGTATAAGATCGAAGGGCGAAGTCACCCGACACGATCGAGGAGTTCACATGAGTTCTTCGGACGCCCGTCACCAGGACGCCCACGCCGCGCACGAGGAGCATTCCGACCGTCACGGCCATCCCAGTCGCGGCCATTCCGGCCACGGCCAGCCCGGTCACAGCGGCCACTCCGACCACGGCGGCCACTCGGGCCACGGCGGTGGACACGGGGATCACGCCGCCATGTTCAGGAGCCGGTTCTGGCTGAGCCTGGTGCTGGCTCTCCCCGTCATGGCCTTCAGCCCGATGTTCGTCGGGTTCTTCGGCCTGTCCGTGCCCGAGTTCCCCGGCGCCCACTGGGTCGCCCCGGTGCTCGGCACGGTGATCTACCTCTACGGCGGGATGCCCTTCCTGACCGGCGGGATCTCCGAGCTCCGGTCCCGCAGGCCCGGGATGATGCTCCTCATCGCGATGGCGATCACCGTCGCCTTCGTCGCCTCGTGGATCACCAGCCTCGGGGTCGGCGGCTTCCAGCTCGACTTCTGGTGGGAGCTCGCCCTGCTCGTCGTCATCATGCTGCTCGGCCACTGGATGGAGATGCGGGCACTCGGGGCGGCATCGGGCGCACTCGATGCGCTCGCCGAGCTCCTGCCCGACGACGCCGAGAAGGTCGTCGACGGCGGGACCGTCACCGTGTCCGTCGCCGAGCTCGCCGCCGGTGACATTGTCCTCGTGCGCTCCGGTGGGCGCGTCCCGGCCGACGGCCGGATCGTCGACGGCCATGCCGAGTTCGATGAATCGATGATCACCGGAGAATCCAGGACCGTGCCGCGCGCCGCGGGGGACACCGTCGTCGCCGGCACCGTCGCGGTCGACGACTCCGTGCGCATCGAAGTCGAGGCGACCGGGGACGACACCGCGCTCGCCGGGATCCAGCGGCTCGTCTCCGAGGCGCAGGACTCCTCCTCCCGCGCCCAGGCGCTCGCCGACCGGGCGGCCGCGCTGCTGTTCTGGTTCGCGCTCGGCGCCGGGATCATCACCTTCCTCGTCTGGCTGCTCATCGGCTTCCCGGACGAGGCGGTCGTCCGCACGGTCACCGTGCTCGTCATCGCCTGCCCGCACGCCCTCGGCCTCGCCATCCCGCTCGTCATCGCGATCTCGACCGAGCGCGCCGCGAGCGCCGGGGTGCTCATCAAGGACCGGATCGCCCTCGAGCGGATGCGGTCGATCGACACCGTGCTGTTCGACAAGACCGGCACCCTGACCCGGGGTGCGCACACCGTGGCGGCGGTCGCCTCCGTCGACGGCCTCGACGACGGGCGGGTCCTCGCCCTGGCCGCCGCGGCCGAGGCGCGCAGCGAGCACCCGGTCGCCCGCGCCATCACCGCCGCGGCCGCCGAATACGACGATGCCGCCGGGCTCCCGCTGACCGGGAGCGACTTCTCGTCGGCTGCAGGGCGCGGGGTCCGTGCCCAGGTCGACGGGACCGAGGTCGCGGTCGGGGGACCGAACCTGCTCGAGGAGATGTCACTCGAGTCGCCGTCGGAGCTCGCCGACCGGATCGAGGAGTGGACCGGGCGCGGAGCGAGCATCGTCCACGTCATCGCCGACGACCGCGTCATCGGCGCCGTCGCCCTCGAGGACGCCGTCCGGCCCGAATCGCAGGCCGCGGTGAAGGCGCTCCGGGACCGTGGGGTCCAGGTCGCGCTCATCACCGGCGACGCCCGACAGGTCGCCGAGGCCGTCGGCCGGGAACTCGGCATCGACGAGGTGTTCGCCGACGTCCTCCCGCACGACAAGGATTCCGCAGTGGCGGATCTCCAGGGCCGGGGGCGGTCCGTCGCCATGGTCGGCGACGGGGTCAATGATGCGCCGGCGCTCGCCCGCGCCGACGTCGGGATCGCGATCGGTGCCGGAACCGACGTCGCGATGGAGTCCGCGGGCGTGGTGCTCGCGGGCAACGACCCGCGGGCCGTGCTCTCGATGATCGATCTGTCCCGCGCGAGCTACCGGAAGATGATGCAGAACCTCGTGTGGGCCGCCGGCTACAACGTGCTCGCCGTCCCGCTCGCCGCCGGTGTCCTCGCGCCCCTCGGCTTCGTGCTCTCCCCGGCCGTCGGTGCGATCCTCATGTCGCTCTCGACGATCATCGTCGCCCTCAACGCGCAGCTGCTGCGCCGGACCGAGCTCGATCCGCAGAACCTCGCGCCGACCGCCGAGCAGGACGATGCCTCACGCCGGGAGACCGCGGGGGCTGCGGAGCGCGGATGAGCAGCCGAGCGTGCTCCGGCGCCTCGGCGTGCGCGGTCGCGCTCCGTCGCTCTCCTCGTCAGCGGCTCAGAAGGTCTTGGCGTCGATGACGAACCGGTAGCGCACGGCGGAATCGACCACCCGGTCGTAGGCGTCGTTGATGGCGTCCGCGTCGATGAGCTCGATCTCCGCGGTGATCCCGTGCTCGGCGCAGAAGTCGATCATCTCCTGCGTCTCGCGGATGCCGCCGATGTTCGAGCCGGCGACCGTGTGCCGACCGCCGATGAGCAGTCCCGGCTGCACCGACAGGGGCGCCGGCGGCAGGCCGAGGAGGACGAAGGCGCCCTCGGGGCGGAGCATCTTGAGGTAGGTGTCGGTGTCGAGCGGGACGGAGACGGTGTTGAGGATGAGGTCGAACTCGCCCCGGTGGGCGCGGTGGAAGCCGTCCTCGGCGGTGGAGACGTAGTCCGCTGCACCGAACCGGCGGCCGTCGTCCTCCTTCGCCAGTGAGTGCGAGAACACCGTCACCCGGGCGCCCATCGCCGCGGCGAGCTTGACCGCGACGTGCCCGAGCCCGCCGAGGCCGACGACGGCGACGTGCGAGCCGGGCCCGGCCTGCCACTTGCGCAGCGGCGAGTAGGTGGTGATGCCGGCGCACAGCAGCGGGGTCGCCGCGGCCGGGTCGAGGGACTCGGGGATGCGGATGAGGAAGCGGCGACTGACGGGGATGTGGGTGGCATAGCCGCCCTGCGTCACCGAGCCGTCGACCCGGTCGGTGCTGTTGTACGTGCCCACGGAGCCGGTCTCGCAGTAGTGCTCGTTGCCCGCCGCGCACTGCGCGCACTCGCCGCAGGAGTCGACGAGGCAGCCCACACCCACCCGGTCGCCGAGCGCGAAGTCGGTGACCGCGGAGCCGAGCTCGGAGATCCGGCCGACGATCTCGTGGCCGGGCGTCATCGGGTAGCGGCACCCGCCCCACTCGTCCCGCACCGTGTGGATGTCGGAGTGGCAGATTCCGGCGAACTCGATCTCGATCATCACGTCGTCGGCCCGCAGCTCGCGCCGGTCGAGGGTGCCCTTGGTCAGGGGCTGGTCGGGGGCGGTGGCCTGGTAGCACGCAACAGCAGTCATGCGCAGAAGTCTATGCTTCACCCCGGGGCTTGTGCTCCGGGTCACTCAAAGGTATGTTGGGCAAGCCTTTGAAGATCGAGACCTGAGCAGGACGATCGTCCTGGTGAGACAGGTCGAGCCGGCGCGGGCACCGGCGCCGCGGGGCGCCTCGGGTGCGGTGCGCGGGCCGACCGCAGAGCGAGGAGAACGCACGTGGCCGAGTTGAAGAAGTCCCTGGGAGTGTTCCAGCTCCTCGCCTTCGGGGTCGCCGGAGTGGTGGGGTCGAGCTGGATCTACACGAACTCGACGCTGTTCGACTCCTACGGCTCCGGCGGCGTGGTGTTCGGCCTGGCGATCGGCGTCCTGCTCGCGACCTGCGTGGCGCTCGCCTACTCGGAGCTCACGACCGCGTTCCCGCGCGCCGGCGGCGAGGTCGTCTACTCCTACACCTCGATGGGCCGCGGGCCGGCGTTCTTCACCGGCTGGATGCTGCTCGGCGCCTACGTGTCCTCGCTCGCGTTCTACGTCACCGCGTTCGGGTACCTGCTCGGCAACTTCTTCCCCGTGTTCAACACGATCCCGCTCTACACGATCAACGGGGAGACGGTGTACCTCCCCGTCCTCCTCGTCGGCGTCGTGCTCACCGTGCTGTTCTTCGCGCTCAACTGGTTCGGCATCGAGGTCGGGGCGCAGGTGCAGCTCGCGCTGTTCGTCGCGATCATCGTCATCGGCGCCGCGCTCGTCGTCGTCGGCTTCACCACCGGCTCGCCGGACAACTTCTTCCCCGCCTACCACCCGGAGAACTCGGCGATCGCCGACACGCTGCGCTTCGTGGTCCCGAGCATGACCTTCCTCGCCGGCTTCGGCCTCGTCGCGGTGCTCGCCGAGGACGCCCGGATCTCCGCCCGAAAGATCGGCCGCACGGTCGTCATCACCGTGCTCGGCGCCGGCGGCTTCTACTGCCTCGTGCTCGCCGCCACCGCCTGGGTGCACCCATGGGAGGAGATCGCCGCTATGGACCTCGGCACGGTCTCCGCCTTCGACGCCGCCGGCTTCCCGCTGCTCGGGATCGGCGCGTACCTCATCGCCTTCCTCGGCCTGCTCACGAGCTTCCTCGGCCTGTTCGTCGCGAGCTCGCGGATCCTCGTCGCGATGGGCCGGGCGAACCTCCTGCCCGCGCAGCTCGCCGCGATCCACCCGAAGCGCCGCATCCCGCACATCAGCCTGATCTTCACCGCCGCCGTCACCCTGGGCCTCGGCTGGCTGGGCCCGGGCGCGGTCGTGTGGTTCCTCGACACCGGCGGCGTGTACCTCGGCATCGTGTGGTGCATGGTCGTGATCGCGAAGTACCTCCTGCCGCGCCGCTATCCCGAGCTCGAGCGCCCCTACGTGTCGCGCCTGTGGTTCCTGCCCGCGGTCGGCGCGATCGGCGCGCTGCTCGTCATCGTCTGGGCGATCGTGCCCGGTACCGGCGCCTCGCTCGTGTGGCCGGCGGAGTACATCATCCTCGGCGTGTGGATGGTGCTCGGCATCGTCCTCTACGCCGTGTCCCGCGCCAAGCCGCGCACCGAGGCGCTCCGCGCGCTGCTCGGCGACTCCTACGAGCACCTCCACCGCCACGAGGTCGAGGCGCAGCGACGGGAGTCGGAGTGAACGCGGGGGAGGGCCTGACCGCAGCCGAGGCGGCCGGCGCCGTGCCCGGTGACGGTCCGCTGGCCGGCGCGGGAGCAGGTGCCGAGGCGCGGGCGCGGGCCGCCGTGCGCGCCCACCTCGCCGAGGCGTTCGCCGCGCATCCGGCGCCCGAGGTTGCCTGGGGGCTCGTGCTCGACGGCCGGCTGGTCGACGGGGAGAACCTCGACCGGGCGTTCCGCATCGCCTCGATGACGAAGTCCTTCACCGCGGCCGCGGTGCTGGGGATCCGGTACGGGGCGATCCCCGCCCACCGGCGCCTCGACCTCGACGATCCGATTGCCGAGTTCGTGCCGGAGGCGAGTGCCCCGATCCGGGCGATCACCGTCCGCGACGCGCTGACCATGGCCGGCGGCCTGCCCACCGACGACCCCTGGGCGGACCGGCTCGAGGCGATGACCGCAGCAGAATTCAGCGAGCTCGTCACCCGGTCGCCGCTGCGGCGGTTCGCCGCCGGTACCGGGTACGAGTACTCGAACCTCGGGTACGCGCTGCTCGGGCGGGTCATCGAGGAGGTGACGGGCCGGCCCTACACCGAGGTCGTCGCCGAGGAGATCCTCAGGCCGCTGGGCCTGGAATCGTCTGGGTTCGACGTCGCCGCGCTCCCTCCGGCGGCGGTCGTGCCCGGATTCCGACGGACTGCGGACGGCGGCCTCGAGGATCTCGTCCCGACGCGGCCCGGCGCCTTCTCCGCGATCGGCGGACTGTGGTCGACGGTGCCGGACATCGCGGCCTGGATCGGCAGGCTGCTCGATGCGAGCGCGCCCGTGACCGCCGCAGGTCCTGCGAAGGAGTCGGGCGATGGCGCGGGAGCCGACCCGTGGGCGCGCCCCCTGCGCGACATCCAGCAGCCGCAGCGCTTCATCGGGATCGATGCGTCCGCCGGGGGGCCGTCGGCGAACTCCTACGGCTGCGGCCTCCACTCCTCGACCGACCCGGTGTTCGGCGAGTTCGTCCACCACTCCGGCGGGTACCCCGGCTTCGGCTCGCACATGCGCTGGCACCCGGCCACGCGCTCCGCCGTCATCGTGTTCGGCGATATCACGTACTTCCCGGCCCGCACGATCGCCACCGGCGCCGCCGAGGCGTGCGTCACCGCACTCGGCTGCGACCGCGACCCTGCCGGGCAGCCGGGAGCAGCAGTGTCCGCCGCAACGGAGGCCGGTGCCGAGACGGGGGAGAGCACCGAGCCGGCGGTGACCGCCGAGGCCGAGGAGCAGCGGGCAGCGGCACCCACGGGCGAGCGGCCGGCGCCATCGAGCGAGCCGCTCGTCGATCGTCTCGGCGTCGAGCTGCCGGTCGCCGCGGAGTCCCGCCGAGTCGCGGAGCGGGTCGAGCGGCTCCTCCGGGCCTGGGACGACGCCGAGGCGGATGCGCTGTTCAGCCCGAACATGGACCTGGACGTGCCGCGGGCGGAGCGCCGCGCGGTCCTCGACGCCGTGCTCGCCGCCACGGGCGAGGCCGGCGCCGAGGTGGGCGGTCCGGAGGCGGGTGGTTCCGACTCAGCCGGATCCGGCTCAGGCACCGCCGATGCAGCGGGGGATCCCCCGGCCGTGCCGGACACGGCGACCCAGCACAGGCACGGTGCCGGAGAGGGCGCCTCGGCGGGGGTGCCGGATGTGGTGTGGCGGAGCCCCACCCGGGCGCGCTGGACGGTGCATGGACCAGATGCAACCCGCACGGTCGCTCTCGAGCTCAACCCCTTCGGGCAGGTGCAGAAGCTCACGGTCGAGGCGCAGGGCGGGGCCGCGCAGCCGGCACTGCACCGGTGAGAGACGGTCAGCGGCGGCTGCGCTGAGCCATCGAGCCGTCAGGTGTGCTCGCGCCCTTCCGTCGACCTGTCACTCCGGCTCGATCTCAGCGGGGATTCTCGAGCGCACGTGACAGGTCGACGTGCTGATCGAGCACATGTGGCAGGTCGATGGGCAGACCGCGCATGTGGGGCGGGTGTGCGGCCCCGGGGAGTGAGTCAGCTTCGGGAAGCTGTGCGGCTCCGGGGGGTGCGGATGAGGCGGATGGCGTAGTCGACGCCGGCCGCGAGGTGGAGCACCACACCCGCCGACAGCAGGAACGTGCCGACCTGGTGGAGCGGTGTGTCCGGCAGCTGGCTCGCGGTCGACAGGAGGAGGACCGGCAGCCCGGTCATGATGAGCGCGGTCCGCCCCTTCCCCAGCCAGCTCACGTGCGAGGTCGCGGTCGCATCGAGGCGGACGGTGCCGACGATCCCGAGGAACACGTCGGTGAGCACGATGACGGCGAGCATCCACAGCGGCAGGATGCCGAACCACGTCATCGCCACACAGATGAGGGTGATGCCCAGCCGGTCGGCGACGGGGTCGAGGATCTCACCGACCCGCGTGACCTGCCCGAAGCGTCGCGCCCAGAAGCCGTCGATCCAGTCGGTGGCACCGAACACCGCGAGCGCGATCGTCGCCGCGATCCGGTGCTCCGGCATGCTCATGAGCCAGATCACCACCGGCACGAGGACGACGAGGCGCACCACGCTGATCGCGTTCGGCACGTTGAGCCAGTCGCCGGCGGCCGAGGTCGCGCGCGGGTCGGGGTCCCCGGCGGGCACCTCGGCGCTCGGACCCGGGGACCCGGCCCGCACCTCGGGCTCGGGATCGGGCCGTTCAGGCACCGGCGAACACCGGCGCCAGGCGGGCGAGCCCCTCATGGGTGACCTCGGGGGTGTTCGACACGAAGGAGAACCGGAGGGTGCGCGGGTCCGGGTCGGCGACATAGAACGGGGCGCCCGGGACGAACATCGTGCCGGCCTTGATCGCGTCGTACACGAGCGCGGAGGCGTCGAAGCCCTCCGGCAGACGCGCCCAGACGAACATGCCGCCCTCCGGTTCGGTCAGCGCGGAGCCCGGGGGCAGGACCTCGCGGAGCCCGGTGAGCATCGCATCGCGCCGGCGGGCGTACTCCGCCCTCACCGGGTCGAGCTTCGCCTGGAGGTCGTTGCTCTCGAGGTAGTGTGCGGCGACGAGCTGGTCCACCGTCGAGGTCTGCAGGGCATTGGCCTGCTTGGCGACGCTGATCCGCTCGAGGATCTCCTCCGGCCCCCGGATCCAGCCCACCCGCAACCCGGGTGACAGCACCTTCGACAGCGTGTTGAGGAGGAATGCGCGGTCGTCGAGCCGCGGGTCCGCGCTGATCGGGATCTGCTGCTCGTCGGTGTAGCGGAGCTCGGAGTACGGATCGTCCTCGATGAGCCAGGTGTCCTGGGCGGCGATGATGTCCGCGATCGCGCGGCGGCGGGACTCCGGCATCGTCACGCCCGTCGGGTTCTGGAACGTCGGGATCATGTAGACGGCCTTGGGCTTCCACTGCCGGATCGCCGCGTCGAGCGCCTCGGGCACGACCCCGCCCTCGTCGGTGTCGATCGGCTTGAACTCCGCCCCCTGGAGCCCGAACGCCTGGAGCGCGGACACGTAGGACGGGTTCTCGACGAGCACGACGTCGCCGGGATTCACGAGCGTCTGGCTCAGCAGGCCGAGCCCCTGCTGCGAGCCCGAGGTGATGAGCACCTGGGCGGCCGTCGTCGGCACTCCCATCTGCGTGGTCCGCAGCGCTGCGGCCTGACGCATCTCGGGCTCCCCGTCGGTGGAGGCGTACTGGAGGGCCCGCTGACCGGCGGTCTCCATGATGTGGGTGAAGGACTTCGTCAGTCCTTCGACGTCGAACAGCTCGGAGGCGGGGTTGCCGCCGGCGAAGCTGATGAGGGTGGGGTCGAACGAGAGCTCGAACAGGGCTCTGATCGGCGACTTCCCCACCGTCGTCACGTATTCGTTGAGGTGTGAGCGAACCGATTCCATGCCCTCATGCTAGCGGGGATCGGGCCGGTTCCAAGGGGTGTGGGAAGAGCGGTTTCCGGGGGTCGGGATCGAATGACGTCGGGTCATGACGCGGGTGGTGCGTCCGGCGGCAGGGCGACCTGATGGATCGGGTGCGCGTGGGTGGGACCGGTGCGTCGGGCTGGGTCGGGTCCGGTGTCAGTCGGCCCGGTCGGCGAGATCGTCGTCGAGGGCGCGGGCGAACCGGGAGAGGAGTCGACCGAACTCGGTGACATCGGCCGCCGGCCACGCGGCGGTGAGGTCCTCCATCGTCGTTGCGAGGCGCGACCGGTGCTCGCGCATCACCGCGTGCCCGTCCGCGGTGAGGTCCACCTGGACGGCGCGCCGGTCTGCGGGGTCGGGGCCGCGGGTGATGAGTCCGTTGCTCTCGAGGCGGTTGACCTGGGCGGTGATCGTCGAGCGATCCACCGACTGCCAGCGGGCGAGCGCGGACATCCGGGCCGGTCCGCAGTCGGCGATGCGTTCGAGCAGCCACACATCGGTGCGGGTGAGCGAGGCCGCACCGCCGCTCAGGCGCTCCCAGGTGGCGCGCCGGCTGCCCCAGCGCTCGATCGAGGTCAGCGCATGACGCAGCGAGGCGAGGACCTCGGCGGTGCGGGGGGACTCGGGCATCGTGCTCAGCTTTCCCGGAGATTTGGTTGGTATGATCAAATCATTCTAGCGCGGACGGTGCGCGATCGGAATCCCCGAGGTGCTCGCCTCGCCCAGCCGGATCGGACGACCATCCGCGCCCGCGCCCTCGACCGAAAGGACAGCATGACCGAGAACACCGGGACTCCCGCAGGACACCCCGCTGCCGGACAGGACCCCGCCCCGCACCTCGCGCAGTCGCCTGCGACCGGGCAGACCGTGCAGCCCGTCCCCCGCGAGATCGTCGCCCGCTTCCACGACTACCTGCCGGCCCAGAACGCCGTCGATCTCCTCGCGGATTCCGACTTCGAGGTGAGCACGGTGCGGATCGTCGGGCACGACCTCACCACCGTCGAGCACGTCACCGGGAACATGACCTGGGGCAAGGCCGCCGGGTTCGGTGCGCTCTCCGGTGCCTGGATCGGACTGCTGCTCGGGCTCGTCTTCGCCCTCTTCGTCGCCGGGATCGGCTTCTTCTCCGTCCTCCTCTCCACGATCGCGCTCGGCGCGGTCTGGGGTCTGATCTTCGGCCTCATCGCCTTCGCGATCAACGGCAAGGCCCGCAGCTTCCGCTCGGTCCAGTCGCTCAAGGCCTCCGAGTACACCGTCGAGGTCGAGGCGCCGCGCGCCGCCGAGGCCATCGGGATCCTCGCCGCCGGACGCTGATCCGGGCCGGGTCCGGCTAGCCTGGTGCCGTGCGCATCCCTCGTCGGCTCCTCTGGACCCTCGCCGCCGTTCTGGCCCTCGCCGGGACGGCGGCGTTCCTCGTCGACCGGCCGGCCGCCGGTGCCGGTCTGCTCGCCGGTGCGGCCGGACTGGCGATCTTCGCGATCCGGATGAGCGGCCCTCGGCCGCACACGGCGTGGTCCCCCGAACTCGAGGACACCTCGGCGGCGGTCGTCTACTGGAAGGACGGCTGCCCCCACTGCCACACCCTGCTCCGCGCCCTCGCCGGTGACGAGCGGATCACCTGGGTCAACATCCATCTTGATGAGGACGCCGATACCCGGGTCCGCGAGCTCAACCGCGGGAACCGGTTCACGCCCACTGCGGTCGTCGGCCGCCGGGTCCTCCCCGACTCCGCCCCCGAGGACCTCCGCGAGCTGCTCGGCGACCCCGCCCCCTGAGACCGCCCCGCCGCTCGATGCAGCTCTTTCTCCCCACGGCGTCTGAATCAGCTGCATCGACGGTCGTGTGCAGGGGAATTCGCTTGTCGACAGAAAGAACAGTCGCATCTGCGTGAGCGCGCCACCCCCAGGCGGCCGCGAACCGCCGTGACCGTAGGCTTGTCCCCATGCGCATGACGAACCTGCTGCAGCTCGCGGCCGCCCTGCTCTTCACCGCATCCGGTGTGATCCGGCTCGCCACGGACCCGGGCAGCGTCCTGGGCTGGCTCTTCGTGGTCCTCGGCATCCTCTCCTTCGTGCTGGCATTCTTCGTCCTCAACCGGAAGCCGCACACGCCCTGGTCGGACGACCTGCTGGCGCCGGGCCGCGCGGTGGTCCTGTGGCAGGACGACTGCCCGCGCAGCCGCGCCCTCATGCGCCGTTTCAACACCGACGGGCGGTTCGCGTTCATCGACGTCGACCGCGATGAGACCGCCGCGGCGAAGGTCCGCGCGCTCATGGACGGCGCGCTCGCCACCCCCGTGGTCCTCACCCGCAATGCGCAGCTGGCCAACCCCACCGCGAACGACGTCATGTGCGCCCTCAAGGACTCCCGGTGAGCGATTCGGCCTTCATCGGGCTGCTCGTCCTCATCGGATTCGGGCTGCCGACCGCGATGATCATTCTCACCTGGGTCGCGTACTCCGGGTTCTATGAGGGGTGGCGGCGGGTGAGGCCCAGGCGGAGAAATTTCCAGGGTCCCTATTGGGGGCTTCCTGCCGCCATCGTGCCGCAGGCGGCGGCGATCGCCGTCCTCGCGCTCTACGGAATCGTTCTCACCTCCGTGCAGCCTCCCATGGAACCGCTCTGGCACTGGGTGTTCCTCGGCACCGTCGTCGTCCTGCTGAACGTCGGGTGGAGCTTCAGTTACAGGATCCCCCGCGCGTGGAAGCCGGAGTGGCTCCGACTCGAGGAGGAGGCGGAGCGGGAGTCACGTCGCTGAACCCGTCGCTGTTCCCAGCCCTCCGCCGCCCCGGTCCCAGCCGGGATCATTCCCGGCGGGCACGCGGCACCGCTCCCTGCGCAGCGTTGCTCCCACCGCAGAGCCGCCCCGCGCGGGCTTTCAGCGGCCGCTGAGGAAGGCGTGCGCGACGCGGAACAGGTCGTGGACGTCGGACACCGCGCACATCTCGCGCGCGGAGTGCATGCTCCACAGCGCGATCCCGGCGTCGACGGTCGTCATGCCCAGACGCGTCGCGGTGAGCGGACCGATCGTCGACCCGCACGGCATCGCGTTGTTCGACACGAACTCCTGGTAGTGCACCCCCGCCGCCGCGCACGCCCGCGCCCACCGCGCGGTGCCCACGGCATCCGTGGCGTAGCGCTGCTGGGCGTTGATCTTGAGCAGCGGCCCGCCGCCCAGCCGCGGCCGGTTCACCGGGTCGTGGCGCTCGGGGTAGTTCGGATGGACCGCGTGCCCGGCGTCGGACGACACGCACACCGAGCGGGCGAGCGCGCGCAGGTACGCCTCGCGCACGCGCCCCGCACCCGGGGCGCTCGCCTCCCGGATGCCACTGCCGCCCGCGGCATCCGCACCCGAGGCGCCCACCGGACCGGACTCCCCGGCACCCGGCCCGGCGCCGGCCGGAGCCCCGGCGACGATGCCGGCGATGATCCGCTCGGTGACATCGGCGAGGAACGGTCCGCTCGCCCCCGAGCGGGTCTCCGAGCCGACCTCCTCGTGGTCGAAGGCCGCGACGAGCGGGATCGAGTCGAGCCCGGCCGGCTCGACGAGCGCGAGCGCGCTGATCCCGGCGTGCACGGAGGACAGGTTGTCGAGGCGCGGGGAGGCGAGGAACTCCTCGTGCAGACCGAACCGTGCCGGCTCCTGGGCCGGGATCGTCACGACGTCGAAGGCCACGACATCGGCGGCCTCGACCCCGGCCGAGGCGGCGAGCGCGCCGAGCACGCCTGTCCCCTCGCCGGCGCCGCCGGTGAGCGCCTCGAGGCCGATGACCGGCTGGACGTGGCGCTGCCGGTCGAGCGCGAGCTTGTCGTTGACCTGCCGGTCGAGGTGGATGGCGAGCTGCGGGATGCGGCCGATCGGCCCGGTCCGGGCGAGCACCTCGGCCCCGTCGACGGTGACGAGCCGGCCGGCGAAGCACAGCTCGCGGTCGAGCCACGAGTTCAGCAGCGGGCCGCCGTAGATCTCCACCCCGACCTGGAGGTTCCCCTCGACGGTGAAGTCCGTGTGGGGCTTGAGCTTGAATGCCGGGGAATCGGTGTGCGCGCCGAGCACGGCGAACCCGGGCACCTCGGCCGAGCCGGCGCCCGCGGCGTCTCCGGCACCCCCGACGCCAGAACCCCCGGCACCCCCGGCCCCGCCGGGCATCACCCAGGCGATGATCGCGCCGTCGCGGACCACCAGGTGCCTGCCGCCGGGACGCAGATCCCACTCCGCGCGCTCGTCGAGCTCGGTGAAGCCCGCCGCGGTCAGCCGCCGGCGGGCGGCGTCGGCGGCGTGGAAGGACGAGGGGGACTCGGTGACGAACTCCGCGAGGTCGGCGGCGACGGCGGTGGGAGCTGATTCTGTCGTAAGCCTCATAGCCGGTAGCCTAGTCAATCGTGTTCACCTCCCTCGGACGCATGTTCGGCTGGGGCTTCCTGCCCCTGGCGCTCATCGCCAAGCTGCCCTTCGCGATGTCGGTCGTCGCCGTCATGACGGCTGTCTCCTCGACCCGGGAGTCCTTCACCCTCGCCGGGGTCACGGCCGCCCTCGTCGGCGTGGGCACCGCGATCTCCGGGCCCGTCCTCGGCGCCTCGGCCGACCGCTGGGGCCAGCGCATCGTCCTCCTCATCGCCGCGGTCGCGAACACGCTCGCCCTGTTCGGCCTCGCCGCCGCACTGCGCGCCGAGGCGCCCACCGCCCTCGTGCTCGGCGCCGGCCTCCTCATCGGGCTCACCGCCCCGCAGGCCTCCTCGATGGTCCGCACCCGCTGGCTCCACGCGATCCGCGCCGAGTTCACCGGGCACCGGGCCCGCAAGGCGACCTCGACGGTGCTGTCCTACGAGTCGATGACCGATGAGCTCGTGTTCGTCTTCGGCCCCGTCGTCACCGGGTTCGTCGCGGTGCTGCTCGGTGTCGTCGTCCCGCTCGAGTTCGCCGCCGCGCTCACCCTGCTCGGCGTCATCGCCTTCGCCGTGCACCCCTCCGTGCGCTACGCCCGGGGGCACCTGCGCGACGCCCGCGACCACCGGGCGGTCGCCTCGGCGGGGGAGACCGTGCGGCCCCCGGACCCCATCGCGTGGGTGCGGCGGCCGGTCGTGCTCCTGCCGGTGACCGGGATGACGGCGATCGGGCTGTTCTTCGGGTCCTCGCTCACCTCGCTCACCCGCTTCATGCAGGAGTTCGGGCAGGCCGACGCGACCGGCATCTTCTACGGGATCATGGGCATCGGCTCGGCGGTGTGCGCGCTCGGCGTCGTGCTCCTGCCCGAACGGTTCACCCTCACCGCCCGCTGGCTCGTGTTCGCCGGCGTCGCGCTCACCGGCGCGGTGCTGTTCGTGCTCACCCGCGACATCGGCCTGCTCGTCCCCGCCCTCCTCGTCATGGGCGCGGGGATCGGGCCGAGCCTCGTCACGCTCTACTCGATCGCCTCGGAGGTCGCCCCGTTCGGGCGCACGACCACCGTCATGGCGATGATGTCCACCGGCGTCGTCGTGGGCCAGTCCGCGGCGTCGGCGCTCACCGGCGCCGTCGTCGACGCCGCTGGATACCGCGAGGGGTTCTGGCTGTCGTTCGCCTCCCTCACCCTGCTCCTCGTGCTCGGCGCAATCCAGGTCCTCCTCACCCGCCGGCGCGCCGCGCGCGTCTCCGCCGCACCTGCCGCGGCCCCCGCACCCGCCCCACCGGGCGGGGCGCCGTAGGACCTGCCCGCCCCCGCGGCCGATCCCCTACTATGAACAGCAAGGCGATCATCGAGACGAGGACGAGCGTGGACCAGTACACCGCAGAATGGCACGAATGGCATGATGCGCGCCTGTCCGCTCTCGCCACTCCGTTCGGCTGGCTCAGCCTCACGGGCCTGACCTGGCTCGACGAGGGCGAGACGACGGCCTGGGAGGGCGGACCGGGCACCTTCGTGCGCGACGGCGAATGGGTGCACTTCACCCTCGCCCCGGGCACCAGCGCGGGCCCCGGCAAGGACGCCCTGGAGATCATGGGCCGGCCCGGCCCGGCGGCCGAGGTGCGCGTCGACTCCGATGACCGGATGTCCGCCCGGGTGGCCCCCGGGGAATCGCTCAACTGGATCCTCGTCGGCCACGTGCTCTACGAGCTCCTCAACCGCGACGGCTCGATCGGCCTGCGCCGCCACGACTCCAAGGCGCCGCTGCTCTCGCGCTTCATCGACGTGCCGACCTTCCCGGTCAGCCAGGACTGGGTGGTGCGCGCGGCGTTCACTCCGTACCCGCAGCCGGAGCCGCGCCGGATCGCCTCGGCGATGCCGGGGATCGAGCTCGACGAGCAGCTCTCCGGCGAGGTCGAGTTCGAGCTCGCCGGGCACACCCACCGGCTCCGGACCACCGGCTGCCCCGGGTCGGGCCTCACCGTGCGGTTCCACGACTACACCAACGGCGTGACCACGGCGACCTGGCGGACGCTCAACATCGGGCTGCCCGACGCCGGGAACTCCGTGATCCTCGACTTCAACCGGGTGTACAACGACCCCTTCGCCTTCACCCCGTACGCCACCTGCCCGGCGCCGGTGCCGGAGAACATCCTCCCGCTCGCGGTCGAGGCCGGGGAGCGCAGGCCCACGCAGACCCTGAGCGAGGCCGGCATCAACACGCCCGTCCTCGTCATCGAGACGAGCCCGACCCCCGGCGTGGAGTCGATCCTCGCCCGCTTCGACGAGAACGGCCTCGAGGTCACCCACGTGCAGGTGGCCGAGGGCGAGGCGCTGCCGCCGCTGGCCGGGTTCGCCGCCGTCGTGCTGTTCGGCGGGTTCGAGGGCGATGACCTCAGCGCCGAGCGGCGGGCGGAGATCACCGAGCTCCTCACCGACGTCATGGCGACCCGCCTGCCGGTGGTGGGCGGCGGTTCGGCCGCCCAGTACCTCACGCACGCCGCGGCCCACGACACGCTCACCGCCGGGCGCCTGACCTTCGAGGGGACGCCGGCGGACCTCGGGCGGCTGCCGCTCGCGGTGAGCGCGGACATCGCCGACGACGGGCTGTTCCGCGCGAACATCTCCACCCTGGGGTCCGACGGGATCGGCTACATCGAGATCGACAAGCTCGCCGACGAGGCGCCCGCCGCGACCCGCAACGAGTCGTTGACCATCACCTGGCGCGATCTCGTCGAGCGCTTCGCCCGGCTCGTCCACACGAACTTCTGAGGCCCGCGGCCCGGCCCGGGGCTGAGGTGCTGGATCCACCGAGGTGTCGGGTTGCCAAAGCGCGCAGGCCACCGCGGCGCGCGGGCCGGGCGCGGAGAATGGTGGTTCCGACGAAGAGTATGAGCGTCGACGCCACCACACTCCGCCGGAACCACCACAGTCCCGCCGCTTCCGAGCTGCCAGCCGGGTCAGGTCACCAGATCGACACGCGGTCCGCGGGTGCGAGGTGCATCCCGTCGCCCTCGCGCACGCCGAACACCTCGGCGAAGGCGTCGAGGTTCTTGACGATCTGATTGCACCGGAACTCCTCCGGGGAGTGCGGGTCGACCGCGATCCGGCGGATCCGCTCCTCCTTGCGGAACTTCGAGCGCCAGGCGGTGGCCCAGGCGTAGAAGAACTCGCGGCCCTCCTCCTCGGTGAGCTCCCGGTTCTCGTCGCGGGCGAGCAGCTGCAGGGCCTTCCACGCGATCGACATGCCGCCGAGGTCGCCGATGTTCTCCCCGACCGTGAGCGCGCCGTTGACGTGGTGCTTGGCGTCGAGGCCCTCGGGGACGAGCACGTCGAACTGGTCGATGAGGCTCGCCGTGCGCTCCTCGAAGCGGGCGCGATCGTCCTCGGTCCACCAGTCGACGAGGTTGCCGTCGCCGTCGTAGCGCGAGCCCTGGTCGTCGAACCCGTGTCCGATCTCGTGGCCGATCACCGCGCCGATCGCCCCGTAGTTCGCGGCATCGGAGCCGCGCGCATCGAAGAAGGGCGGCTGCAGGATGGCGGCGGGGAACACGATCTCGTTCATCACCGGGTGGTAGTAGGCGTTGACCGTCTGCGGCGTCATGAGCCATTCGGTGCGGTCGATCGGCTGCCCGATCCGCCCGATCTGGCGCACGTGCTCGGCGTGCGCGGCGCGCCGGACGTTGCCGACGAGGTCGTCGGCGACCATCTCCGCCGGGTACTCCCGCCACACGTCCGGGTAGCCGACCTTCGGGGAGAACCGGGCGAGCTTCTTCAGGGCGCGCTCACGGGTGTCCTCGCCCATCCAGTCGAGCTCGGAGATCGAGGACTCGTAGGCGCGGATGAGCCGGTCGACGAGCTCGGTGATCGCCTGCTTGGACTCCGGCGGGAACTCCCTGGCCACGTAGAGCTTGCCGACAGCCTCGCCGAGCAGGCTCTCGACGAGGGCGACGCCGCGCTTCCAGCGCTCCCGCTGGGTGGGCGTGCCGGACAGGGTGCGGCCGTAGAAGTCGAAGTTCTCCTCCGACAGGGCCTCGGTGAGCAGGCCCGCATAGGCCTCGACGATGCTGAACTGCATCCACGCCTTGAGGTCGTCGAGTGATGTGCGCGCCCACTCCTGCGCCATCCCGACGAAGAACGACGGCTGCGACACGACGAGGTACTCGAGGCCGGTGATCCCGGCGCCCTCGCACCAGGCGGCGAAGTCGAAGCCGGCGGCGAGCTCGTCGAGCTCGACGGCGGCGAACTTGTTGTACGTCTTCTCTGCGTCGCGGCACGACACCCGGTCCCAGTGGTGCTCGGCGAGGCGCGTCTCGAGGTCGAGGACGAGCGCGGCGAGCTCGTTGTGCGGCCGGCCGGTGAAGCGGGGGAGATCGGCGATCTCGGAGACGCGGGCGACGTGGGCAACATAGGCCTCCCGGATCTCTGTGTAGTCGTCCGACGAGTAGTAGTCCTCGTCCGGCAGGTGGAGCCCGGCCTGCATCGCATAGAGGATGTACTCCGCGGAGTTCTTCGCATCCGCGGAGACGAAACCGCCCACCACGGTGGGCACCCCGGAGGCGTCGAGCGCGCCGAGCACGCGCGCGAGCTCCGCATGGTCGGACGCGGCGGCGACGAGCTCGAGGTCGTGCACGACCGGCTCGATCCCGGTCGCCTCGATCGTGTCGGTGTCCATGAAGGAGGCGTAGAGGGCGCCGATCTTATGCGCCTCGGAGCCGGGTTCGGAGTCCTGCTCGCCGAGTCCGGTGATGAGGTCGCGGACCTTGACCTCGGCGGCATCGTAGAGGGCGCGCATGGCGCCGTCGCCGGCCCGGTCCTCCGGGATCTCGAAGGTGTCGAGCCACGCGCCGTTGACGTGGCGGAAGAGGTCCTCGCGGGCGCTGATCGCGGGGTCGCCGTGGGGCAGTCGAGTTTCGGTCATGGTCCAACGGTATCCGGTCCCGGCCCACCGGGCGCATCTGCGACCATGGTTGCGGTGGTCGGGCGCGGAGCCCGGCCGCGGACAACGGATGACGATGGAGGGCAGCAGTGGCGGAAGCGCGAGGTGCAGAGGAGACGGCGGAGGGGACGAGCACCGCGGACAGGGGTGACGGCGGGGCTGACAGGGGCGTCGGCGGGACGGCGGGCGCCTCGGTGGTGCTGGTCTGCACGGGGAACATCTGCCGCTCGGTCATGGCCGAGCGCGTGCTCCGCAGCCGGCTGGCCGCCGAGGGGATCGAGGCGATCGTCGATTCGGCCGGGATCAGCGACGAGGAGTCCGGGAACCCGATCGATCCGCGCGCGGTCCGTGTGCTCACCGAGGCCGGCTACGACACCGCCGACCACGCCGCCCGCCAGATCACCGCGGAGTGGCTGGGCGAGCGTGACCTCGCGCTCGCGATGACGCAGCGGCATCGGGCCGCGCTCGAGCGCCTGGTCGCGGACCTGCCGGTGGAACGGCGCCCGGAGATCCGGATGTTCCGCAGCTTCGACCCGGCCGCGGCCGGGCTCACCGGCACCGAGCTCGACGTCGCCGACCCCTGGTACGGCGACCAGGCCGGGTTCACCACCACGCTCGAGCAGGTCGAGGCCGCAGTGCCCGCCATCGTCGAGGAGATCCGCGCCCGCCGGAGCGCGTGACGGAGATCGACTCGGCGCGCCGGATGGGTGAACTCCCAGGGAGTCTGCGGGATAATGGGGCCAGCAGCCAATCGATTGGAGCCTCCGTGACCGTCCGCAGCACTCGTACGTCCCTGTTCGCACTGGTGGCGGCGCTGTTCGTGGGCCTCGGCCTGCTGCTCGCGCCCGCCGCAGCCGCCCACGACCAGCTCGTGTCCTCGAACCCGGAGGAGGGAGCGGAGCTCGACAGCCAGCCGGAATGGATCGAGCTCGAGTTCAGCGGTGAGGTCCAGGAGATGGGCTCCGAGGTGCAGGTCATGCACAACGGTGAGAACGTCTCCGCCGGTGAGCTCACCGTCGACGGCACGAAGGTCTCCTCGGCCCTGCCCGCCGACCTCGGCGCCGGCGAGTACACCATCGTGTGGCGCGTCGTGTCCTCCGACGGCCACCCGATCAGCGGTGAGATCCCCTTCACCATCCAGGACGCCGGCGGTGCCGGCGGCGAATCCGCGCCCGCGGGCACCGAGGAGGGCGAGGGCCCGGGCCTCGGCGCCGGAGCCGTCGACGAGGAGCCGCAGCTCGGCGGTGAGCAGCGCGGTTCGCTCGAGGAGGGCGAGGCGGAGAACGCCTCGAGCGGCATGTCGACCCCGATGATCGTGCTGCTCGGCGTCGGCGCGCTCGCTGTCGTCGTCATGGTCGTCCTCCTGCTCATGCGCAAGAACAAGGGCCTCCCCGGCACCGAGGGCGACACCGACCGCAAGCCCTGAGGCGGAGGCCCCTGCCCGGGGGACACGCCCCGCCGTCCCTGAGGCGGAGACCCCGCACCGCTGGTGCAGGCGCGCTCCGCCCGCACCAGCGAGTGGTCACAGATCCACGATTCCCCTACGGGATTCCATGGATCTGTGACCACTCGTCGTTTCCGACCGGAGCCGAGGCCGGGCCGGGGCGAACCGCGCCGAGGCGGGTCCGGGATGTCCGAGCCGGGCGGCGCGGGTCAGTCGGCGGGCGCCTCGAGAGCGGGGGCGAGGAGCTCCGCGGCGAGGCGCTCGAGGACGGGCGCAGGGTCGGCCAGGCAGTCGGCGAGCGCAGCGAGGTCGGTGAGGGTGTGGATCCCGGCGAGTCCGAGCCCACTCGCCTGATCGGCCGGGATCTCGCTCGATCCGCACACCACATGGACCCGCAGGCCGGCGTCCCGGGCCGCTGCGATGACCGCGCCGGGGCCCTTCCCGGACAGCGTCTGCTCGTCGAAGCGCCCCTCCCCGGTGACGACGGCCTCCGCGGTCCCGAGAGCGCGGCCGAATCCGACGAGGTCGAGGACGTAGTCGGCACCGGGCACGGAGGCCGCGCCGAGCACCGCGAAGGCTCCGAAGCCCATGCCTCCCGCCGCCCCGGCTCCCGTCCGGGCGGCGTGATGCGCACCGTCGGGGACCCGTGCGGCGAAGCGCTCGAGTGCGCGGTCGAGCCGTTCGACCTCGGTGGGGCCGGCGCCCTTCTGCGGACCGTAGACCGCCGCCGCGCCCTGGTGCCCGGTGAGCGGGTTCTCCACGTCCGAGGCGAGGATGACGTGGGCGCTGCCCTCGCGCAGGCGGGGATGGAGGTCCGCGGTGTCGACCCGTGCGAGGTGCTCGAGGCCGACTCCACCGGCCGGGACCGGGTGGCCCGACTCGTCGAGCAGGCGGACGCCGAGGGCCGTGAGCATGCCGGCGCCGCCGTCCGTGGTCGCCGAGCCGCCGACGCCGAGCACGATCTCCGTGCACCCGGCGTCGAGGGCCGCGGCGATGAGCTCCCCGGTCCCGGCCGAGGTGGCGGTGAGCGCGGTGTGCGCATCCGGCGCGGAGCCCGAAGCGGAGGTCACGAGCGCGAGGCCGCTCGCCTGGGCCATCTCGATGACGGCGGTGCCCGCCGACTCCGCCCAGACGGCGGTGACGGGTGTGCTCAGGGGACCGGTCACCTCGGCGGTGTGCCGGGTGAAGCCGGCGGACACCGCGGCCTCGACGGTGCCGTCGCCGCCGTCGGCGATGGGGACGGACTCGACGGTATGGCCGGCGGCGGTGAGGGCCGGTGCCAGGCGGGCGTGCACCTCGGGTGCGGTGAGAGTGCCCTTGAACTTGTCGCAGGCGAGGAGGATGCGCATACCCCCACCGTAGTGCGGTGGGCCGGAGCGAGGCTGCGGACCGTCGCAGCGAGCGCGCCGGAGCAGTCGAAACAGGGCGCTGACCTGGAAAGACAGAGCCGTGACAGCCCGACACTTTCTCAGCCTGACCGCCACGGTGAGAACAGCATAACCGATGGGTAATGCGTCGTCATCATGATCCGGGGCACCCTCCCCGGTCGGCCGACGAGGGCCGGTTCCGGGGCGCTGGGCGGAGGGGTCGAGGTCGGTGCCGAGGGCAGGCTCCGCGGATCCCGGGTTCAGCCCTCGGTGTCGACGACCGTGCGGTTGGCGCGGGCGTCATGGCTGCGTCGGCTCGGGTCCATCGAGCGGATGAACAGGGCGACGACGAGCGCGGCGAGCGTCGAGCTCACGCTCGGGACGAGGACCGCGGTGCGGGCGCCGGCGGCTTCGATGATGATGCCGGCGAGCGCGGAACCGATCGCCACGCCGAAGCCCAGCGAGGTGCTGATCCAGGCGAGCGCCTCGGTGAGCCGACGCGGCGGGGCCAGGTTCTTCACCACCGAGGATGCGCTGATGAGGCTCGGGGCGATCGTCAGGCCGATGAAGAACATGATGACGCCGAACCGGATCATGTCGGTGGCGAGCAGCAGCAGCCAGGTGGCGGCGGCGAGCCCGCCCATCATCACGGCGAAGCGGTGGTGCGCCTGCGACTTCCAGGTCACCCCGCCGTAGACCACTCCGGCCGCCAGCGACCCGGCGGCGAAGGTGCTGAGCAGGACGCCGGCGAGGGCCTTGTGGCCCTGCTCCTCGGCGAAGGCGACGGCGATGACGTCGATCGCGCCGAAGTTGATGCCGAGCAGCACCTGGGCGACCACGACGACGAAGATGCCGAGGTTGGTGAGGACCTTCCCCTTGTCGCCCTCGACGGCCCGCATGATCGGCGGCTCGGTGGCCTTCTGGGTGTAGAAGAGGAGGGAGCCGATGATCGTCGCCGTCATCGAGGCGAGGATCCCGGCCGGCGGGAGGACCGCGGTGGCCAGCGTGGTGACGAGGACGGGGCCGGAGACGAAGAGGATCTCGTCGGCGACGGCCTCCCAGCTGAACGCGGTGTCGAGCTGGCGGGGCGTGCGCACTGCGGCGTTCCAGCGCGCGCGCACGAGCGAGCCGAGCGAGCCGACGGTTCCGCCGGAGAGACCCGCGAAGACGAAGACGAGGGCGGTCCACCAGTCGGCGTACACGGTGACGAGCAGGCTGGTGAGGGAGAGGATGTGGACGACGACGACCGGCGCCATCACCCTGGCCTGGCCGAAGTTGTCGACGAGCCGGGCGATGAGCGGATTGGTGATCGCCTGCACCACCATGAAGGTGGCGGTGACGACCCCGGCGATCGCGTAGGAGCCGGTGGTGCCCTGGATGAAGAGCAGGATGCCGAGGCCGAGCACTGCGATGGGCAGCCTGGCGAGCAGCCCGGCGAGCGAGAACTTCAACGCCCCGGGCAGGGCGAAGATCTCGAGGTAGTTGCGCAGCACCAGTCGATTCTAGCCAGTGCGCGCGGGGGAGGGTGATGACGTCCGTCACCCTCCCGGGTCCGGCCTCAGCCGCCGATCACCGCATCGACGACGGACTTGGCCTCCTGCTGGACCTGCGCCAGGTGGTCGGCGCCCTTGAATGACTCCGCGTAGATCTTGTAGACGTCCTCGGTGCCCGACGGGCGGGCGGCGAACCACGCGCTGTCGGTGGTGACCTTGAGACCGCCGATCGCCGCACCGTTGCCCGGCGCCTCGGTGAGCTTGGCGGTGATCGCCTCGCCGGCGAGGGTGTCGGCGGTGACCTGGGCGGGGCTCAGCTGCTTGAGCGCGGCCTTCTGCTCGCGGGTGGCCGGGGCGTCGATGCGCGCGTAGGCGCTGCTGCCGAACTCTGCGGTGAGCTCGTCGAACCGCTGCGAGGGGGTGCGTCCGGTGACCGCGGTGATCTCCGCGGCGAGCAGGCACAGGAGGATCCCGTCCTTGTCCGTCGTCCAGGTGGAGCCGTCGCGGGTGAGGAACGAGGCGCCGGCGGACTCCTCGCCGCCGAAGCCGACGGTGCCGTCCATGAGGCCGGGGACGAACCACTTGAAGCCCACCGGCACCTCGAGCAGGCGGCGACCGCGAGCGGCGGCGACCTTGTCGATGAGGGACGACGACACGAGCGTCTTGCCGATCGCGGTGTCCGGCGACCACTGCTCGCGGTGGGAGAACAGGTAGTCGATCGCGACGGCGAGGTAGTGGTTGGGATTCATCAGGCCGGCATCGGGGGTGACGATGCCGTGGCGGTCGGCATCGGCGTCATTGCCGGTGGCGAGGTCGTACTTGTCGCGGTTGGCGATGAGCGAGGCCATCGCGGACGGCGAGGAGCAGTCCATCCGGATCTTCTCGTCCCAGTCGAGCGTCATGAACGCCCAGGTGGGGTCGACGTCGGGGTTGACGACCTCGATGTTGAGGTCGAGCTGCTCGGCGATCGCCGCCCAGTAGTCGACGCTCGCCCCGCCCAGCGGGTCCGCCCCGATGTGGAGTCCGGAGTCGCGGATCGCCGGGATGTCGATGACGAGTCCGAGGTCCTCGATGTAGCTCGCGGTGTAGTCGAAGTTCGTCGTGTTCTCGAGGTGGAATGCGCGCTGGAACGGGCGGCGGGAGATCGACTGCCAGCCGCTCTCGAGGAGGGCGTTGGCCCGGTCCTCGATCCATCCGGTGGCGTCGGAGTCGGCCGGACCGCCGTGCGGCGGGTTGTACTTGAAGCCGCCGTCGGCCGGCGGGTTGTGGCTGGGGGTGATGACGATGCCGTCGGCCAGGCCCTGGGCGCTGCCGCGGTTCGCGTTGTGCTTGATGATCGCACGGGACAGCACCGGGGTGGGGGTGTAGCCGTCGCGGTCGTCGATCATCGTGGGCACCTCGGCGGCGGCGAGCACCTCGAGGGCGGTGAGGAAGGCGGGCTCGCTGAGCGCGTGGGTGTCGCGGGCCAGGTAGAGCGGGCCGGTGTACCCCTGCTGTCGGCGGTACTCGATGATCGCGGCGGTGATCGCGGCGATGTGGGCTTCGTTGAAGGAGCCCTTGAGGCTCGAGCCGCGGTGGCCGGAGGTGCCGAAGGCCACGCGCTGGTCCGGGTTCGCAGGATCCGGTTCGACGTCGTGGTAGGCGTCGAGCAGCTCGGGAAGGTTGACGAGGTCGGATTCTTCGGCGGGGAGGCCGGCGCGTGAACTCATGGTCCCACTATGCCCAAGTGCGGGCCGTGGGGAGTAGCCGGGACCGGAAAAATCTCGCCATGCGGTCGGCTGTCGAGATGATGGGGCGGAACCGGGCGGCGTCCTCGGGCGGTGCCGGGTCTACTTGACCCAGGGCTCCTCGCCGGCGTCCGAGACGATCGGCAGGCCGTTGTCGAGGTTCCATGCCCCCATCCCGCCGCGCACGTTGATCGCGTCGAAGCCGTTCTGGTTGAGCCAGGAGGTGGCGCGGATCGACCGGCCGCCGGAGCGGCAGATGACGTAGACGTCCTCGTCGAGGGGCACCTCGCCGTAGCGCACGGGGAGGTCGCCGAGCGGGATGTGCTGGGCGCCGTCGATGTGCCCGGCGTTCCATTCGTCGTCCTCGCGGACGTCGAGGATGTTCGCGCCCTCGGGGATCTCGGTCACGGAGACTGTCGGTTCGCTCATGGGTCCAGTGTAGACAGCAGGACGGACACGGGGCAGGGGTGCCGGTGCGGTCGGAGCGGCCGCGGCGCCGGGACGGTCTCAGCCGAGCTGGTCGCGCAGCTCGGTCTTGAGGATCTTGCCGGCGGCAGAGGTCGGCAGAGCCTCGACGAGGTGGACCTCGCGGATCTTCTGATAGGGCAGCACCCGCTCGGCGACCCAGCCCATGAGCTCCTCGCCGGACAGCGCGACGCCGGGTGCCGCCTCGACGAAGGCCACGGGGATCTCCCCGGCCTCGTCCGCGGGCCGTCCGACGACGGCGATCCGCGCCACGCCCGGGTGTGCCGCGGCGATGTCCTCGAGCTCGCGCGGATAGACGTTGTAGCCCTTGTAGATGAGCATGTCCTTGGCCCGGTCGTGGATCCGGATGAACCCCTCGGTGTCGCGGGAGGCGATGTCGCCGGTGCGCAGCCAGCCGTCGACGAACTGCGCGGCGGTCTGCTCCGGGGCGTTGCTGTAGCCGTCGGTGACCTGCGGGCCGCGCACCCACAGCTCGCCCTCCTGGCCGTCGGGGAGCACCCCGGTGCCGGTCGTGCTGCGGATCTCGATCTCCGTGTCGGACACCGGGATGCCCACGGAGCCGATCTTCTGGGTGGTGCCCGGCTGCACCGGGGTCGAGGTCACCATGCACGTGCCCTCGGTGAGTCCGTAGCCCTCGCCGATCACGGCGTTCGGCATCGCCTCGCCGATCCGCGCCACGGCCGTCGAATCGAGCGGAGCGGCGCCGGAGATCGCGAGCTTCATGCTCGGCATCGACTCCCCGGTGGCCCGGCAGTGCGCGGCGAGCGCGAGGTACATCGGCGGATTGCCCGAGGCGTAGGCAGCCTCCCAGCGGTTGGTGAGCTCGACGAAGGTCTGCGGCTTGAACCGGCCGGACAGCACGATCGTCACGCCGCCGAGCATGAACATCCCGCCGCTCGTCAGGCCCTGGGCGTGGAACAGCGGCGGCACCTGGATGGTCGCGGCCGCACCCGGCTCGACGTACGGGACGTCGAGCTCGGTGATGTGCGTGAGCCGCAGGTGCCCGGTCTCATCGCGGTCGATCGTCGAGTGGAGGCGCCAGGCGGCCATCTGCGTGATGTTGGCGATGACGTTGCGGTGGAGGACGCGCACGCCCTTCGACTTCCCGGTGGTGCCGCCGGTGTAGGCGTAGTGGGCGACCTCGTCCATGCCGACGAGGACGGGTTCGAAATCCTCTCCGCCGGCGGCGAGCACCTCGGAGAAGGACCGGTACGGGCCGGTGTCCAACACGGAATCGGCGAGTGCCTGCTGCTCCTCGTCCACCCCGGCCGACCACGACGGTCCGGTGACGAGCACGCGCGCGAGGCCGAGCTCCTCGGCGACCTCGGTCACCGGGCGGAGGTGCGCGGGGTGGGTGATGAGGGCGGTCGCCCCGGCGTCGGCGAGCTGCTTGGCCAGCGCCGGAGCCGGCTGCAGCGGGTTGACGAGGGTGACGGCGGCGCCGGTGAGGAGCGCGCCGTAGTAGGCGGTGAAGTAGTGGAGGATGTTCGGCAGATGGATGCCGACGACGCTTCCCGAGGCGATCCCGGCTGCGGCGAGGTCGGCAGCCACTGCGCGGGCGCCGGTGAGCAGCTCGGCGTAGCTCAGGGTCTCCTCTCCGTCGACCACCGCGGCCCGCTCGCCGTAGGTGCGGGCGGAGGCGAGGAGCACCTCGGGCACGGCGGCATCGGGGTAGCTGAGGTGGCGGGGCATGCCCGGCGGGAAATAGTGCGACATGGTGGGCCCTTCCTGGCACGGGGGCGGCGTCCGCATCGACGGCCTGCGGCGAGCGCGGAGACCGGAGGTCTGCACCGATAGTAACTGAACAATTGATCAGTGCCACGGGCCGGGGTGGTCCGCCCCGTTCGTGAGACACCCTTGACGGATGACTTATCGAACGTTCAGACTAGTGAGACTGCTCGGGGTCGCGGATCGATCCGCGCCGGTGCCGGTTTCGATGGGGAGACGGCGAGAACCCCCGAGCCCAGCGGTGCCGCACACGGACGTGCGGGCCTCGGAACCCAGGAGTTCACATGACTGTTCGTCTGCAGCGTTCGCGCATGCTCGGTCTCATCGCAGGCGCCTCGGCGCTCGGGATCGCCCTCAGCGGCTGCGCCGGTTCGGCTGGGGGCGGTGGCGGTGCGGCGGAGGGCGGCAGCGGCGAAGGCTACGAGTACGGCGCCTCGGACGAGGAGATCAAGGCCGCGTTCGCGGACGTCGAGCCCCTCACCATCAACTACCAGCCGTCCGCGCAGTCCGGCGAGGGCCTCGACGCACACCGCGCCCACGCCTTCATCGAGAACCTCGAGACGCTGTCCGACGGCAAGATCACCGTGGAGACCACCTACGGTCAGGGCATCGCCGGGTACACCGAGCTCGCCGATGCGCTCGTCGACGGCCGCGTGGATGTCGCCTACATGCTCCCGATCTACCAGCCGGACAGGTTCCCCGTCTTCCAGTCGTGGGTCACCGGCACCACTCTCACCGGCACCTCGCCGCTCGTCGACGAGATCGCCGCGAACGCCGCGATCGGCGAGCTCACCTGGCAGGACGAGAACCTCATCAGCGAGTTCCGCGATCAGGGGCTCGAACCGCTCAACATCTTCAACGCCGCCGGCGCGGTCGTGACGATGTGCGCCGAGCCGCACACCACCGCCGAGGACTGGCAGGGCAACCAGGTGCGCGCGTCCTCGGTCGCGCAGACGAGCCAGCTCGAGGCGCTCGACGCCTCGCCGGTCTCGCTCCAGTACACCGAGACCTACGAGGCCCTGCAGCGCGGCACCGTCGACTGCACCCTGTCGACGACCCTCGCCGCGGACGCCGCCGGCTTCATGGATGTCGCGCCGAACATGACCTACACCACGGACGTCACCTTCGCCCGCGGGCCGGGCGGCGTCTACGCCGGCAGCGCCTGGCAGGAGTGGCCGCTGGCCGTCCAGCAGCTCGTGTTCGACTCGATGGAGGACGAGTTCAACGAGTCCCGTCGCGGCGACCTCGAGGCGAACGCCGTCGGCGCGAAGACCGTGCGCGAGGCGGGCGGCACCTTCGAGGAGATGGAGTCCGGTCTGCAGGACGAGCTGAAGAACTCCTCGCAGGGACTCGTCGACGAGGCCATCGTAGCGGGCACCCTGCCCGAGGGGTCGACCGAGGCCATCCCGGAGGCCGTCGCGCGCTGGCGCGGGGTCGCCGAGGAGCTCGGCTACGAGGACGAGGGCACCTTCGCCGACTACGACGAGTGGTACCCGATGGGCGACAAGGAGTTCCTCCAGCCCTTCGGTGAGAAGTACTTCGAGGAGATCATGCTCCCGCACCGCCCGAGCTGATCCGCAGGCTCCGCCCGGTCCGAGGCGATTGGGCCGCCCGAAGTGATCGGGCCTGGGCGCCGGCCGGACATGGCAGAATCCCGCGGTTCCTGTTCTCAGGAACCGCGGGATTCTGCTGTCTCACCGTGGGGTGGCCGGAGCTCACATGTGGCCGTCCTCGAGGAACCGCGTGTGCCAGCTCAGCGCCTCGGACAGGATGTGCGGGGTGTGCGCGGCGTTCGGGGATTCGGCGATCGCCCGGTCGAGGTAGTCGTGCAGCCTCTCGCGGTAGTCGGGGTGCGCGCAGTTGTCGATGATCCGCTTGGCGCGCGTGACCGGTGAGGTGCCTCGGAGGTCGGCGATGCCCTGCTCGGTGACGAGCACGTGGACATCGTGCTCGGTGTGGTCGACGTGCGAGGCCATCGGTACGATCGAGGAGATCGACCCGTCCTTCGCCGTCGAGGGGGACACGAAGAAGTTGAGGAACGCGTTGCGGGCGAAGTCCCCGGAGCCGCCGATCCCGTTCATCATCTTCGAGCCGGTGATGTGGGTGGAGTTGACGTGTCCGTAGATGTCGGCCTCGACCATGCCGTTGATCGCGATGATGCCCAGGCGGCGGACGATCTCGGGGTGGTTCGACATCTCCTGGGTGCGGAGCAGGATGCGCCCCTTGTACGACTCGGCGTTGGCGTTGAAGTGCTCGGCGACAGGTCGGGACAGGCTGAACGCCGTTGCGGAGATCGAGTCGAGCTTGCCGGAGTCGAGGAGGCCGAGCAGGTTGTCCTGGATCACCTCGGTGTAGGAATGGAGGTGCTCGAACTCGGACTCCTTGAGCCCTTCGAGCACCGCGTTCGCGACGTTGCCGATTCCTGACTGGATCGGCAGCAGGTTCTTCGGCATCCGGCCGGCGCTCACCTCGTGGCGGAGGAAATCGATGAGGTATTCGGCCATCGCATGGGACTTGTCGTCGACGGGGGAGAAGGAGTTGTCGCGGTCCGGGGCGTTCGTCCGCACCACAGCGACGACCTTGTCGGGGTCGACCCGCAGGTAGGGGTCGCCGATCCGCTGGGTCGGCTCGAGGATCTGGATCGGGTTGCGGTGCGGCGGCAGCTTGGTGCCGTAGTAGACGTCATGGAAGCCCTCGTACTCGCGCGGGTGCCACTCGTTGACCTCGAGGATGACCTTGTCGGCCTGGTCGAGCCAGGTCTTGTTGTTGCCCACCGATGATCCCGGGACCAGCAGCCCGTTGGGGAGCACTGCGGCGACCTCGACCACGGCGCCGTCGAGCTTGCCGAAGTAGCCGAACCACACCTGCTGGGCGAGGTGGCTCAGGTGCGTGTCGATGTACTCGACGTCTCCGGAGTTGATCGCCCTGCGCATGCTCGGGTCGGTGTTGAACGGAGCGCGGAGGTGCACGCCCTCGGCCTCGGCGAGCACGCCGTCGAGCTCCTGAGCCGTCGACGCGCCGGTGAGCAGTCCGATGGTGAACTCCTCGCCGGCGGAGTGGGCCGATTTCATCCGCTCGGCGAGCGCACCCGGCACCTCCTTGGGGTAGCCGCAGCCGGTGAACCCGCTCATGCCCACGTTGTCACCGGGGGAGATGTGTTCCGCGGCCTGCGCGGCAGTGGTGATCTTCTTCGACAGCACGGGGCACGAGATACGCGTCATGGACCAATGTTCTCAAGCGGGGGTGCATCGGCCAAACGGCGGAGGAGTCCTACCGGTGCGTTCGTGGCGAACACCACAGCCGGGGTCGCGCCCCCGAAACAGCAATATCCTGCGGAATCCTTCTCAGGAACCGCAGGATATTGCTGTTTCAGGGTGGGTCAGCGGCCGGTCCACCGGGGAGCGCGCTTCTCCGCGAAGGCGGTCGCACCCTCCTTGGCGTCGGCGGAGGTGAAGACCGGGTCGACGATCTCGGACTGCTTGGCGAACTTCTCATCGGTCGACCAGTCGGCGGATTCGACGATGACCTGCTTCGAGGCCTTGACGGCGAGCGGGCCGTTCGCCGCGATCGTCTGCGCGAGCTCGAGCGCTCCGTCGAGCGCCTCGCCGTCGCCGACGATCCGGTTGACGAAGCCGTTGGTCCTGCCGAACTCCGCGGAGTAGATGTCGCCGGTGAGTGCCATCTCCATCGCCACCGCGCGGTGGGTGCGCTGCGGGAGGGTGACGAGACCGCCGGCCGCGGCGGCCAGGCCGCGCTTGACCTCGGGGATCCCGAACTTCGCGGTGTCGGCCGCGACGACGAGATCGCAGGCGAGCATGGTCTCGAAGCCGCCGGCGAGCGCGTAGCCTTCGACCGCGGCGATGAGCGGCTTCTGCGGGGGCGCCTCGGTGAGCGCGAGGAATCCGCGGCCCTCGACGGAGGGGCGCTCACCGCGCACGAACCCCTTGAGGTCCATCCCGGAGCAGAAGGTCTTGCCGGCGCCGGTGATGACGGCGACGAACAGCTCGTCGTTGCTGTCGAAGTCGTCGAGGATCTGCGCCATCTGTGCCGCCATCGCGGCGGTCGCGGCGTTCTTGGCCTTGGGGCGGTTGAGGGTGATGACGAGCACCTGCCCGCGGACCTCGGTGAGGACCTCGGCTTCGGTGGGGGTGTCGGTGGTCTCGGTCATGTCGGATCTCCTTCGATGCTCGACTGCTGTGTCTCGACTGCTGGGTGTGCGGTGCGGGGCCCGGTGCAGCTGTGCCGCAGGCCGGGGTGTCCGGGGACGGCTCAGCGCGAGCCGCCCCCGAACGGTGAGGGCTCGCTCAGCGCGGGGCCATGCGGATCGCGCCGTCCATGCGGATGGTCTCGCCGTTGAGCATCGCGTTCTCGATGATCGACAGCGCGAGGTGGGCGTACTCGTCCGGGCGCGCCAGGCGGGACGGGTGCGGCACCATTGCGGCGAGCGAGTCGCGCACCTCCTGGGAGGCCTTGGCGAGCAGCGGGGTGTCGACGGTGCCCGGCGCGATCGTCACCACGCGGATCTTCTTCGAGGCGTAGTCGCGCGCGGCGCACAGGGTGAGGCCCACGACCCCGCCCTTCGAGGCGGCGTAGGCGGCCTGGCCGATCTGGCCCTCCCAGGCCGCGACCGAGGCGGTGAAGATGATGACGCCGCGCTCGCCGTCGATCTCCTCGTTCTTCGCCATCCGCACGCCGGCCTGGCTGGCGACGATCATCGTGCCGATGAGGTTGACGTCGATGACCTTGCGGAAGTGGTCGAGGTTCCCGGCGGACCCGTCCTTCTGGACGAGGCGCATCGGCCCGCCGATCCCGGCGCAGTGCACGACCGCGCGCAGGTCGCCGAGCTCGGTCGCGGCGTCCATCGCCGCGGACACCTGGGCCTCGTCGGAGACGTTGGTGGCGACGAAGCGCACCGCGTCGCCGAGCTCGGCCGCGACGTCCTCGGCCGGCGGGTTGAGGTCGGCGATGACGACCTGTGCGCCCTCGGCGACGAGCCGCTGCACGGTGGCCAGCCCGAGGCCCGAGGAGCCGCCGGTGACGAGCGCTGCGTGTCCTGAGATGTTCATGGGGTACTCCTTCTGATGGGTGCGGCCGGACCGCCGTGGTCCTGCGCGAACGGTGGGGGAGGGGCGGGGCGATCGCGGGGCCGGCCCGCGCCCCGCCCGGGTCAGGCCCGGGTCAGGCCCGCTTCTCGGACAGGCCCATGTCCTTGGCGATGATCGTCTTCATGACCTCCGAGGTGCCGCCGTAGATCCGGGTGACGCGGGCGTCGGCGTAGAGGCGGGCGATCGGGTACTCGAGGATGTAGCCGTAGCCGCCGTGCACCTGGAGGCACTTGTCGACGACGCGGGCCTGCACCTCGGTGGTGAAGAGCTTGACGCGGGCGGCGTCGGCGGGGCTGAGCTCGTTGGCGTCGAGCGCCTCGATCGCGTGGTCGAGCATGATCTGTGCGGCCTCGACCTCGGTGGAGCACTCGGCGAGCACGAACTTGGTGTTCTGGAAGCTCTTGAGCGGGGTGCCGAACACTTTGCGCTCGTGCGCGTACTCGGAGGCGAACCGGATCGCGGCCTGCGCGCTCGCCACCGCGTTGACGGAGATCGTCATCCGCTCCTGCGCGAGGTTGTGGGAGAGGTACTCGAACGCCTTGCCCTCCTCGCCGAGCAGATCCGTCGCCGGCACCTCGACGTTGGTGAAGGACAGCTCCGCGGTGTCCTGCGTCTTGAGGCCGATCTTGTCGAGATTGCGGCCCTTCTCGAAGCCCGCGCTCTCCGCGTCGACGACGAGGATCGACAGGCCCCCGCGTCGATCGGCCTCGTCATAGGGCGAGGTGCGGGCGACGACGAGCACCCGGTCGGCGTTGATACCGCCGGAGATGAACGTCTTGGCGCCGTTGAGGACGTAGTGGTCGCCCTTCTTCTCCGCCTTGGTGCGGATGCCGGTGAGGTCGGAGCCGGTGCCGGGCTCGGTCATCGCGATCGCGGTCATGATGGTGCCGGCGGCCATGCCGGGCAGCCAGCGCTGCTTCTGCTCCTCGTTCGCGTACTCGAGGATGTAGGGGATGACGAGGTCCTGGTGCACCCGCAGCGTGCCGAGCGTGGTCGCGGCGTAGGCGGTCTCCTCGTTGAGGATGGTGTTGAACTTGAAGGTGTGGCCCTGGCCGCCGCCGCCGTACTCCTCCGGGACCTGCAGGCCGGTGAGGCCGAGCTCGCCCATCTTCGCGAAGAACTCCTTGGCCACCTTCCCGTCCTGCTCGAACTGCTCGTAGGCGGGGACGAGTTCCTTGGCCACGAAGTCGCGGCACATCGAGCGGAAGGCGTCGTGCTCCTCGGTGAAGATGGTCCTGCGCATGGTTCCTCGTTCGTCGAAGGGGTGGGGCGACGAGCACGATCACCTACGATCGAACACTCGATAAGTTGCAGTCAGCGTATCCCTCCCGGGACGCAGCGGCAAGACCCTGTGCCGGAACGACGGGGCTGGTCCTGCACGTTGGCCGCTGCGCGTGCGGGAATGGCACCGGCTCCGGAAGGGCCCGTCAGTCGTCGAGGAAGCCGGAGTATCCGGACTTCTCCAGCGGCAGGTCGAGCAGCCGGGTGAGCTCGTCGCTGAGCTCGCGGTAGCCGAGCAGCCGCAGGCAGTAGGCGGTGTAGGAGCGCTCGAGCTGGACCGAGTCGAGCGGCCCGTCGTCCTTGTACCAGAGCGGGATGCTGTTGCAGATCGAGAGGATCGCGCGGCCGGCGAGCTCGGGGTTCTCGATCCGGAACTCCCCGGACTCCATCCCGGCGCGCAGCACCCGGACGAGGATCTCCCGCGACTCCCGCTGCAGGGTGCGGATCTGTGCGAACTTCTCCGGGTCGAGGCGCTCGGTGTCGCGCAGGGTGACGCGGCCGAGCAGCGTGTTCCGGCACCGGTAGCGCACGATGAAGCGGACGAGTACCGCGACCTTGTCCGAGCTCTTCGCCCCGGCGGTCTCCACGAGCTCGGAGGCCTCCTGGATGTACCAGTCGAAGGCGAAGCGGATGAGCTCGAACAGCGCGTCCTGCTTCGAGGGGAAGTAGTAGTAGAGGGCCGACAGGCTGAGGCCGGCCTCCTGCGCGATGTCGCGGATCGAGGCTCCGTCGTAGCCCTTGGCGGCGAAGGTGTTCCGGGCGGCGCGCAGGATCTCTGCTCTGCCGTTCGTCGAGCGCATGGTCTCTCCAGGGGTCGGTCGGGGAGCGGGGAGCCGCGGACGCCGTCGTCCGCCGCTCGGAGGTTCCCTAACGAACAATCAATAAGTCGTTCCCACGCACCCTACCCCACCGGGTCCGATTCCGGCGGGTCATCGCCGAGGGGCGGGCCCCGTGCGCGGATCCGTGAGGATCCGGACGGGACCCGCCCCTCGGTTCAGACGGTGCCGCGGTCGACCATCGGTGGCGGCTTCTCGGCCGTGGTCCGTGGCCGGCGGCCCTGCGGTCAGCGGGCGGTGCTGCCGGGACCTGCCGGGTCCTCGGGGTCGCGGCGCGCCTCGGCCCCGGCGGCACCCGGGCGGCGGCCCGGGGCGTCGGGCGCATCGCCGCCGTGGACGTGGCCCTGGCGGTCCGAGGCGCCGGCGTGGATGTCCGCGCGGTCGTCATCGGCGAGCACGGTGGCTCCCCCGGAGTCGAGGTCGGTGGCCAGGCCGCGGGTGGCGGTCGGTCCCATGACCCCGTCGGTGGCCTCGCCGCCGGTGTGCGCGGCCGCGTACTCCTTGGAGGCGGCGGCGTCCTTCGCCTCCAGCCGGCGTGCCTTCTCGCGTTCGATCGCGGCGGACTCCTCCGGGCCGCCGGCGTTCCAGAACCGGGTGACGACCATGGCGACCACACCGACGGCCAGGCCGATGAGGCTCGAGGTGAGCTCCGGTGCCAGGGTCGCCAGGCCGGCGGCGAACAGCACCACGCGCATGACGACGGTGGGGCGACGGGCGACGCCGATCATCCAGCCCTCGAACGCACAGCCGAGGAAGAACACCCCGATGAGCGCGAAGACGAAGGTGTAGATGATCTGGAACACCGTCGAATCCTGCGCGACGAGCGCCGGGTTGAGGACGAAGGCGAACGGGATGATGTACTTCACCGAGCCCAGGCGCATCGCCGTGAGCGAGGTCGACATCGGCGGGGTGCCGGCGATGTTCGCCGCCGCGAAGGAGGCGAGCGCCACCGGCGGGGTGATGTAGGAGACGGTCGCCCAGTAGATCACGAACAGGTGCGCGGCGATCGGGTTGATCCCCATGCCGGTCAGCGCCGGGGCCATGACGATCGCGAGGAACACGTACACCGCGGACACCGTCATGCCCATACCGAGCACGAACGAGGTGACCGCGCCGGCGATGAGGATGAGGAACAGGTTGTCGCCGACGAGCGTGATGAGCTCGCGGGCCAGGGACAGGGACACGCCGGTCATCGACAGGCCGCCGACGATGAGTCCGACGCCGGCGATGATGCCGATGATCTCCGCGATGGTCTTGCCGCCGGCGAAGAGGAAGTCGACGAACGACTTCGGGGTGAGGCGGTGGTCCTTCATGAAGATCGCCACGACGAGGAGGAAGCCGACCACCCAGTACGGGGCCTGCGACTCGTTCTTCTGCACGGTGAGCAGGAGGATGAGGCCGATGAGCGCCACGATGTAGGGCCAGCCGAGCAGGGCGGTGCGCCCGGCCCGGGGCAGGAGGTGCTTGGGCACTCCCTTGAGGCCGGTCTTCGCGGAGTAGGCGTCGACCTGGATGTAGATGCCGAAATAGTACAGGACGGCCGGGATGGCCGCTGCGAGGGCGATCTCGCCGTAGGGCACGCCGACGAAGGACACCATGAGGAAGGCCGCGGTGCCCATGATCGGCGGGGTGATCGTGCCGCCGGTCGAGGCGGTCGCCTCGACGCCGGCCGCGTAGCGCCCGGGGAAGCCGGACTTCTTCATCGCGGGGATGGTCATCGGGCCGGTGGTGAGCACGTTCGACACGGCCGAGCCGCTCATCATGCCCATGAATGCCGAGGAGATCGACGACACCTTCGCCGAGCCGCCGCGATAGCGGCCGAACACCGACTGCGCGAGATCGTAGAAGAAGGTCGCTCCGCCGGTGTGCTGGAGGGCGACGCCGAACAGGAGGAAGCCGATGAGGATCGAGGCCGCGGTCTGCAGCGGCAGGCCGAGGATCGAGTCGACGCCCATGACGTGGATGCGGGCGGCGTCGTCGAGCTGGTAGGGGATGCCCTGGAGGAAGGGCACCGGCACGGCGAGGGCGAACATCGGGTAGATCGAGAACACGAGCGCGATGAGCGTGACGACGAGTCCCGCCGCGCGGCGCAGCGCCTCGAGGACGAGGAGCCAGAAGATGAACGAGAAGACGATGGTGATCGTCGGATACGTCAGCGACTTGTCCCAGCCGAAGTTGACGATGTTCTCGCCGTTGAGACCGAAGTAGAAGGCCACGACGAAGGTGAGTGCTGCGAGCACGACGTCGTAGAACGGCATCGTCCGGTCCTTCTGGGACTTCGCGATGGGGAAGATGAGGAACACGATCGGCAGGAAGAACGCGAGGGTGTAGTAGAGGTAGGAGTTCGTGAGGAAGGTGAGCCCGAAGGGGCTCCAGAAGAAGGCCTGGCTCATCGCCAGCAGCACACCGAGAACGGTGAGCACGACGATGACACCCTTCCACATCGGGGTGATTCTCTGATTCATGGGAGTTCCTGTTCTGCGATCGGGCCGACGCGGCCGGCCCCGGAGAGAGTGTGAGGAGTGGAGGCGGGGTCAGTCGATGGGTTCGAGGTGCTCGTCCTTCCAGTCCATCCACTGCTGCTTGAGATCACCCGAGGTGTCGGCCTGCGCGAGGAAGTCCGGCCAGGTGGCCCGCATCTCCTGGCCGTAGGCGATGAGCTCCTGGTTGCGCTGCTCGGCCTCCTCGGTCCAGGCGCCGTGCTCCTCGAGGAACTCGACCGTGCCGTCGTGGAACGGGACCTGGACCGGAGTCGTGAAGACGTGCTCGAGATCCCAGTTCAAGGTCGTCGCGGTGGCGTCCTTGTACTTCGGGTAGTGCTCCTGGAAGGCCTTGGCGGTCTGATAGGCCTGGGTGTCGGAGAGCTCGTTGTAGGACACGAAGGGGACGGCGTAGATGAACCCGTTGTCCGACTGGCCCTCCTCCTGGCCCGCAGCGTTCTCGAACGGACCGATCTCCACTGATGGTGCGACCTCCGCGACGGCTTCCACGGCCTCCGTGTCCTCCGGGTCGAGCTCGAGCCACTGCGTGTCGATCGCGGCCTCCAGCTCGTAGAGCGACGATCCGTAGACCTGGAGGAACAGAGCGTCGATCTGACCTGCCTGGAGAGCAGCCGGCTGCTCGCTGTACGAGATATCGACACGCTCGACGTCGTCCCAGGTGAGTCCCCCGTAAGCGAGGTAAGCCTCGACCTTGTTCTGGACGGAAGGGTTCGCCGTGGCCCACGGGACCTTCTTGCCCTTGAGGTCGGCGGGAGAATCGATGCCGGAGCCGACCCGGCTCATCATGCCGTGGGGTGCGGTCGGGGTCCATACCATGCGGACGTCCTGCGGGCCCCAATCCGCAGTGGTGAAGTCCTCTTCGCCGTGGAAGGCGAAGATGTATTCGTCACCGGTGCGTGCCATCGTCGCCTGCTTGTTCCGCAGCGGGCTGAGCCGCCCGACACCGGTGTCGGAGGTGAGGATGCGGATCTGCGAATCCTCCTCGTTGGAGATCGTGTTCGCCACCGCTGCCACATCCGCATAGGTCGACGTGGCGGTTCCGTAGGTGCTCCATGCATTGAATGCGGGGAAGTCGTCGACTTCCTGATTGAGCTCGAGCTGCGCGCAGCCCGACAGCAGCATGACGCTGGTGGTGATGGAGGCGAGTGCCCGCGTAAATCGTGTCATCGTCGGTCTTTCCTGTTCGGGATCGAACGGCGATCGGCCGGGAGCGGCCGAGGCGCCGAATCGGTGGTGCGCCGCCGGGCGATTCAGCAGGGTCGGGCGGATCCGCGGGGGATTCGCCGTTGAATGACTGAGGACTCGGAAGAGCGCGATGGCAGGGCGTGCAGGACGGCCTGCGGCCCTGCGAAATTGTTACACGGAACACATAAGATTCCCAAAATTCATTGCCACAGGTGTATAAATGGTGATGCGGGCCACTGGCGTGGGCCGCACCCCGACCATCGACCGCAGCGCCACCGCAGCCCATCGTCAGAAGCACCACCGTCCGGGACACCGCAGTTCAAGGAGACACCCGATGCCAGAAGCAGTCATCGTCGACGCAGCCCGCACCGCAGTCGGCAAGCGCGGCGGAGCCCTCCGCGACATCCACCCCGTCACCCTCGGCGGCCACGTGCTGTCCGCCCTCGCCGAGCGGAACTCGCTCGACCCCGCCCTCGTCGACGACGTCGTCTTCGGCTGCGTGGTGCAGGCCGGCGAGCAGTCCTCGAACGTCGCCCGCTGGTCCGCGCTCGCCGCCGGCTGGCCCGAGACCACCCCCGGCACCACCGTCGACCGCGCCTGCGGCTCCTCGCAGCAGGCGCTGACCTTCGCAATCGCCTCGGTCGTCGCCGGGCACTACGACATCGCCGTCGCCGGCGGCGTCGAGTCGATGACCCGCGTGCCCATGGGCACGAACCGCGCCAACGGCCCCGGCAAGGCGTTCGGTCCGACGATCTTCGAGCGCTACGGGCAGGAGGAGTTCAGCCAGGGGATCGGCGCGGAGATCGTCGCCGAGCGCTGGGGCTTCGACCGCACCGAGCTCGACCAGCTCGCCCTCGACTCGCACGCCCGTGCACAGGCCGCGACCGAGCGCGGGGACTTCGCCGCGCAGATCGTCCCGCTCACCGGCCTGACCAAGGAGGGCGAGGAGTTCGAGTTCGCCGCTGACCAGGGCATCCGGCCCGGCGGCACGCTCGACTCCCTCGGCGCGCTCAAGACCGTGTTCAAGGAGGACGGCGTCGTCACCGCCGGCAACTCCTCGCAGATCTCCGACGGCGCCGCCGCCCTCCTCGTCATGACCGACGTCAAGGCCCGCGAGCTCGGCCTCACCCCGATCGCCCGTGTCAACACCGCGACGCTCGCCGGCGCCGACCCGATCACCATGCTCACCGCACCCATCCCGGCCACCCAGAAGGCGCTGGTGAAGTCCGGGCTGTCGGCCGACGAGATCGGCGTGTTCGAGGTCAACGAGGCGTTCGCCTCGGTCCCGGCCGCCTGGATGAAGGAGATCGGCGTGGACTGGGACCGGGTCAACCCCAACGGCGGGGCGATCGCGCTCGGCCACCCGCTGGGCGCCTCGGGCGCGCGGATCATGACGGACCTCGTCCATCACATGCGCCGCACCGGCACCCGCTACGGCCTGCAGACGATGTGCGAGGCCGGCGGCCAGGCCAACGCCACCATCCTCGAGCTCATCGACTGACCTGTCGCGCCGGGCGTCACACCGCCCGACCCGCGGCGCGGCTCCCCGGGGCGATCCCCGCCGGCCGCACCCGACACCTGCACGGAGACCCACGTTGACGCACCCCCACCGGATCCGGCGCACGCTCGCCGGGATCGCCGTCGCCGCCCTCGCCCTCACCGGCTGCGGTGAGATCACGAGCAGCGGCACCCCGGTGGCCGAGTCCCAGGCCGGTCACCACGCCAACGGCCTGCCCAAGGCCACGGTGTGGACCGGCTACGGTGTGGGCACCTCGAACTACTCCGAGCAGGCCGCCGTCGCCGAGGCGCTGATCAAGGAGTACGACACGCAGGTGCGGATCCTCGGCTCGGACACCGGGGTCGGCCGGCTCACCCCGCTGCGCACCGGCCAGGCGCAGACGGCCCGGCTGTCCGACGAGGCGTTCTACGCCTTCGAGGGCAAGTACGAGTTCGTGTCCCCCGACTGGGGGCCGCAGGACCTCAGGACGTACTGGACCCCTCCGACCACCGTGGCCGTCGGCGTGGCGGGGAACTCCGGCATCGAGACCCTCGCGGACCTCGAGGGCAAGCGGGTGCCGTGGATGGCGGCCAACCCGTCCTCGCAGGAGAAGATCATGGGCATCCTCGCCTATGCCGGCCTCACTCCGGACGACGTCGTCAAGGTCCCGGTCGAGTACGGCGCGCAGCCGGAGATGTTCAAGAACGGCGGACTCGACATGGTGTACTTCGGGGCGCAGTCCTCGGCGATCATCGAGGTCGCCACCCAGATGGACTACCGGTGGGTCGACTTCGACGGCGACGCCGAGGCGGAGAAGCGGCTCCAGGAGTACGCGCCCTCCGTCGTCATCGAGGAGTTCGAGTCCGCGGTCGGCATGGAGGACACCGTCAAGCACGGCCCGACGTATGCGATCCAGATGACCACCTACGCCGACTTCAGCGTCGACGAGGTCTACGCGATGGTGAAGACCTTCCACGAGGCGTACCCGCTCTACGCGGACGCCACCGCCACGACGAAGGACTGGAAGTTCGAGGACATCGACTGGATGCCGATGGTGCTCCCGCACCACGACGGCCTGGTGAAGTACCTCGAGGAGCAGGGCCTGTGGACCCCGGAGCACGAGGAGCGCAACCAGCTGCTCATCGAGCGCGGCGAGACCCTGCGCGCCGGTTGGCCCGAGGTGCTCGAGTCCACCCCGGAGGACGAGCTCGCCGAGACCTGGGAGCAGTGGAAGGCCGAGCACGCGCCCCACATCCCGCGCGAGGACTGACTGCCGCGCGAGGGGTGATGATCCCGCACGAGGACTGACTGCCGCCGTCTGACTGCCGCGCTCACCCGGCGGTGGCGTCCCAGAGCGCGATGAAGTCCTTCTCCCAGCGGGCCGGTTGCTCGCTGTACTTCTCGTAGCTCAGGTCGGTGGCGACGCCGTCCGCGGTGCTGTAGAAGCGCAGCTCGTCGTCGCCGATGCTGATCCGGATCGATGCGGTGCCGTCCCAGTCGCGCTGCCGGAGGAGCCGGACGATCTCCTCCCGCTCGGCCTGCGTGTGGGCCGTGGTCCGGTCCCGGGCGGCGACAGTGATCCCGAGGTCGAAGGTGCTGGGTGTGCCGTCGCCGGACAGGCCGCGGAGGTCGTCGACCGTCGAGGCGTCCCAGCCGGCCTCCCACAGCGCGGCGAGTAGCGGCACCTGCGCGGGCCACTGGGCGACCGCGGTGGCCGAAGTCGACCAGTGGGGGTCCGTGCCGATCTTCAGCGTGGTGTCCGGGCTCAGCGGCCAGTCCTCGGACGCGGCGTAGTCGACGATGTCGCGCAGCGCATCGGCGTCCGGCACGCCGACGCTCACGGTGCTCCCCGCGGCGGTCCCGTCGCCGCCGAGCCCGGTCACCGTGCCGCCGCGCTCGACGATCGGCTCGATGACGACGAACAGGTCCTCGAAGCCCTCGTCGGGTTCGCTGGTGGCGAGCCCGTCGTCGGTGATCATGTCGACCTCCGTGCCCTCGCCGTAGCCGATCGGGCCGAGCTCGTTCTCGAGGTGCTCGAAGGCGGGGACGATGTCGGTGGGCGCGGGGACCTGGATCGACAGCGCGGTGTCCCTGCGCGAGGGGCTGATCTCCGCGCGCGTGAGCAGCTGGTCCGTCCCGGTGAGTGCTGAGTGGGTGTCGCGGAGCACGGGGAGGGTGCCGGGGTCGGCGAGGTCGAGGACGTACTCGATCGCGCTCGGCCGATCCATCTCCCCGCGGAGATCCTGCGGCGTGGGGTCGGCGGGTTCGTCCGCGGTCCGCGGCCGGTGGACGTCGAGTTCGTAGGGTCGGGTCCGGGCGGCGACGGATTCGGTCCAGGCGGCCATGTCGGTGCCCGGGTCGAGTTCGAGCACGATGCGCGAGCTCGGGCGCAGCGGGCCGGGGTGCATGCCGCCGAGCATCCCCCAGCCGCCCGGAAGATGGCCGGAGGCGACATCGGGGAGCGTGTGGAGGTACGGCAGCGCCGAGAGCGCCGGTGCGGTGGGCGGCGGGTCGTACAGGGTGTTCGGGAGCGCCTCGGGGACGCTCGCGGTGAACTTCCCGCTCGTCGCGGTGACTGCGGGCGTGCCGCCGGGATACCGGAAGTCGTTGACGAGGTCGAACAGTTCCCCTGCGGTGTCGCCGAGCTCGTCCGCCGAGGCGTCGGTGCGGAGGTCCGCCTCGACCGTGCCGGGCGAGGTCTCGGTGGCCGAGGTGATGCCGGGCAGGGTGCGGATCTCGTCGACCAGCGCACCGATCGAGGAGCGCGGACGCGGATCGGAGATGCCCTGGCCGAACCGCTCGATCACGGAGCAGCCGGACGCCACGAGGAGGGTGACGAGGAGGCCGAGGGCGACGATGATCCGTTTCATGAGGCCAGCCTAGGAATGGGGCGGGTGCCGGGTGTGGCCGTGCTGTGCCAGGTCCGGCACACCTCGGCGGCGGGTGCCTGCCGCTCAGCCGGCGGTGGCGTCCCATTCGGCGAGGAAGTCCGCGGCCCAGCCGGTGGGCTCCCGGTCGGCTCCGTGGAGGGCCATGTACGGCTCCTCGGCCGCGCCGTCCGCAGTGGACCAGAAGATGAGGTGGTCGCCGGTCGCAAGCGAGATCTGGGCCCGGCCGCCCCAGCCGACTTTACGCAGCACGTCGATGAGCGCGGCCCGGCTGTCGGCGCTGGTGAGGTCCTGCGTCTCGGTGCGGTAGAGGCGGAGGTCGAAGTCGCTGAGCTGGTTGCCGGCTGACATCCGGACGGAGTCGAACCCGGCGTCCCACAGCGCGGCGAGCAGATCCGCGTGCGCCGGCCAGGAGCCGGCGGTGAAGTACGGCGAGTCGTCGGGGTGGGAGGTGTGCTCGACGGAGAGCCGGGTGTCGGCGGACAGCGGCCAATCCGAGCCGCTCACCGCAGCGGACACGTCTCGCAGGGTGTCGCCATCCGGCATGCGGGCGGTGAGTGAGTCGCGCCGGAGGTCCATCGATCGCACCTCGGCCCCGGTCGCCTCGAGCAGCCCCCGGGCCTCGAAGAACGCGTCGACGTCGCCCTCGCCCCCGCCGACGGACAGTCCCTCCGCCGAAGCGACGCGCACGTCGTCGAGCCGATCAGGTCCGTACTCGGCTTCGAACGCCGCGAGGACCGCGGGGATGTCGCTGTCGGCGGGCACGGCCAGCGCGGTGTCCGGGGCGGTGTCGATGCTGCTGAGATCGGCGTCGATCAGGGTCGCGGAGACCGACTCGACGGTGTCGTGGAGCCGGACGAGGTCGGCGGGGAGATCCGGTCGGGAGAGGTCGAGGTCGATCGACACGTCCGGGGGTTCGGGCTCGGCGGAATGCTGGTCGGGCTCGGCGGCGCCGTCCGTCGTCTCCGCGGCTTCTCGATCGTCCGGCGGGAGCACCCGGATCTCGTCGTCGGTCATCGGGCGGTGGGCGGAGAGCCGGAGCTCGCGCGGGGCGGCCGCCGCGTCGCTGGTCCAGGTGCGCATGTCGGTCCCCTCCTGCAGCCGGACCGAGGCGCCGCTGCCGTCCCCGAGCGTGCCCTCCTCCACCGCAGGAAGGGCGTGGAGGAACGGCAGGTGCTCGAGGGCGAGCGGGCCCGGCTGCGGCACTCCCGGGCCGGCGCCTCGGCGGATGACGCCGATCTCGCCGGTGAACACCCCGCTCTCGACGCTCAGTGTGGGCGCCCCGTCCGGATAGCGGTGCCCGTTGACGAGGTCGAACAGGGCCTGGGAGGTATCGGCGAGCTCCGCCTCCTGCGCCCCGGTGTCGAGCGTGAGCTGGAACTCGGATGAACCGGTCGCGATGACCGAGTCGACTCCGGCGAGCGCGGACGCCGCCTGCACGAACTCCGCATGGGTGGACTTCGGTCGGGTGTCGATGAGCCCGCACCCGGCTCCGCCGAGCAGGGCGAGGAGCAGTCCGAGGGCGACGAGGATCCGGTTCATGATGCCAGCCTAGGGATGGCGACGGTGCCGGGCGTGGCGGTGGTGTGCCGGTCCCGGCACACCTCGGCCGCGGCGCGGGTCAGCTGTCGGTGCCGGCGAGCCAGGCGCGCACCGCATCGGAGTCCTCGCCGAGCTGCGGGGGCTCCTTGCGGTAGCTCGCCGGGGTGGCCGACATGCTCAGCGAGCTGCGCACGGTCGGCATCGACTCCGGGTCCTCGGTGTGCCAGATCGGGTCGATGCCGAGCTCACGCGCGGACTCGAGGCCCTCGCTGACGTTCTGCACCGGCGAGCACGGCAGGCCGGCGCCGCGCAGCAGCTCGAACCACTCGTCCTTGCCCTTGACCGACAGCGCGCGCTCGAGCAGCGGGCGCAGCTCGGCGCGGTTGATATTGCGCTTCTCCGGGTTGTCGAAGCGCTCGTCCGTGAGCAGCTCCGGGGTGCCGAGCACCTGGCACAGGCGGGCGAACTGGCCGTTGTTGCCGGCGACCACGATGAGGTCGCCGTCGGCGGTGGGGAACGCGTTGTACGGGTAGATCGTCGGGTGCTCCTTGCCGTTGCGGGTCGGGTGCTTCCCCGTCGTCGAGGCGACCTGGTACTGGTTCGCCATGGTGAAGATCGCGTTCGCCATGAGGTTGTTCTCGATGAGCTGGCCCTCCCCGGTGCGCTCCTTGTGGCGCAGGGCGGAGGTGATGCCCACGGCGGTCATCATCCCGGTCGTGAGGTCGAAGATCGACACACCCGAGCGCACCGGCTCGCCGTCGGCCTCGCCGTTCATGTCCATGAGCCCGGCCATGCCCTGCACGAGCACGTCGTAGCCGGGCAGCGCCGCCCCCGCACCCGAGGTGCCGAAGCCGCTGATGTGGGCGTAGATGATGTCCGGGTTGATCTCCTTGACGCCGTCGTAGCCGAGGCCGAACTTGTCGATCGAGCCGGGCTTGAAGTTGTGGATGAAGACGTCGGCGCGGGCGGCGATGTCCTTCGCCACGGCGAGGTCGTCGGCGTCGGAGAAGTCGAGGGCGATCGAGTGCTTGTTGCGGTTGACCGCCTGGTAGTAGCAGGCGCTGCCCTGGTACGCCGGGGGCGTCCAGGCGCGGGTGTCGTCGCCGGTGGGGCTCTCGACCTTGATGACGGTGGCGCCGAGGTCGCCGAGGATCATTGTGCAGTAGGGTCCGGCGAGCACGCGGGAGAAATCGGCGACGATGACGCCGGAGAGCGGGCCGGGATTGGGTGCGGTGATGTCGATGGTCACAGGATTCATCCTTGAATGAGCAGCCGGTACGAGTCGTTCGATTCTCCCACAGGGCGCCTCGGGCCCGGCAGACCGGTCCCCGGTTTCGGGGCTTGACACTGCGCGCCGGATTCCATACGGTTCAAAAGACTCGAACGATTGTTCACTCAGGAGGTCAAAGGTGACCGGTACCACTGCTCCGGCCGGGATCGATCCGGTCACGGTCGGCCGCTGGATCGAAGACAGGTTCGGCGCCGCCGACGTGACGTACACCGTGCTCTCGATCGGCCGCTCGAATCTCACGTACACCGTCGAGGTCGACGGGAAGCCGCGCTGGGTGCTGCGCCGCCCGCCGCTCGGACACACCGGCGGCAGCGCGCACAACGTCGCCCGCGAGGGCCGCATCATGGCCGCGCTCGGACCCACCGACGTGCCGGTGACGAACGTCCTCGAGATCGTCGACGACCCGGCCGTCATGGAGGTCCCGTTCGTCTTCATGGACCACTGCCCCGGGTTCCCCATCAACACCCCGGAGGACTGGGCCCGGATCCCCGACGCGGACAAGCGCGACACCGCCTTCGGGATGATCGACACGCTCGCCGCGATCCACCGCGTCGACGTCGACGCCGTGGGACTGACCGACCTGCGCCGTCCCGGCGGCCTCATCGAGCGCCAGCTGCGCCGCTGGCTCGGCCAGTTCGAGCAGATCACCCAGCGCGACATCCCGGAGATCAAGGAGGTCCACGACGTCCTCGCCGCAGAGATGCCCGAGGCCGCGGACTCCTTCATCGGGATCGCGCACGGCGACTACAAGCCGAACAACATGATCTTCGCCCCCGACGGCACGATCAACGCCGTCGTCGACTGGGAGCTCACCGCGATCGGCGAGGTGCTCACCGACCTCGGCTACTTCATCGCCATGCTCACGACCCCGGACGAGCACACGAGCATCTGGGTGCCGCGGCCGGAGCACGGCTTCCCCACGAAGGCGGAGCTCATCGCCCGCTACGAGGAGCAGTCGGGCATCACCGCGTCGAACGTCAACTACTACGCAGCGTTCGCGATGTGGAAGCTCGCATGCATCCGCGAGGGCGTCTACACCCGTCTCATCACCGGACAGATGGGTGACCTCGATTTCGATCCCGAGGAGGCCGGCGCCGGTGTGGAACAGCTCGCCAAGCAGGCGCTGACCATTCTCAAGGAGGAGAACTGACATGAGCTGGAACTTTTCAACGGAGCCCGAGTTCGAGAAGAAGCTCGAGTGGATGCGCACGTTCGTGCGCGAGGAGATCATGCCGCTCGAGGTCGCCGATCTCAGCCCGGAGGCCTTCACGCAGGTCTCCGACGGTCTCAAGCAGCAGGTCAAGGACCAGGGGCTGTGGGCGGCGCACCTCGAACCGGAGCTCGGCGGGGGCGGCTTCGGCCAGCTCAAGCTCGGCCTCATGCACGAGATCCTCGGCGCGAGCGTCTTCGCCCCGTCGATCTTCGGCAACAACGCCCCGGACTCCGGCAACGCCGAGCTGCTCGCGATCGCGGCGAACGAGGAGCAGAAGGAGAAGTGGATGAAGCCGCTGCTCGCCGGTGAGCTGCGCAGCTGCTTCTCGATGACCGAGCCGGGTGCCGGGGCGGACCCGACGATGCTCACCACCCGTGCGGTGCGCGAGGGCGACGAGTACGTCATCAACGGCCACAAGTGGTTCTCCTCGAACGGCTCCCACGCGGACTTCTTCATCGTCATGGTCGTGACGGACCCGGACGCCGAGGCGCACGAGCGCGCCTCGATGATCATCGTCCCGCGCGACACCCCGGGCGTGAATGTGCTGCGCGACATCCCGGTCATGGGCCTGTCGCACGCCGCCGGCGACAAGGGGCACGCGGAGATCCTCTACCAGGACGTCCGGGTGCCGGCGGCCAACCTCGTCGGCGAGGAGGGGCAGGGATTCATGCTCGCCCAGAAGCGCCTCGGCCCGGGACGGATCCACCACGCGATGCGCTGGCTGGGCCAGGGCAGGCGCGCCTTCGACATGATGTGCGAGCGGGTCGTCACCCGTGAGGTCAAGGGCTCGACGCTCTCCCAGAAGCAGATGATCCAGGACATGGTCGCGACCTCGAAGGCGGAGCTCGAGGCGGCCCGCCTGCTCACCCTGCAGGCGGCGTGGAAGATGGACCAGGGCGGCACGAAGGCCGCGCTGACCGACATCGCGATCATCAAGTTCTGGGGCGCCCAGGTGCTCTTCAACGTCATCGACCGGGCGATCCAGGTGCACGGCTCGCTCGGCATCACCGGTGATCTGCCGCTCGAGGAGATGTACCGCAACGCCCGTTCGGCCCGGATCTACGACGGCCCGGACGAGGTCCACAAGGTCACCGTGGCCCGGCGCGTGCTGCGCGGCTACGAGCCGCACCCGGTGCCCAGCGAGCACATCCCCACCCGCACCGAGGAGGCGCAGAAGAAGTTCGCCCAGTACCTCGAGGCGGCCTCGTGAGCGAGGTCGACGACGCCGCGGTCGCCGCCGAGCACGCGCGCCAGGCCGGGATCGAGCTCGACACGCTCGCCGCCTGGCTGCGCGAGCAGATCGGCCCCGGCGAGATCACCGATCCGGACTTCCTCACCGGCGGCACCCAGAACGTGCTGCTCGGCTTCACGTGGAACGACGAGCGACTGATCTACCGCGGCCCGCCGGTGAACAAGCGGAAGAACTCCGACCAGATCATGCTCCGCGAGGCCCGCGTGCTCGCAGCCCTCGGCGGCAGCAGGGTGCCGCACCCGGAGTTCATCGCGGCCTGCGACGACCTCGAGGTGCTCGGCAACGCGTTCTTCATCATGCGCTCCGTGGCCGGGTTCAACGGGGTGAGCGGCGTGCCCGAGCACGTCGCCGCCGACCGCGACTGGCAGCACGCGATGGGCCTCGCCCACGCCCGCGCGATCGCAGAGCTCGGCAACATCGACCACGTGGCCGCCGGCCTCGAGGGGTTCGGCAAGCCCGACGGCTGGCTCGCCCGGCAGCCCGGCCGCTGGGTCGGGCAGCTCGAGAGCTACCGCGAGTTCGAGTCCTGGCCCGGACTCGACCACCCCGGCGTCGAGGCGATCCCGGCCTGGCTCACCGAGCGGATGCCCGACGCGCGCAACGCCGGGATCATCCACGGCGACTGCCACCCGGGCAACGTCCTCTTCACCCGGGAGGAACCGGGCGTGGCCGCGATCGTCGACTGGGAGCTGTGCACGCTCGGCGACCCGCTCCTCGACCTCGGGCACCTGCTCGCCTCGACCCACGGCCTCGCCCTGCCCGGCTGGCCGGCGAAGGACGAGGTCGTCGCCGCCTACGGCGAGACCAGCCGCTACGACGTCTCCGACGTCGACTTCTACCACGTGCTCGCGTGCTTCCGCTTCGGATCGATCCTCGAGGGCTCGCAGGCGCGCGCCTCGGCCGGTCTCGCCCCGGAATCGGTGGGCCGGCGGCTCCACGAGCGCACCGTGTCCCTGTTCGACCAGGCGATGGAGATCATCGGATGAGCACCGAGAGCACAGCACCCGGCCACGGCGGGAACGCACCCGCCGAGGCGCCCGCCGGCACCTCGGGAACCGGCACTTCCGGCGCCGGTCGGTGGGGCTTCGACTTCACCGGGAAGCGGGTCGTCATCACCGGCGGCTCGCGCGGTATGGGATTCGAGATGGCGCGCGCCTTCTCCTCCCTCGGGGCCGAGGTGGCGATCGCCTCCCGCAAGATCGCCTCGTGCGAGGACGCCGCCGCCCGGATCACCACGGAGACCGGCGGGCGCGTGCACCCCTACGCCCTGCAGGCCGCGGACTGGGACCAGTGCACGGAGTTCGCCCACCGGGTGTGGGACGAGCTCGGCGGCGTCGACGTGCTCGTCAACAACGCGGGCTCCTCGCCGCTGTACGACTCGGTGGCCGGTATCAGCGAGGAGCTCTACGACAAGGTCATCGGCCTCAACCTCAAGGGCCCCTTCCGGCTCTCCGCGCTGCTCGGGGAGCGGATGGCCGAGCGCGGGGGCGGGTCGATCGTCAACATCTCGTCGATCGCCGCGCTCCACCCCAAGCCCTCGACCGTGCCGTACTCCGCGGCGAAGGCCGGACTCAATGCGACGACGATCGCCCTCGCCCACGCCTACGGGCCGAGCGTGAGGGTCAACGCCGTGGTGCCCGGCACCTTCCTCACCGACATCGCCAAGCACTGGGACATGGAGGCGTTCGGCAGGCGGGCCAAGAGCTTCGCCGCCGAGCGCGGGGGAGAGCCGGACGAGATCGTCGGCGCGGTGCTCTACCTCGCCTCGTCGCTCGCGTCCTACACCACAGGGGCGCTGCTCACCGTCGACGGCGGCGCCCCGAGCTGAGCGCGTCCCGGCTTCCCGACCGACCACCTCTGAACGGAGACCCATGAGCAACTTCCTCGGGCGGGCCCTCGGCACCGCACTGCTGACCCGCGTCGATGATGCGACGGACGTGTACCTCGTCCGCCACGGCCAGCAGGTGCGCGCCGGCAAGGACTCCCCGGAGTCGATGGCCTACGACGCCCACCTCTCCGAGCAGGGCCGTGCGCAGGCGCTCGCCGTGGGTGAGGCGCTCGCCGGGGCCGGGCTCGACGCGGTGTACTCCTCGAACCTTGCCCGCGCCCACGACACCGGGAAGGCGATCGCCGCCCACCACGGGGTCGAGGTCGTCGTGGACGAGCGGCTCAAGGAGGTCGGGATCTTCCGGGACGTGCCCGGCGAGCAGAGCTTCGAGCAGGCCGTCGGCACCGAGCGCGCGCTCGCGGCCAGCCGGCAGATGATCGAGACGCTGACCTGGGACTCGATCCCGCTCGGCGAGGGCTCGGCGGAGTTCCGCGCCCGCGTCCACGGGGCGATCTGGGAGATCGCCCGGCGCCATGCGGGGGACCAGGTGGCGATCGCCTGCCACGGCGGCGTGATCAACGCGTTCCTCGCCGAGGAGTACGGGCTGAGCCGCGACTTCCTGTTCCGGCCCGCCCACGCCGGGATCACCCGGGTGCGCTTCGCCGCCGATCGCGCGATCATGCTCACCGGCAACGAGATCTCCCACCTCGAGGCAGCCGACCTCCTGAGCTTCTGAGGGGTTGCGCTGTTGCGGTGCTGCGCGGCACCCTCTCCTCGGACGCCCGTCGAGTGGTCACAGATCCTCGAAATATCGAGTGGATTCAAGGATCTGTGACCACTCGACGCGTGCGCATCACTCGGGGCGCGCAACGTGGTCGGTGGGCCCGTCTCAGCTCTCCGGGGCGGAGTCGGTGAGGTGGTCCCAGATCACGGGTTCGCCGCCGGCTAGGGCCAGGCGGCCGAGCTCGACGAGCGCTGCGTGCTCGCTGGTGCCGGAATCGCGGGTGGCCCAGATGAGCTGGGTGAGGTGGTGGAGCGGGTACTCTGCGGTGATCCCGATCGCGCCGTGGAGCTGATGCGTCTGCGCGGCGACGAGCCCGCCGGCCTGCGCAGCGATCGCCTTCGCGGAGAGGGCGGCGGCCACCTGGGCGTCGCTGATCCCCGTTCCCGGGGCGCTCTCGCCCGAGGTGCCCGCTGCCGAGGTGCCGGCCGGATCGTTCGCCGTCCTGTGTTGGCCGCCCGCCGCATCGGAGGCCTGATCATCGGCCTCGGCGGCGACGAGCGCCTCGCCGGCGATCTCGAGGGCGCGGTCGTAGGACTCGACTGCGAGGTCGAGCTGCATGCGCATCCGTGCGATCCACGACTTCACCGCCGGGATCGCCGCCAGCGGCGCCCCGAACTGCTCGCGCTCGATGACGTGGCCGATGGTCAGCGCGAGGGCTGCCTCCCCGGCACCGAGGAGCACCGCGGCGTCGAGCAGCGACGCGAGCGCGGTGGCCTCCCGCTGTCCGAGCCCGGCACCGGTGTGCGCGGCGACGAGGTGCTCCGGCAGGTCCGCGGTGACGCCCAGGCGGGCGAGCCCGCGCACGATCGCCCCGGCATCGGCGAGGGACCCGCCGGACCCGCCGGCCGATTCCGGCACGGACACCCGCGTCCAGCCGAGGTCCTCGACCGTCGAGCGCAGCCGGTCCAGACCGGCATCGCTGCGATCGACGTCGAGCAGGGTGCCGCCGGCGACCTTCCCGGCGAGCTCGACGAGCTCCTGCGCCTCGGGGTCGGCCAGGCGCGGCTGCGGGGTGGCCTTCGACAGGTCACGCGGCAGCTCGAGCTTCGCGACGATGCCGAGCAGCACGTCCTCCGCCCCACCTCGGATCCCGAACGCCGGAGACGCCCACAGCGCCTGCTGGATGAGACCGGCGAGCTTCTCACCCGGGGTGGGAACGAGGCGGCGGGCGATGTCGATGAGCCCCTTCTCGAACCCGTTGCCGATGAACTTCGAGGCCGCCGCCAGCCGGATCGGCGCCTCCCCGGCGTCGAGTGCCGCGGCGATGCGGCGGTACATGTGGCGCAGCGCGGAGAGCTCCGCGACGACCTGTCCGAGGTCGCGCAGCGCGCCCTCGTCGGTGCGCAGACCGGGCGCGGCGAGCACTTCGGGCACGAGCACCCACGTCGACAGGGCCCGCTCGGGTCCGCCGCGCTCGAAGCTCAGCTGCTCGATCACCTGCTTCCAGCCCTCGCCCTCGGTGCCGATGAGCCGCTCGCGAGGAATGAACACGTCGGTGTAGCGGACCTCGTTGAAGTGGTGCTCGCCGGCGAGGTCGACGATCGGGGACACCTCGATGCCGGGGGAGTCCATGTCGATGACGAACTCGCTGAGCCCTTGGTGCTTCTTCTCCTCCTCCGAGGTGCGCGCGAGGATGTACATCGCAGTGGCGTTGTGCGCCTGGGTGGTCCAGATCTTGTGGCCGTTGAGGATCCACCCGCCCTCGGTGGGCACCGCTCGGGTGCGCACGCTCGCCAGATCCGAACCGGATTCCGGCTCGCTCATCCCAAGCCCGATGATCGCCCGGCCGGCGACGATGTCGGGCAGGATCGCCGCCTTGAGCTCCGGAGTCCCGGCGCGCAGCACCGCCGGGCCGATCTGCCGCTCGGCGATCCAGTGCGCCGTGACCGGAGCACCCACCCGCAGCATCTCCTCGGTCAGCGCCAACCGGTCGGTGTTCGGCCGGCCCTCGCCGCCGTGCTCGACCGGCCACGTCATGCCGAGCAGCCCGGCCTCGCCGAGCGCGCGGGAGAAGTCCCGGTCCACCGAGCGCAGCCAGCAGTCCACCGTCGGGGTGAACCGGCCGGCCGACAGCCAGTCGTCGAGCAGAGTGCGGATGCGGGTGCGGATCTCGGTCGAGCTCATCGCCGGCCTCCTCAGCGTCCCTCGAAGCGCGGGGCGCGCTTCTCCTTGAACGCGGCGACCGCCTCGGCGGAGTCCGCGGTGGACTGGATGACCGCCTGCTCCGCGGCGGCGTGGACGAGGTGGTCGGTGAGCGACTGGGTGCGCGCGATGCGGGTCAGGCGCTTGATCGTGCGGATCGCGATCGGCGGGCCGGCGGCGAGCGACTTCGCGAGCTCCATCGCTGCCGGCAGCAGTTCCTCGGTCGGGTGGTGGGCCATGGTGATGCCGAGCTCGGTCGCCTCGGCGCCGTCGATGAACCGGCCGGTCCACATGAGCTCGAGCGCGCGCTGTTCGCCGACGATGCGCGGCAGCATGTGCGCCCCGCCGTCGCCGGGCACCAGACCGACGCGCACGTACCCCTGCGACAGCCGGGCCTCGGTGCCGACGAGGCGGATGTCGGCCATGAGCGCCATGTCCATCCCCGCACCGATCGCATCACCGTTGATCGCGGCGATATAGGGCTTCTCGAGGTGCTCGAGGGCGCGCGCGACGGCATGGACGTCGTCGGCCAGGTAGGCGCGGCGCTGCAGCGTCTCCGTCACCCCACCGAACTCGCCGAGGTCCACCCCGGCGCAGAACCCCTTGCCGGCACCCGTGATGAGGAGGACCTTGACCTCCGGGTCCGCGGCCGCGGTGTCGATCGCGGCGGCCCAGGCGGCGAGCAGCGCGCGGTTGAAGGCATTGCGACGCTCGGGCCGGTTGAGGGTGATGACAGCGACGCCGTCCTCCACCCGGTAGTCGATTTCGGGTCCGATCGAGGTCATGGGTGCTCCTTCGCACGCAGGGTCCGGCGGCGACCGCCGCAGAACTGAACAATCGTTCAGGTACTGCTCCCGAGTCTATGGAGGGCTCACGGGGCGGTCAACGCGTGTCCGCGGAGCGGGCGAGGGGCGTTCGGTGGGCTGTCAGCTGCGGGGCGCCTCGTCGGGTTCGGCGGTCTCGCCCGCGGAGATCCGCAGGGCGCGCGCCCGCTCGACGTCCTCGGCGAAGTTCTTCTCACGGGTGTCGCTCGCGGTGGTGTCGCGCGGCGGCAGCTGGATCTCCCGCTCGGCCGGCAGTCCCGCCTGGAGCTCGCGACCGCGCTCGAGCTCGGCATCGATCTCCGCTCCGAGGAGGAGCACCGCGTTGACGATGTAGAGCCACAGGAGCAGGACGACGACGCCGGCGAGCGCCCCGTAGGTCGCGTTGTAGTTGCCGAAGTTCGTCACGTAGAAGAAGAAACCGAGGGTCGCGAGGACTGAGACGACGATCGCGACGACGGCGCCGATGCTGATCCAGCGGAACCGCGGCTGCTTGACGTTGGGGGTGGCGTAGTAGAGGAGCGCGACGACGACGATGACGACGCCGGCGAGCAGGAACCACTTGGCGATGTTCCACACCGTCACCGCCGTCCCGCCGAGTCCGATGAGACCGCCGATGAACTCCGCGATCGGGCCGGACACGACGAAGATCACGAGTGCGATCGCGCCGAGGGCCAGCAGGAGAGCCGTGAATAGGTACATCTGTGCGTTGATCTTGATGAGACCGCGTCCCTCGGGGACGTCGTAGATCCGGTTCATGGCCCGGCCGAATGCCTTGGTGTAGCCCGAGGCCGTCCACAGTGCGATGACGAGACCGAGGACGAGGCCGAGCCCGGGGGCAGGAGCGGTGAGGACCGCGGAGAGCGCCGGCTCGATGATCTTCCACGTGTCCGCGGGGACCACGCGGTCGGCCTGCTGGAGGACGGTTTCGAGCGATCCGCTCTGGCCCACGAGGCTGAGCATGGACACGAGCGCGATGAGCGCGGGGAACGTCGACAGCACCATGCGATAGGTGAGTCCGGCGGCCAGGTCCATGCACTCGTCGTCGAGGTACTCCCGGTACGTCGTGCGCGCGATGTTCTTCCACGAGGGCTTGGTGAGATCGCTCGGGGAGTCCGGCTTGTCGGCGTGGGACGGGTGCCGCACCCGCCGGGGCGGATGCGCGGTGTCGTCGATGCCGGACAGGGGGCTCTCGATGTGCTTCTCGTGGCTGGCCATGCCGGCTCCGTTCGCTGCGCGGGCGGGGATTGCATCAAGGGGTCTTGCGTGAGTGTACGCCGGTCGTACCGGGCGGCCGCGCGCCGGGCGGCCGGTGGCGCGGTGAGGGCGGTGGCGCGGTGAGGGCGGTGGCGCGGTTGGGGGCTGGGCCGAGGGCGGTGCTGGGATGGGGCGGGCGCCTCGGCGACGGTCTGGAGGAGCCGGCGGCACGGTACCGGGTGGGGCGGCGCTGTGAGGAAACCCTCACCAGCCATGGAATGATTTAACTTTGAACTAAGTTAGTCTGAGTGAAGACGCAGGGATCCGGGGCGTCGGTCGGCCACCGCCGCAGCACCGGCGGTCGCGGTAGTCCGGCTCCGCCGCACGGCATCCCCTCGACATCCGCCAACTCATACAGGAGAGACATGCTGAAGATCGCCATCATCGCCGGGACCAACCGACCCAATGCCCTCAACCCCCAGGTCGTCGACTGGGTGGCCCAGCAGCTCGCTGCCCGCGGCGGGATCGAGGCCGAGATCGTGCGCTTCGACGACTTCGATCTGCCGGTCCTCGATGAGCCGATCCCGGCGGGCGCGCACATGTACCAGAACGACCACACCAAGGCGTGGGGCGCTAAGCTCGCCGAGTTCGACGGCTACATCTTCGTCACTCCCGAGTACAACCACTCGGTCCCCGGCGGCCTCAAGAACGCCCTCGACTACGTCAGCCTCGAGTTCAACCACAAGGTCGCCGGCATCGTGAATTACGGCGCCGACAAGGGCGTGCGCGCGGCCGAGCACCTGCGCCTGATCCTTGCGAACTCGCGGGTCGCCGTGGTGCGCGACCAGACCTCCTTCAGCATCTTCACCGACTTCACCGACGGGCAGTTCGCCCCGCAGGAGGTCTCGGTCCAGCCGTTCGCCTCGATGATCGACGACATGGTGCTCTGGGGCGAGGCACTCGTCGGCGCACGCGAGAAGCGCGCCGCGATGACCGACGCCTGATTCCGCCCAGAGTGCAACTTCTTGCGGTTCCTGTGAACGGAACCGCGAGAAATTGCACACTTTTGGCACTCGACCTGCAGACGCCCGGCCGGCCTCAAGGCGCAAGACTCTTCTGGCACTCGATCTATGGGCGTTTGACTCTCTTGGCCTTCGACCTATCGGTGCCCGACTCTATTGGCGTCCGATTCGCGGGAGCGAAAACGGCGCCCCGCTCGCGTCGGGGCAGGCGGTATCGGGCTTGTCTCCGACGAACTGCGCGGTATCCCGATTCGAACGCGTCATTGCGCGCCTGGATCGGGATACCGCGCAGTTCGACGCGGAGCGCCTGTGACGCGGTGCGCCTGTGACGAGGAGCGCCAGTGACCTTGCGATACATCGCGGATCGGTTCCCAGGAACCTTCGCATTTTGAGGTCTCGGGTGGGGGATCGGGGGCTGACACGGGCGCGCGGACACGGGATAATCGGTCCATGAAGATCCTCACCGGCGATGTCATCCGCGCGAACCTCCCCGCTCAGTGGCGCCTGATGAACCGGATCGTCCGCGCGCGGTTCCTCACCGGGGACTTCGCCACCGGCATCCGCTTCGTCGACGCCGTGGCCGAGGCGGCGGAGACCGCCGACCACCACCCGGACATCGACCTCCGGTACCTCCACGTCGACCTCGCCCTCGTGAGCCACAGCGCCGGCGGGGTCACCCAGCGCGACCTCGACATGGCGGAGACGATCAGCGGGATCGCCGCCCGGCTCGGCGTGAGCGCCGCACCGGAGCGGCTCACCGAGATCGAGATCGCCCTCGACAGCGTGCGCGCAGAATCCATCGCACCGTTCTGGGCCGCCGTGCTCGACGGCGACATCGGACGCGTGCAGGGCTCCGCGGAGTTCTTCTCGTCCTACGGCGGAACGGTCACGGAGAACACCGGCCAGGTGCCGCCCCTGTGGTTCCAGCTCACCGAGCAGCACGAGACCCCTCGGCAGCGCTTCCACCTCGACGTGTGGGTGCCCGACGACCAGGCGCAGGCCCGGGTCGAGCGGGCGGTCAAGGCCGGCGGCACCGTCGTCGACACCAGCCACGCCCCGAGCTTCACCGTCCTCGAGGACAAGCAGGGCAACCGCGCCTGCATCTGCACGAGCGGCGACTCCTGACCCGAGCCTCCGCCACGAGCCTCAGCAGAGGCCGGACCCGGGCCTCACCCGAGCGCGGCGAAGCGCTCCGCCAGCGCCGAGGCGGCACGCACCCCGGCTCGGCACGTCGACATCGGCACCTGCCCGAAGACCGCACGCGGCAGCGGGTCGCGGCACAGCTTCGCGGTGCGGGGCTCGTCCCAGTCGATGAGGACGAACCACTCCGTGTCCTCCACGACCTCCCTCACCGCGCCGACCGCGCACACCTCCTGGCGGCGCGACAGGTAGGCCCAGATCCGATCACCCGAACGCATGGTCCGGTACCCGCTGCGCAGGCACCATCGCCCGATGGGCTGGGATCGCCCGATCGCCTCCCACACCGCGCTCGCGTCCCGGCGCGTGCGCCAGTCCGCAGGCAGATGCTCCGCATGTGCGGCCGGGTCGATCGGCAGGAGCCAGTCGACCACCCGGCGGGTCTCCCTGCTGCCCGTCGCAGTCATCTGTTCTCCTGCACCCGTATCCGTGCTCACACCCGGCTCCGGGCGGCGTACTCCGCGACCGCCTCGGCGTCGGTCCGCGTGCGCTCCGCCGCACGTTGGGCGGCAACCTCCGCGGTGAACTCCCGGAGCTCGGCGGCGGTCGCCTCGGCATCCCAGCCCAGGTCCGGGGCGATGAGAGCGACGGTAGCCCGAGCCGCCTCCACGCCCCGATCGGCGCACGCGAGGTCGCAGCGCAGCCGTCGGTGGAGCACGTCGGCGAGGTGCACAGCGCCTTCGGCTCGCACCGCATAGACCGCCTCGACCGCAAGGTGCTCCCGCGCTCCCGGCAGCGGCTCCGCGAGCTCGGGGCGCTCGTCGATGAGGTCGAGCAGCTCGCCGAGCAGCGAGCCGTAGCGGCGGAGCAGCCGGCCGAGGCGCGCGTCGTCCCAGCCGTGGGCGGCGCGGAGCCGCTCCCGGCGCGGGCCGGTGATCTCCGTGATGTCCGCGCCGAGCAGCGGCACGGATTCGGTTCGGCTGCGCGGGTGCGGGCGGCGGGCGCGGAGCGCGAAGTCCACCGCGTCCTCCGCCATCACCCGGTAGGTCGTGAGCTTCCCGCCGACGATCGCCGAGGCGCCCGGCGCGACCTCCTCGATCGCGTGCTCGCGCGACACCCGGGTGCTGTCGTCGGAATCCGCCGGCGGCTGCACGAGCGGGCGCAGGCCGGCGTAGGCGGCCACGACGTCGGTGCGCTCGAGCGGCTCGCTGAGCACGGCGTTGGCGTTGGCGAGCACCCGCTCGATGTCCTCGGCGGTGACGAGCGGGTGGCTGACGCTCTCGCGCCACGGGGTGTCGGTGGTGCCGATGAGCCACAGCTCGTCCCACGGGATGATGAAGAGCACCGAGGTCTCCGTGCGGGTGATGACGCCGAGGCCGGGGTCGGCGGCGATGCGGTCCCGCGGCACGGTGATGTGGATGCCCTTGGAGGCGAGCACCCGCAGCCCGGCGGAGGAGCCGGTGAGCTGCTGCTGCCGTTCGGTCCACACGCCGGTGGCGAGCACGGTGTGGCGGGCGTGGATCGTGAACTCCTCCGCGGTGAGCTCGTCGCGGGCGCGCACCCCGACGATGGGCCGGCCGGTGCCCCGGCCCGCGGGATCCTCTGTGCAGGAGGCTGGGCCCGCGGAACTGTCTGCTCCGGAAGCCCTGCCGGTGTCCCCGCCGGAAGCCCTGCCGGTGCCACTGCCGTCGCTCCCGCTCTCGCCGTCGCTGTTGCTCGGGGTTGCGGATCCGCCAGCAGCCCCGTCCGTGCTCTCCGACGCATGGAGGTAGCCGGTGACCGGGGCGTGGTTGGCCGCCACCGCGCCGTGGGCGACGGCCGTGCGGATCAGCGTGTGCGTGAGGCGGGCGTCGTCGACCTGCGCGTCGCCGTACTCGATCCCGCCGTGCTCGGTGCGCAGGCCGGGGAAGCGGCTGCGCAGGCCGCGCGGGCCGAGGTGGCGGTGGAGCGGCATCGCGCGGCGCGTCCCGGGGCGGATCGCCATCGCGTCGTAGAGCGTCATGCCCGAGCCGATGTAGGCGCGGTCGGCGACGGGCGAGTCGAGCGGGAACACGAAGGACACGGGGCGCACGAGGTGCGGGGCGAGGGTGGTGAGGAGCAGATCGCGCTCGCGGAGCGCCTCGGCGACGAGGGCGAAGTCGAGCATCTCGAGGTAGCGCAGGCCGCCGTGGACGAGCTTCGAGGACTTCGAGGAGGTGCCCGAGGCCCAGTCGCCCGCGTCGACGATCCCCACCCGCAGGCCGCGGGTCGCGGCATCGAGGGCGACGCCGGCGCCGGTCACTCCGCCGCCGACGACGAGGATGTCGAGCGGAGTCGCCGCCGAGGTGCGGGCCAGGGTGTCGATCGCCCGGGAGCGGGCGGCGGGGTCGAGTCTTCCGGTGCGCATTCTCATCACTCCTCTGCCGGCGCCCGGGGCGGCACCCGGCGGTCCGCGCCACCGATGTCGGGCGGCGGCACGTTCCGGACCGGTCCTGCTCGGGTCCGGTCTGATCATCGTATCCACGTCCGCTGGGTATCCGGGCGGAATGCTGGCCGGGACCGGAGACCGCTGACTAGGGTGAAGACGTCAGATGGTTCAGATTTCAACAGATCCGACCCGTGATCGACAGGGGATCCACATGACCAAGCTCGCAGTGATCTACTACTCCGCCACCGGCCACGGCACGAAGATGGCCGCCGAGATCGAGCGCGCCGCCCAGGCCGCCGGCGCCGAGGTGCGCGTCCGCCACATCGAGGAGCAGGTCGACCCCTCGGTGTTCGCCGAGAACCCGGCCTGGAGCGCCAACTACGAGGCGACGAAGGACCTGCCCGCCGCCACCGGCGACGACATCGTGTGGGCCGACGCCGTGATCTTCGGCTCGCCCACCCGCTACTCCAACGTCACCGGCTCGTTCCAGTCGTTCATCGACACGCTCGGTGGGCTGTGGGGACAGGGCAAGCTCGCGAACAAGGTCTACGCGGCCTACACCTCGTCCCAGACCGCGCACGGCGGGCAGGAGACGACCCTGCAGCACATGTACCAGATGATCATGCACTTCGGCGGCATCATCGTCGCCCCGGGCTACACCGACCAGCTCAAGTTCGTCGACGGGAACCCCTACGGCGTCTCGCACGTCACCGGTGGGGACAATCAGAACGAGCTCGAGCAGCCGACCATCGACGCCCTCGAGCACATGTCGAAGCGCGTCGTCGAGGTCGCCGGCAAGCTCGCCTGATCCGCACCCGCACAGCCATGCCCCGCAGAACCGAGCGGTTCTGCGGGGCATGACTGTGTCGGACGGCTCCGGTGCGGCCGGCCCGCCTTCGGCGATCAGTCCGCCACGAGCACAGTGCGACCGCGCGACTTGCCCGCTGCGAGGTCCTCGAGTGAGGCGTTGATGTTGTCCGCGCTCAGCGGCAGCTCGACGATCGGGAGCTGGGGCAGGTCGTGGGTGCGCGCCAGCTCGACGACCGCCTTGAGCTCCGGCAGGCTGCCCACGAAGTTGCCCTGGATGGTGAACACCTGGAGGGCGAGCAGAGTCGTCGGGTAGGTGTGCTCGCCGCCGAACAGTCCGACGCTCACCAGCTGGCCGCCCTTCTGGAGCGCGCCGAGCGCCATCGACGCGGTGGCGCCGTTGTTGACGAAGTCGATCGCCGCGGCGATCTTGCCCCCGGCGGCTTCGATCAGACCGGCGGTCGGGTTCTCGACCTTCGAGTTGAAGGTGATCGTCGCCCCGAGCTTCTTCGCGATCTCGAGGTTCTCGTCGCTGACGTCGACGACCGCGATCTTCTGGTGCCCGAGGGCGTTGAGGATCGCGACGGCCATGAGGCCGACACCGCCGGCGCCGATCACGGCGACGACATCCTCCTCGCCGCGCGGGAGCACCTTGTTCACCGCGGAGTAGCTCGTCACGCCCGAGCAGGCGAGCGTCGCGCCCCAGGCCGGGTCGAGGTCACCGAGCTCGATGAGGTAGCGCTCGTCGGGCACCCACACCTCGCGCGCGAATCCGCCGCGCAGGCCGACGCTGAGGTTGCGGCCGCGCGGGCAGTAGTTCTCGCGGTCCTCGCGGCAGGCCTGGCATTTGCCGCAGCCGATCCACGGGAAGACGATGTACTGCGTGTCACCGGGCTGCACGGTGGCCTCGGGCCCGGCGGCGACGACGGTGCCGACGATCTCGTGGCCGAACACCGCCGGCCACTGGACGCCGGAGGCTGCGATCGGCAGCTTGCCGGCCGAACCGAGGTCGAAGTGCCCCTCCTGGCAGTGGACATCGGAGTGGCAGACGCCGGAGTGGGTGATGTGGACGATCACTTCCTTCCCGGCGAGCTCCGGTGTGGGAACCTCGATCTCCTTGACGGGCTCTCCGGGGCCGTGGACGGCGAAAACCTGCATCCTGATCCTCCTCGATCAACTGCGCATAAGCGGGTGCTCATATTCCATCACTCCCGGTGGCGGGTGTCGAGACAGGTCCGCATGCTGGTGCACGGCGGCCGTTCGGACGCACGATGCAGCTGTTTCTCCGATGGACGAACGAATTCCGGCCCAGTGGCTTCGAAACAGAGGAGAAGCAGTTGCATCGGTGGGAAGCGGTCGCATTGAGGATGCAGGACCACGGGATTGGCGAGGTGTGCTGCGGGGTGGGATCGTGGTGCTGGCGGGGCGCGGGGCGCCTCGGCCGCGGGTTCCACGACGGAAGGGGATGACATGGACCGGGACGCAGTGCTCGCGTTCGTCGCCGAGGAGTTCTCGATCGAACCGGATTTCCCGTGGATGCACCACCCGGACTACGCGGTGCTGCGGCACGCGGACACGGGCAAGTGGTTCGCGCTCGTCATGGACGTGCCCGCGGAGAAGCTCGGACTGGCCGGGGACGCGGTCCACGAGGTCATGAACATCAAGGTCGACCCCGACGAGCTCGATGCGCTGCTCGACGGCGGCGGCGTCCTCCCCGCCTATCACATGCACAAGGGCAGCTGGGCGAGCGTGCTGCTCGGCGACGCGGAGGATGCGCTCGACGCCGCCGAGGTGCAGTGCCTCATCCGTGCGAGCTTCGCCCTCACCCCCGGCTGGTGAGTGCGGCGATCTCCGATTCGATCACCGCCCGGGCGGATTCCGGCGCTGCGGTGCCGTGGAGCACCTCGTGCGCGAGTCCGTCGCGCAGGGCGGAGAGGCGGAGTGCGAGGGTACCGACCTCTGCGTGTGCGAGGTCCGGTCGGATCTGCGCGACGAGCTGTGCGATGAGCTCCCGCGTGCCGCCGAGCGCATCGTGGACGACTGCAGCGATCTCGCGATCCGCCATCGAGGCCGCGAGGTAGGCGGACCAGACGGCTGATCCGATCCGGGCCTCCTGCGTTTCGGGGATCTGCCCGGTGAGGAGCGAGCGGAGCGTGTCGACGGCGTGATCGGTCGCGTCCCCTTTATCGATCGGGGTTGCGCGGGACGATCGTGCGGGCTCGTCCCCGGGGATTTCGGATCCCTCCGGAGTCGACCGGAAATCCTCTTCCGCCGCCGCGACGATCGCGCGCACGCCGGCGAGGACGAGGTCGCGCTTGGTGGCGAAATAGTGCTGGATCCGGCCGATCGAGATCCCGCCGTGACGGGCGACCGCGGCGAATGAGACGCCGCTGATCCCCTCGGCGTAGATGGTGGACCACAGTGCGACGACGATCTCGCTGCGGCGCTCGGCGTGATCGACGATCTTGGGCATGTGACGACTGTACGGAACAACTCCTCTCCGTTTACAGTATGAACGTACTGTAAAAGGGGAGGTGCCGATGACCGAGGCGACCATGACCACCGAGGAGGACGCCCGGCCGACCGAGGTTCGGCGGCGCGGCGGCTGCGGATCCCGGGTCGCCCGAGCCGTGACGGTGCTCCTCGCGATCGTCGGTATCGTCGCAACCGGGGAGTTCTTCTTCGGAGCCCCGGGCGTCGGGCACTTCCGGACCGCCGAAGGCCGGGCCGACTACACCGAGTCGTACGACGCGGCGATGCGATTCCTGCCCGAGTCCACCGCGGTCCACGACCTTCCGACGGCGTTCGGGACCGTCCGCGCCTACGAATGGTCGAGCCCGGAGGCCGAGGGCACCGTCCCGGTCGTGCTCATCCCGGGAATGTCCTCGGGAGTCCCGATGTGGGCGGAGAATCTCGCGGGATTCGCAGCCCACCGCCGGGTGATCGCCTTCGACGCGATCGGGGACGCGGGGATGTCGGTGCAGGGGGTGCCGATCGCTTCGTTCGAGGACCAGGCGGAGTGGATCTCCGAGGCACTGGCCCAGCTCGCTCCCGACGGTGCGCACGTGGTCGGGCATTCCTTCGGCGGCGCAGGTGCCGCAGCCTATGCCCTGTCCCATCCCGGCGATGTCGCATCGCTGACCCTGCTCGAGCCGTTCATGACCGTGGCGAACCCGCCCGTGGGGAAGTTCGCCTGGGCGATGGTCGGATCACTGCCACTCATCCCCGAGGGTCTGCGCAACCGTGCGCTCGGTGAGATCGGGGGAGTCCCCTACGATCCCGAGGACCCGGTGGCGCGCATGATCAGTGCGGGCAGCGAGCACTATCACTCCGCGCTCCCGATGCCGGCAGTGCTCGATGACGACGAGCTCCGTGCGCTCACCATGCCCGTGTACGCCGCGTTCGGCGATACCGACTCCCTGGCGGGCGGGGAGAAGGCGGCCGGTCGCGCCGACGAGCTGCTGCCGGACGCCGAGGTGACCCTGTGGGCCGGTGCCACGCACTCGCTGCCGATGCAGGAGGCCGAGGCGCTCGGCCGTGATCTCGCAGAATTCTGGTCCCGATCGGAGCGGTGACCCGGTTCCGAGCGCCAGGAGTGGGCGGCTCGGTCAAGTGACCTTCTGAGACAGCGATCTCCGGCGGTTCCTGAGAGCGGAACCGCCGGAGATCGCTGGTTCGAGCGTGGGGTCGAGCCGCGGCGGCCCGGCGCCTCAGCGGCCCAGCAGCTCGTCGGAGATGATGCGCATCTGGATCTCCGAGGAGCCCTCGAAGATCTTCGTCAGGCGGGCGTCGCGCCAGTGCCGTTCGACGGCGAAGTCCTTGGTGTAGCCGGCTCCGCCGTGGATCTGCACGGCCTCGCTCGTCACCTTCTCCGACATCTCCGCGGCGAGGTACTTGACCATCGCGGCCTCCTTCGAGCACCGGCGGCCGGTGTCGATCTGGGTGCACACGTGGTACATGAGCTGGCGGGACGCCTCGATCTGCGCGGCCATGTCCGCGACCTTGAATCGCAGGTGCTGGAAGTCGGCGAGCTTGTGGTTGAACTGGGTGCGCTGGTGCATGTAGTCGATGGAGTCCTCGAGCGCGGCCTGGGCCAGCCCGATCGAGCGGGCGGCGGTGTGGGCGCGGCCCACCTCGAGCCCGGACACGGCCTGGTAGAAGCCCTTGCCCTCCTCGCCGAGCAGCGCATCGGCGGGCAGGCGGAAGTTGTCGAAGTTGAGGTCCCAGGTCTTCCAGCCGAAGTACCCGATCTTGCGCGCCGGGGTGCCGGACATGCCCTCGGGGAACGTCCCGCGCTCCTTCTCGATGAGGAAGGCGGAGATGCCGCGGTGGCGCTTGCTCGGGTCCTCGTCGACGCTCGTGCGGGCGAAGAGGATGATGTAGTCGGCCTGGTCGGCGTAGGTGCACCACATCTTGGTGCCGTTGATGACCCACTCGCCGGTGGCCTCGTCCTTGGTCGCCTTGCACTTGATGTTCGCGACGTCGGAGCCGGCCTCGGCCTCGGACAGGGCGAATGCGCCCAGGTACTCGCCGGTGGCGACCTTGGGCAGGAGCCGCTGCTCCTGCTCCTCGGAGAAGCCGCCGCCCATGCCGTTGCCGCGGGCGAGCAGTCCACCGACGCTCATCCAGGCGCGGGACAGCTCCTCGGCGACGAGGCAGTACTCGAAGACGCCGAGTCCCAGGCCGCCGTACTCCTCGGGGATGAGGATGCCGAAGAAGCCCATGTCGGCCATCTGCTGGACCATCTCCGCGGGGAACTGTCCCTCCTCGGGGTCGACCTCGTCGGCGATCGGCAGGACGACCTCGCGGGCGAACTGGCGCGCGAGCTTCTGGAGCTCGACGCGGTCCTCGGTCATGTAGTGCGGGGTATCGGGGCGCGGACGGGGCTTGTGCGTCATCGAACATCTCCTTTGCCACCCGAACGGACCTGAACCAATCGGGTATCAATCATTCGTGTTTCATGTTACAGCGAGAATCAATCGGTGGGACAGTGAGGTCCGCATCCCAGCCGAGGCGTGCGGCGAGTCGCGGCCGAGGCGGCACGAGCGCCGGCATCGCGCGAACTGTGGGACTTACGACGGAGAGTGGTGGCATTGTTCGTCCTACTCTCCGCCGGAACCACCACACTTCGCCCGGCGGTCACCCGCCGGCGGCGCGCGCCTGGCGACGGATCAGGGTGCCGCGCAGGGCGCCGACGCCCACGAGTGCGAGCGTCACGCCCATCGCCATCGCGATGACCACCCAGTCGATGCCGAGGTCGGTCGACATCGTGAGCTCGTACACGACGATCGACAGCAGCGAGGCGAACACCGCCGGCACCGTCCAATTGGCCGACAGCCGGGAGGAGATCGAGATGAGCACGATCGCCCCGGCGGGCGCGGCCATGACGGACACCATCCAGACGGTGAGCACGACGAGCCCGGCGACGAGCGCCGAGGGCGGACCGACGTAGGACTCCTCGACCTCCATCGGGTCGTGGGTGAGAGCGGCCGGCAGGAGCGCGAGCGCGAGCACCCCGAGGCACAGGTCGACGGAGAACATGACGATCGAGGGCTGGTCGTAGACGGAGCTGATCTCCGGCCCGCCGAGCATGCTCACGGTCCCGGGGGTGAAGGCCTGCGTCATGTGGAACACCACCGACAGGGTGAGTCCGCCGGCGGCGGCGATCCACCACAGGGTCAGGGTCCGGGTGCGCGACCGCAGGGGGCTCGGCCCGTTCGTCGACACCTGTTCCGTCATGCCGACCACTCTACAAACCGCACCCGCTCACAGAGCCACGGCCGACCCGGTGCGCCGGGGATCTCACGGGGAGTCCACATCCGGCCGGTGCCATCGTGCACTCCTGGAGCCACCGTGTACTCCTGGAAACATCGTGCACTCCCGGTGCCACTGTGCGCTCCCGGAACCGCGAGCACACGCCGGCGCTCCTCACCGCGCTTCGAGGACGAGGATCGCGAGCTGCACCCGGTTGGTCACCCCGAGCTTGTCGAACACCCGCGCCACATGGGTCTTCACCGTCGGCAGCGACACGAAGAGCTGTGCGGCGATCTCCCCGTTCGTCATCCCCGCCGCCACGCACTCGGCGATCTCACGCTCGCGCGCGCTGAGCCCGGCGAGCGGGTCGGCCGGCGGTTCCGCGGCCGGGGCCGAGGCGCCGGCGAGGTCGACGAGACGCCGCACCACGCTCGGGCTCATCGCGTTCGTCCCCGCGGCCGCCGAGCGCACGGCACCGACGAGCTCGGCGGGCGGAGTGTCCTTGAGGAGGAAACCGACCGCCCCGGCGCGGAGCGCCTCGAGGATGAAGCCGTCGGTGTCGAAGGCGGTGAGCACGAGCACCCGGGGTGCGCGGGCCGGGTCCGAGGCACCCTCCACGATCGCCCGGGTCGCGCCGATCCCGTCGAGGACCGGCATCCGGATGTCCATGAGGACGACGCCGGGCGCCCACCCGGGCATCCCGGCGAGCGCCTCCTCGCCGTTGCCCGCCTCGCCGGCGACCTCGATATCGGGAGCCCCGCCGAGGATGAGGCGCAGGCCGGTGCGCATGAGCGGTTCGTCGTCGACGATGACGACGCGGATCCGTTCGGGTGCGGGGTTCTGGGCGTGCGGTGCGGTCATGCTCGTCGGTCTCCCGTCTCCCACGGCAGGGTCGCCGTGATGATGTGCTCGTCGTGTCCCGGGCCCGCCGGCCGCACCTCGAGGGTGCCGCCCACGAGCCTGACCCGCTCGTCGAGCCCGACGAGCCCGAGGCCGGACCCCGGCACGCGCGCCTCGGTCCCTCCCGGCGGCATCCCGACGGCAGGATCGGCCGGCCCGGGGTTGCTCACCCGGAGCACCACCGCGCGGCGGGCCGGGCTGACCGTCACCCGGACCGGCGCGCCGGGCGCGTGCTTCCGCGCATTCGTCAGCCCCTCCTGGACGATCCGGTACAGCGTGTGGGCGATGAGCGTCGGCGCCCGGGAGTGGTCGGCCGGTGACAGCGGCGCCTCCCACGTGATGTCGACCGGGGTGCCGGCCCGGCGCGCCTCGGCGGCGAGCTCCTCGAGGTCGAGGCGCGGCGCGGTGTTCTCCTGCTCCTCGCGGAGCACCGAGAGCACGGCGCGCAGGTCGGCCGCGGCGGCGTGGGCGGATTCGCGGATCGTGGCCGCGCTCTCCCGGACGTCCTCCGGGTCGGTCTCCGCCCGGTACTCGAGCGCGCCGGCGTGCATCGCGATGAGGCTGAGGCGGTGGGACAGGGAATCGTGCATGTCGCGGGCGATCCGCGTGCGCTCGGCGATCCGGGCGCGGTCCTCCCGCGCGGCGGATTCGGCCTCGGTCATCCGGGCCTGCGCGAGAACACGCTGCCGGTTCTCGCGACGTCGCCTGCGGATCATCCCGATGAGCAGGGCGATCACCGGGATGACGAGGCTGAGCGCGAGGTACCCCCAGGCGAAACCCGGATCCCCGTCGACGCCGAGGAGCTCGGCGACGAAGGCGCCCACGACATACGTCACGACGGCCGCCACCGGCCAGGCGATGGACCGGCGGGAGCAGTGGGAGACGAGGACGACCACCGCGAGCGGCACTCCGAGCGGGGAGAACATCCCGAGTGCGATGACGAGGAGGCCGCAGATCAGCGCCGACCGCGGCCCGCTCGCGGTGCCGAGCGGGTCGGCCTCCGCCGCGGAGTGGCGGAGGGCGAACGGGGTGAGGACGATCCCCGCGACCCCGGTCACGACCTGGACCAGGAACAGCGCGTAGGCCCGCTCCTGGGGGATCGGCTCCACTCCCGCCGCCACCGGGTCGATGTACGTCCAGACGGTGAAGAGGAGCAGGCCCAGGCCGAGGAGCACGCCGGCGACCATGATCGTCGCGACCACCGCACGGCGGGTCCAGGGGTTCGGAGCGGGCAGAGTCGTCATCCCCTCGATCCTAGGGCGCGCCCGGGCCCGGCCGCTGTCGTCCGAAGGGATGATCCGACATCATCCCTTCGCCGCGCGCGTTCACCCCGCTGACCGATACCGCGGGCGTGACGAGGCGCGAAGACTGAAGACATGAACGAATACATCGCATCCTCCGCATCCCTGACCACCCCCGCCGCCCGATCCTCGGCGGCCCGACCCGCGGCCGGCGCCGAGCCCGCCGCGGCACCCGGCTCAACCGCGGCAACCCCGGCGCCCGGCACCGCCGCCGCTGCGTCCGCCGCGCCCGTCCCGTTCCACCTGCTCGGCCGCGCGCACGGTTCCCACCGGTGGTGGCGCCCGCTGCTCACCCTGCTCGCCACCGGCGCGACCTACCTCGTCCTCCTCGTCCTCGTCACCGTCGGTTTCGGCATCGCCGCGCTCCTGCCCGGCGGCACCCCGATCATCGAGACCTTCACCGCAGGGGAGACGGACATGGGCGCTCCGATCGTCCAGCTCTACTCCCTGCTGACCCTCATCGTCCTCATCCCCGCCTGCCTCATCGGCGTCCGGTTGGGCGGCGGTCGCCCGGTCGGCTCGCTGCTGTCCGTCACCGGCCGGATGCGGTGGGGCCTGCTCGGCCGGTCGATGATCCTGTCGCTCGTGCTCATCGGCGCCTCGATGCTCGTGTCCTCGCTGCTGGGCCTGGGCGAACCGATCCCGCACCCGGTGATCGACGAGCGCACGCTCGTCGCGCTGCTCATCGCCCTGCTGTTCGTGCCCTTCCAGGCCGCCGCGGAGGAACTCGCGTTCCGCGGTGTGCTGCCGCAGGTCATCGGCGGCTGGCTGCGCCACCCCGCCTGGGCGTACCTCGCGCCGGTGCCGTTCTTCGTCATCGCCCACGACTACAACTGGATCGGCCTCATCGACATCACGGTCTTCGCCGTCGCGATGGGTGTGCTCACCCACCGGTCCGGCGGGCTCGAGCTCGCGATCGGGCTCCACGTCGTCAACAACACGCTGATCTTCGTCCTCGCAGCCTTCGGCCTCGTCGACATGAACGTCACGGAGATCCAGGCGATCGGGGTCGCCGTGGCGGTCGCCACCACGGTCGTGTTCACCGCCATCGCCCTGTGGCGACTGCCCCGCTGGGACCGGACCGGCCGCACCAACCTGCCCGGCCGCACCGATCAGTCCAACAGCCCCGATCAGGGCCGCGCCGCCGACCAGTTCCGCACCCCGGCTCCGGCGCTCGCCGGATCGGTCACCGGGCCCGAGGCGCTCGCCGGATCGGTCACCGGGCCCGAGACGCCCGCCGGCACCCCTGCCCTGGTCGCCGTGACGGCTCCCACCGGGTCAACCGCTCCTACCGGGTCAACGGCTCCTACCGGGTCAACGGCACCCGCCACCTCCTCGCAGCCCCTCAGCCGGCGGTGAACCGGACCCCGGTGAACCCGGCCCGCCATGCCGCCACCTCGGCGGCGAGCGCGGAGGCCGGGTCACCGGCGCCATCCGCACCGGATCCACGGCCGGCGAGTCCCGACTCGCCGGCCGTGAGTGCGCGCGCGATGAAGTCCGCGAGCTGCGGCATGTCGGCGACGGTGAGCCCGCGGCGAGCGAGCTCCGGGGTGCCGATCCGCAGGCCGTTCGTGTCGCCGGCGACCTCCGGCCCGGGCAGGCCGATCCCGTAGGCGAGCAGGTTCGCCCGTTCGAGCGCGGCGGCCATGACGGAGCCGCCACCGAACGGTGCGGCGAGGAGCGCGAACTGGTGCGAATCGGTGAAGCCGTCCGCACCCCTGAACGGCGCGATGCCCCGGGCGGCGAGCTCCTCGGCGAGGACGCCGGCGGTCTCCCGCATGGTCCGCGCGTAGTCGGCCCCGCACGCCGTCCAGTCCGCGAGCGTCACCCCGAGAGCGGCGACCGCGCCGACATCGAAGTTCGCGGTGAGGCCGGGGAACGCGATCGCCTCGACGCGTTCGGCGAGCTCCGCCTCGTTCGTCAGGACGAGGCCGTGGACCGGGCCGGCGAGGCTCTTGTAGGTGCTCATCGTCATGAGGTGGGCGCCCTTGGCGAGCGGGTTCGCCCACACCCCGCCGGCGATCATCCCGGACACGTGGGCTGCGTCGAACAGCACCCGCGCGCCCACCTCGTCGGCGATCTCGCGCACCCGGGCCACCGGGTGCTCGAACAGGTTGAGGGAGCCGCCGAGCGTGATGAGCGCCGGCCGGACCTCCCGGGCGAGCGCGGCGAGCGCATCGACGTCGACCGAGTAGCGCGCGGCGTCGACGGGCGCCTCGAGCGTGGTGATCCCGTAGAGACCGGCCGCGCCGTCGCGGTGGTGGGTGACGTGCCCGCCGATCGTCGCCGGCGAGGCGATGATCGAGTCCCCGGGCCGGCACGTCGCCATGAAGGAGTAGAGGTTGGCCATCGCCCCGGACATCACCCGCACCTCGGCGTAGTCGGCGCCGAACACGCGGCCGGCGAGCTCGGCGGTGATGACCTCGATCGCCTCGAGCTCCCGCAGCCCGGTCTCGATCTTCGCCCCCGGGTAGCCCAGCGAGGTGCGTGGCCCCATGCCGGCGGCGAGCAGCGCCTCGGCCCGGGGGTTCATGACGTTCGAGGCGGGGTTGAGGTTGAGCGCCTGCTCGGAGTAGTAGCGCTCGCTGTCCCGTGCGAGCGCCTCGATCGCGGCGGTGATGCTCCCCGGGGCGGCGGTGTCGGCGAAGGTGTGCGCGGTGACGGCGGAGATCCGCTCGCGTGAGGCGGCGGGGAGCCAGGGACGGGACGACAGGCGCATGGGGGTCCTCTCGGATGACGGCGGTCACACTCAGGCCATCCTCACCGATCCGCCGGTGGGAGACAATGGCCGGATGGAGGGCATGAGACGCAGCGAGGCGGGCCCGGCCGGACGCGGCGTCCGCCCGTCCCCCTGCCCCGGGTCGGGAAAACCCGAAGCCGGGTGGACGGTCCACCGCATAGTGGGCGCATGCCCGGAATCCGTACGGTGACAGCATGAATGAGAAATCCCCGCCCCCGCGGCCCGACGCACCGCCCGTCCACCCGTCCGCCGATCCCCGGCCGGCCGCCCACGACGCCGCCCCCGAGCTGCCCGGTCCCGAGGCGCCCGCCGCCGAGGTGCCCGCCACCCGGCCGATCCCCTCACCCGCCCCGACCCGCGAGTACCCGGCCGGTGCCTCGACCCGCGAGAACGCGACCAGCGAACACGCAGCCGGCGAGTACTCGACCCGCGAATACCCGGCCGGTGCCTCGGCCCCGACCGCCACGCTCGAGGCGCCCGCCCCGGCCCCGGCCCGGCCCGCGGACCTCCCGCGCACCACGCACCTCGGGACGGGCCCCGGGGCCGGGGCCTCGGCACCCGGGGAACCCGCCACCGTCGCCACCGCTGCGTCGACCGCCACCGCATCCACCGCCACCGGTGCCCCCGAGCCGGCGGAGCGTTCCTGGAACCCCGCCCCTCCCGGATTCCTCGGCGCCGCCAACGTCATCGTCTCCGCCGTCATCGGTGTGATGTGGCTGTGGCTGCCGATCTCGATCCTCTTCGTCGGCATCGGCGGGATCTTCGCCGCCGGGGCCGGCATCATCTGCCTGTTCCTGTGGTTCCTGCTCCAGCGCGGGATCAACCACGTCGAGCGCCTCCGCGCAGAGGCGGTGTACGCCGACGGGATCCCCGCACCGACCCCACCAGTCTCCCGGCGCACCGGATTCGCCGGCTTCCTCGAGACCCAGTGGCTGATCCTGCGCTCGAGCGCGTTCTGGCGCTCGACCGCACACCACATCGTCAAAGCCCTCTACGGGCTCTTCGCCTTCACGCTTGCGATCGTCGGCGCCGGCCTCGGACTCGTGCTGCTCGCCGGCGCCATCACCCCCGCCTCGGCGGAGGTGTTCACGATCGGCGACCCGGCGGCGGCCGGCTTCCGGCTGCTCAACGGGGCACTCGGCGTGACCGGCATCCTCGTCGCCCTCACCCTCCTGTGGTTCGCGCCCTACCTCGACCGGGCACTCGACCGCGGACTGCTCCCGGCCACCCAGGCCGCCGCACTCCGCGCCGAGGTCCACACCCTCGACCGGGCCCGCGTGGGCGCCGTCGATGCCGCCACCGCCGAACGGCTGCGGATCGAGCGGGACCTCCACGACGGCGTGCAGCCCATGCTCGTCGCGATGTCGATGAAGCTCGGGATGGCGAAGTCGAAGTTCGACTCCCACCCCGACGACGCCCGCCAGCTCCTCACCGAGGCGCACGCGGAGAGCAAGGTCGCGATCACCGAGCTGCGCCAGCTCGCCCGCGGCATCCACCCCGCGGTGCTCACCGACCGCGGCCTCGACCCGGCGATCTCCGCGCTCGCCGCCCGCTCGGTGATCCTCGTCGACGTCCACATCGACCTGCCGCGCCGACCGGGCACCGAGGCGGAGTCCGTCGCCTACTTCGTCGTCGACGAATCGCTGACGAACATCGCCAAGCACTCCGGTGCGAGCCGCGCCCGGGTGGGTATCGTGGGTGACGGACGATCGATGCAGATCAGCGTCACCGACGACGGACGGGGAGGAGCGCAGGTGAATCGCGACGGCAGCCGCACCGGCCTCGCCGGGCTCGCCGACCGGGTGACCTCCGCCCGCGGCACGCTCAGCCTCACCAGCCCGGCAGGCGGACCCACGACCATCGTTGCGGAGGTACCATGCGCATCGTGATCGCCGAGGACTCCGTCCTCCTGCGCGAAGGAATCGTCCGCCTGCTCACCGAGTTCGGCCACGAGGTGACGAGTGCGGTGTCCGATGCCAACGGGCTGCTCGCCGCCGTCAACACCGACCGCCCCGACCTCGCCGTGGTCGACGTGCGGATGCCTCCCACCTTCACCGATGAGGGCATCCGGGCCGCCGTCCTGCTGCGCCGCCAGAACCCGGAGACCGGTGTGCTCGTCCTCTCGCAGTACGTGGAGGAGCGCTACGCCGCCGAGCTCATCGCGGAGAACACCGGCGGGTTCGGGTACCTCCTCAAGGACCGGGTGGCCGACGTCGACGACTTCCTCGCCGCCGTCACCGAGGTCGCCTCCGGCGGCACGGTGCTCGACCCCGAGGTCGTCACCCAGATCCTCGTCCGCTCCCGCAAGCAGGACGGTCTGGCGACGCTGTCGCCGCGCGAGCGGGAGGTCCTCCAGCTCATGGCGGAGGGAAAGTCGAACGCCGCGATCGCCTCGACGCTGTACCTCAGCGCCGGCGCGGTGGAGAAGCACATCAGCTCGGTGTTCACGAAGTTCGGCCTCACCGCCGACACCTCGGAGAACCGGCGCGTGCTCGCCGTGCTCCGCTTCCTCCGCGCCTGACAGCCCGAAAGCCTGACCACCGGCCCGTTCGACTCCGCGTCCGGCCCGCACCGCGCGACCTCGCCACCGACCCGCGGCTCCGCCCCCGCATCGATCTTCTGCACCGCAGTCCCGAAAGGACACGCCATGTCATCCCCCAGCACTCCCGGACCCGCCGGCATGAACCCCGGCCTCCGCCTCGCCATCCGCCTGATCATCGCCGCCATCGCCGTCATCGCGCTCATCCTGCCGCTGACCGGCGCGATCATCGACTTCACCAAGCGCGTCAACACCTATGAGACCTCGGAGACCGTCGACCTGCCGGAGACCATGTCCGAGCTCGTCGTCGACGCGAGCAACGCCCGCGTCCGGATCGTCACCACGCCGGGGAAGACCGGCTCGGTGTCCTTCCACTACCGCGGGTCGAGCGCGGAGGACCCCGCAGTCTCCGTCGACGTCTCCGGCGGCGTCACCACCGTCGGGCTCACCGGGCTCGGAGACTCGGTGCTCGGCGGCGGCAACGACCGGGTCACCCTCACCGTCGAGGTGCCCGAGTCCCAGGCGCAGGAGCTCGACGTCACGAGCACCTCGAACTTCGCTCGGACCTCGATCGACGGGACCTACCGCGGAATCGTCGCGGAGACGAACTCCGGCTACCTCGAGGCCGATGTCGTCGCCGACTCGCTGCGCCTGCAGACCTCGACGGGCGCCGTGCGGGCATCCGGCAGCGTCGGCACCGCGGATTTCGACACCCAGTTCGGCGCCGTCGAGATCGACGACCTGTCGGTCGCGAAGAAGCTCACGGTCGACACCGACACCGGTGGGGTCGAGGCGCGGCTCGGCACGCGGACCCTCCCGACCGAGGGCATCGACATCAACGGCAAGACCGGGGCCGTCGAGCTCTTCGTCCCGGAGATCGTCGACGTCGAGGACACGGAAGCCACCGGGTACCGGCTCAGCACGCGCTCGACGAGCGGCAGGGTCGACATCGCGATCGACGAGGCGCCCGCCTCCGCCGAGGTCGTCATCCCGATCACCCTCGACGCCACCTCGGGCTCGGTGTCCATCGCGTACCGGTGAGCCCGCGCAGTCGGTGACGACCGGATCCGGGAACGATCACCGGTCCGGCAGATCGACCGGAGCGGACGGTCGTCATCGCGGCTCGCTCGCACCGAACGCCGGCGCCTCCCGTTCGAGGGGAGGCGCCGGCATCGCGTGTCAGGCCGCCGTCATGCGTCAGCTCCGTGTCGGATGTCGGGCTCGTGTCGGATGCCAGGCCCGTGTCGCCTCGGGCGCGTCTGCGCCCGGCCGGGCCGGGAGCCGGAGGAGCGCGGGTCCGCCGCAGCGGGCGGCGGCGGGTGCCCGGCCCGGGTGCGCTGGGGCTCGGTAGGTCAGGTTGCGGTCGGTGGGGCCGCGATCGGTGAGGGCGCGGTCCGATGACCCCTGTCCCCGTGCGGCGGATGGGGGGTAGAACGGAGCCATGGACCCTGCGCCTCACACGGACCCCGCATCTCACGTCGACCCCGCCTCCCGCACCGACGCTGCTTCCCACACTGCGCCTGACTCGCTCGTCGATCTCGTCGCGCTGGCTGCCGCTCTCGGAGACCGCACCGCTTCAGCCGAGCCGAGCGTGGAGGCCGCGCTGCAGGCCTGCCACACGGAGGGTCGACGCCTCAACGCCGTCGTCGCCCCACCGCACGTGCCCGCGACTCAGACGGAGCGCGTCGCCGAGCACGCGCGGACCGCCGCGCGGGAGGTCGACTCCCGGCGCGCCGGCGGGACCCCGCGCTCCCGGCTCGACGGGGTGCCGTTCGTCATCAAGGACGTCATCGACCTCGCGGGGGTCACCACGACCATGGGATCGACCGTGCGGCCCGAGGAGCCGGCGGGCGCCTCGGCCGAGGTGGTCCTCCGGTTCGAGGAGATGGGCCTGGTGCCGGTGGCGAAGACGACGTGCCACGAGCACTCCTACGGGATCCTCGGCGAGGAGAGTGCCCACGGTCGCGGCGTGAATCCGCTGCGACCGGGTTTCCTCACCGGCGGGTCGAGCTACGGCTCGGCGATCGCGGTGGCCGCCGGGATCGTGCCCGTGGCGATCGGCACCGACACCGCCGGGTCCGTGCGCGTGCCCGCGGCCTGCGCCGGGATCACGGGATTCAAGCCCTCGCTCGGCCGGGTGCCGAAGGGCGGGGTCGCCCCGCTGTCCACCACGCTCGACACCGTCGGATTCTTCACGCGGACCCCGGCGGAGATGCAGCTCCTGTGGCAGGAGTGGACCGCGCACGCGGAGACCTCGCGCACCGAGGCCCAGCAGGTCGAAGGCTCGAACACCCTGGACTCGCCCACGGTGCGCCCCCGTGCCGACGCCCCGCACGGTATCGAGCCGTACACCGAGGCCGCGCGCACCGAAGCCCCGCTCGCCCTCGGCCTGCTCACCACGGAGGCCGCCGACTGCGGGGAGGAGTGGATGTCCCGCCGGGCCGAACCTGCACTCGCGAAGCTGCCGGGGGTCGCGCTCACCCCGGTCGACCCCGCCCCGTTCGCCTTCGACCGGATGCCGGATGTCTTCGCGCACATCCGCGGCTACGAGACCTACCGGATCCACCGCGCGGCGCTCGACGCCGGCCGGCGGGACTTCCAGCCGCAGATCCTCCGCAACCTCGAGGGTGACGCGCGGATCACCGACGAGGCCCACGCGGCGGCGTTCGAGGAGCTCGACGCGCTCCGGACCGCGGCGCTCGCCCAGCTCGCCGGGCTCGACGCGCTCGTCCTCCCGACCCTCGGCACCGAACCCGTGGCGTGGGAGGACGCCGACCAGCACGTGCGCAACCAGCTGCGTCTCTACACCCAGCTCATCAACCTGCTCGGCTGGCCGGCGATCTCCGTCCCCGTCGACCTCCTCGGCGGAGGTTCGCCGCTCGTCGGCGGTGGGTCCGGTGCCAGCGGCGCCGGGATGCGCGGGGTCCCCGAGGTGCGCGGGGCTCCCGAGGCGCGAGGCGGCGAGTTCCCCGCCTCGGTGCAGCTCGTCATGGCCCCGGGCCGCGATACCGAGCTCGTCGACCTCGCGGTGCGGCTGACGTCATCGGGGGAATGACCGCCCCGGCAGCACGACCTCGTCCTGTGACCGAGCTCGCAGTGCGGGCGGCAGGGGCAGGCCACTAGACTCGGGAGGCCATGAAACCAGCCGAGGAGCCGCGCACGGACCCCGCGGTGCGCGCTCATCACGCGCGCGCCCGGCTCGGCGCCTCCCTCTTCTTCTTCCTCAACGGCTTCCTCATCTCCGGGCTCCTCACCCGCCTGCCCGAGGTCAAGGGCCTCCTCGCCCTCACGGAGGTCGAGTTCGGCTTCATCATCGCAGCGCTGCCCGTCGGTTCGATCGCCGCGGCCGCCCTGCCGGCCCCGCTCATCCGCCGGTTCGGCGCCGCGGCGGTGGCGAGTGCGGGGACCGCGGTGCTCGCCCTCGTGTTCACCGCCGCGGCTGCCGTCGCCGCCCTCGGGCCCGGGGCCGAGGCGGGAACGGGCCCCGGGTCCGGCGGTCCGGCCGCCTGGGCCCCTGCGATCCCGTGGATCGTCGCCGGACTCATCGCGCTCGCCGGGTTCCTCGACGCCGTCGTCGACGCCGCGCAGAACGTCCACGGCCTCATCGTCGAGCAGGCGCGCGGGACCTCGATCTTCAACTCCCTCCACGCGATCTGGAGCGTCGGCTCGGTGACCGGCGGCGGCCTCGGCCTCCTCGCCTCCACCCTCCGCATCCCGCTGTGGGCGCACCTGAGCGTGAGCGGCGCGATCGGCGTCGGCCTCGCGCTCTGGGCGTGGCGACTGTCCGGCCCGAACCCCTTCGCGTCCGACCGCACGGGCCCTGCACCCCGCAAGCGCACCGTCATCCCCGACGAGGACGACTCCGGCGAGACGACCGACGTCGCGGGGGCGAGTGCCGTACCGGGGGCGAGCCCGGCGGATGCGAGACCGGCAGCGGGGGCCACCGCAGCCGAGGAGACCGGCACTCCGGACGGCACCTCGGTGGGGGACACAGCCGGAGGCGAGGCGGCACGGCCGGCGTCGAGCGCCTCGGGCCCGGACCGGTCAGCCGCCCCCTCGAAGTGGGCGCTCCTCGCCGGCGTCATCGCGCTCGGCCTGCTCGGCGCCTTCGTCGAGGACCTCGGCATGAACTGGTCCTCGCTGTACTTCAGCGAGGTCGGCGGAGTGGGCGTGCAGTTCGCCGGGATCGCGTTCGTCGTCGCGCTCACCGGGCAGCTCATCGCCCGCTTCACCGCCGACCGGCTCACCGACCGGATCGGGCGCCCCGGCGTCGTGCTGTCCGGCGGCGTGTGCGTGACCATCGGCATGCTGATCGCGATGGGCGTCGCCCAACCGTGGGCCGTGGTAGTCGGGTTCTTCCTCTCCGGCTACGGATCCGCGACGTTCATCCCCACCGCCTACGCCGCGGCCGGGATGATCCCCGGGTTCGGCCACGGCATGGGCATCACGCTCGCCAGCTGGGCGCTGCGGATCGCGATGCTCAGCTCCTCGCCGCTCATCGGCCTCACCGCCGGGGCGCTCGGGCTGCGGTACGCGCTCGTCATCACGGTCGTCGCCGGCCTCGGTGCGATCGTCCTCGCCTTCACCCCGGTGCTGCGGAGCGTCGACACCGGCAGACGGTGAGGCCGCCCCGCGGTGGATCAGTCCCGCGGTGGACGGTCCCCGGCGGCTGACCGGCGGTCGGCTCAGGCCTCGTCGGCGAAGCCGGTGTCCGCGGCGATGCCCTCGATCTCGTCGAGCGCGGACAGCCGGGAGCCGAATTCGCCACGGGCGGTGGCGAACGCCTCGGGCCCGAGAGGCAGGTGGAGCGGCCTGTCGGGGCGGTGGGCGAGGTCGACGAGGATCTCCGCGGCGCGCACCGGATCGTTGGCCTGCTTACCGGAGCGGGCGCGGTACTTGGTGAACTCCTCGGCGAGGATCTCGGTGTAGGCGGGGTGCTCCTCGCCCCAGTCGTGCGAGCGGCCGGAGAAGTCCGTGCGGAACGGGCCGGGTTCGGCGAGCGTGACCGCGATCCCGTGCGGGGCGACCTCGAGCGCGAGGCCCTTCGACAGCCCTTCGAGCGCGAACTTCGACGCGGAGTACGCCGCCGCGCCCGGGCTCACCCGGAATCCCGCGACCGAGGACATCTGCACGATCCAGCCGCCGCCGGCCGCGCGCATGTGCGGGAGCACCGCACGCGTGAGCTCGACGACGCCGAACACATTCGTGTCGAACAGGCGGCGCAGCTGGTCCATGCTCCAGGACTCGACCGCGCCGCGCAGCCCGTAGCCGGCGTTGTTGACGAGTACGTCGATGCGCCCGAAGGCGCCGATCGCCGCGTCGACCGCGCCGGGGATCTGCTCGGAGCGGGTGACGTCGAGGGCGGCGGTGCGCACGGTGTCGGGGAACTCGGCGGTCAGCGGTTCGAGGGTCTCGGGGCGGCGCGCGGTGGCGAGCACGCGGTCGCCGGCGGCGGCTGCGGTGCGCGCGATCGCGAGCCCCAGGCCGGAGTTCGCACCGGTGATGAACCAGGTCAGCGGGGCGCGGTCCGCGGTGCCGGTGGGATCGGCGGCGGCAGGCGCGGCACTGGTGTCGGGGGAGTCCGTGGGGGCGGGGGTGGGATCCGGAGCAGTCATCGTGCCTCCTCGGCGTCGGGGCGGGTCTTCAGAATACGTGCGCGGGCCGGGTCGAAATGAGGTTGCGTGGTCGGTGGAACGGCCGCCCGGATGTGCGGGCGGCAGAGTGCGTGCAGCCGGTGGGGCCGGTGGGCGGCAGGGCGTGCGCGTGTGCCCGGGGCCGGTCGAGGCCGGCACGCTCCGTCGACCTGCCGTTTCTGCCCGATCCCCATCGACCTGTCACGTGTGCTCGATCCGGGGCGCGAATCTCGAGCACCAGTGACAGCTCGATGGTGCGATCACTGCGCTTCAGCCTGCGGGAATCCTCAGCCGAGGTCGGCGGTGCCGGTGAACACGGTGCGCGTGGAGCCCGACACCCAGATGTCCTCACCGACCTGCTCGATCCCGACGATGCCGGTGCGACCCACCTGCGTGCCCTGCGAGGCGGTGTACCTGCGCGGTGCGATGCCGGCGCCGATGAGCCACTGCGCGAGCCCGGCGTTGAGGCTGCCGGTCACCGGGTCCTCCGGCACGCCGACGCCGGGGACGAAGGCACGCACCTCGTAGTCGGCCGGACGCACGGGGTCGTAGGTGCTGGATGCGGGCGACGTGCCCTCAGCGTGCTCCGGGCGTGCCGCGTGCGCATCGCCGGCCTGGGTCACCTCGTGCTCGATGTGCGCCTCGGCCTCCGGGTAGGCGCCGATGACGCCGAGGCGGAGGTCGCCGACGGCGGAGAAGTCCGGAGTGAGGGAGCGGACGAGCGCGGCGTCGCGGACGAGGATCCCCATCCAGCCGGGCCCGTTGTCCACCCAGCTGCTCGCGACGACATCGTCCTCGCGCAGGCCGAGGGCGGCGACCGCTGCGGCGAGCGTCTCCGCGTCGACCGGACCCGAGCGCATGAGCGGAGGAGCGGAGAAGGCGATCGTCGCGTACGCCTCGGGTGCGGGCGATGCCCCGGTCCGGATCGATGCGTCCGTCGATGCATCTTCGGAGGTGTCCGCCTCGCGCGGGGTGCCCTTATCGCCCAGGCGGAGGGTGACGAGCCCGGCCCCGCACTCCTGGACGAGGGTGCCCGCGGTGCGCGGTGTCCCGCCGGCCTCGAGCCAGGCGTGAGCGGAGCCGAGCGTCGGGTGCCCGGCGAAAGGCAGCTCGCCGCCCGGCGTGAAGATCCGCAGCCGGTAGTCCGCTCCCGCGTCGGTGGGAGAGAGGAGGAACGTCGTCTCGGACAGGTTCGTCCAGCGCGCGAAGGCCGCCATCGTCGCCTCGTCGAGGCCGTCGGCGCCGTGGACGACGGCCACCGGGTTGCCTCCCAGGGGAGCCGAGCCGAACACGTCGACCTGCCGGAACGCGCGGGGGCCGCTGACAGACTGGTCGGCGGTCGTGTCGGAGGAGCTGCCGAGGGGTCGCGAAGTCATGGGGCCAGCGTATCCCCGTGCCGGTTCCGTCTCCCCGCTCCCTGATCCGAGCCTGCCGACCCGAGCCTGTTGAACTGCGCCTGTTGAACCGTGCTGCCCGAGAGTGCTGTGCTCATCGGCGTCTGGACGGTGCGTGCCCAGCCTCTCTGCGCCTTCCCGCCGTCTCGCGCCTCGCTGTCGTGACCGTCAGGGCCGTCGTCGACGCCCGAGCGTAGGAGTATACTGATGGCGCATCGAGCACATGGCCCTCCCGGCCGGCACTCCCACCGAAAGGCCGCACCATGACCTCCCCCTCGCTCGTCTCCAAGCTCTCCGCCGAGTTCCTCGGCACCTTCGTCCTCGTGTTCGGCGGCTGCGGATCGGCGATCTTCGCCGCCTCCGTCATGGACGCGGACAACGGCGTGAACATGGGCATCGGATTCGCCGGCGTCGCCCTGGCGTTCGGCCTCACCGTCGTCGGTATGGCCTACGCCGTGGGTCACGTGTCCGGCGGCCACTTCAACCCGGCCGTCACGCTCGGCGCCGCGCTCGCCGGCCGCCTGCCGTGGCGCGATGCCCTGCCGTACTGGATCACCCAGCTCGTCGCCGGCGTGGTCGCCGGCGGCGTCCTCCTCCTCATCGCCACCGGTCGCCCCGAGTTCTCCATCGCGGAGAACGGCTTCGCGACCAACGGCTACGGCGAGTTCTCGCCGAACGGCTACTCGCTCGCGGCGGTGATCGTCTGCGAGGTCGTGCTCACCGCGATCTTCCTCTACGTCATCCTCGGTGCCACCGACAACCGCGCTCCGGCCGGCTTCGCACCGCTCGCGATCGGCCTCACCCTCACTCTCATCCACCTCGTGTCGATCCCGGTGTCGAACACCTCGGTCAACCCGGCCCGCTCGTTCGGCGTCGCGGTGTTCGCCGGCGGCGATGCGCTCGCACAGGTATGGGTGTTCTTCCTCGCCCCGCTCGCCGGTGCCGCGCTCGCCGGCCTGACCTACGGCTTCCTGTTCCCCAACACCTCCGAGGTGCTCGAGGAGCGGCCGGAGCCGGTCGACCGGGTTCAGCGCCGGGACATCTGAGGCGGATCGGGCAGGCCTGCGGGACCAGAACCGGTGTCACGATGACCGTTCGAAGGCGCACAGGCCTCCTGCGGGGCCAGAACCGGTGTCACGATGACCGTTCGAAGGCGCACAGGCCTCCTGCGGGCTGCAGGGGCCGCCGGTGCCGTAACCGTGATTGTGCTCGCCGCGGGGTGCGCCTCGGGTGATGGTCCCGGATCCGGTGATGATTCCGGTTCCGGCGCGGGCACCTCGGTGTCCTCCGCCCCCGTCACGTCCCCCACCGGGGAGGTGACGGGGGCGTCGTCGTCCCCCGGGGTGGAGGGCGCGCCGCCCGGAGCCACGGTTCCTCCCCCGGGAGCGAGATTCCACATCCAGTACGAGGGCGCGGTCGACTTCGGGCTCCCCGTCGACGTCTACGACCTCGACGGCGACGACACCGCGGAGACGGACGTGCGCGGTCTGCGCGACCGCGGCGTCTATCCGATCTGCTACCTGAGCATCGGGACCGTCGAGGACTGGCGCGCCGATGCGCCGGACTTCCCCGCCGAGGTCATCGGGGAGCCCTATGAGGAGTGGCCCGGTGAGCGGTGGCTCGACATCCGCCGGCACGAGGTGCTGCTGCCGATCATGTCGCGGCGGATCGAGAACTGCGCGGACAAGGGATTCCTCGCGATCGACCCCGACAGCATCGACGTGTTCAGCAACGATTCCGGCTTCGGTCTCACGGAGGAGGACGCAGTCGCCTACATGCGGGCGATCGCGGACATCGCCCACGAGCACGGGCTCGCGATCGGACTCAAGAATGCCGGGGAGATCGTGCCCGAGGTCGTCGACCTCGTCGACTTCGCGGTGCTCGAGCAGTGCCTCGATCTGGGCGAATGCGACTGGTACGCCCCCGTCGCCGAGGCCGGGAAGGCGGTCTTCGACATCGAGTACGTCGGGCGGCTCGCGGACGTGTGCGCGGCCGCACCGGCCGGCTTCACCATCGTCCGCTCCGACCTCCCGCTGTCGGGTGCCATCGAACGCTGTGCGTGAAGGGCTCCGGCGCGGAGCGAGCGTGGGGACCCTCTGCGGGGGACGGCGTGCGCGGGGCCTCGCAGGCAGGATTCCGCGCAGGCCCCTCCGTTAGGGTGGGAGGACGTCCTGCGGACTCACCCTCGGCATCGCGCCGTGGGCCGAGCGCGGGAATCCGCCCCGACTCCAGGAGGTCCGACCGTGGCCGGCACTCAAGAGCTCGTCGTCCTCCTCGCCGACGACGGCACCCCGACCGGCACGGCGCCCAAGGCGACGGTCCACGACATCGACACCCCGCTCCACCTCGCGTTCTCGTGCTTCCTCCACAACGACGCCGGCGAGGTCCTCATGACGCGCCGCGCGCTGAGCAAGCGCACCTGGCCCGGAGTGTGGACGAACTCGTTCTGCGGGCACCCCGGCCCCGAGGAGCCCTTCGCCGCGGCCATCGAACGGCGGGCCCGGCAGGAGCTCGGCTGCGCGGTCACCGACATCACCGAGGTGCTGCCGGACTTCCGGTACCGGGCCGTGGACGCCTCGGGCGTGGTGGAGAACGAGATCTGCCCGGTGTTCACCGCCCGCCTCGTCGGCGAGGTGCGGCCGAGCGCCGACGAGGTCGCGGAGTTCGCATGGATCGACCCGGACGACCTCGGCCGCGCGCTCGCCGCCGCTCCCTTCGCCTTCAGTCCCTGGCTCGCCGAGGAGTGGGCCCAGCTCAGCGGCGAGTGATACGCCGGCTGCGACCCGACCGGAATCTGATCGGCACCATCTGCCCCGGCCGCAGGATCGCTACTCTGATGCCATGGATTCCGACACCGCCGCCGTGACCGCCGTCCGCCTCGACCGCCCCGAGCCCGGGATCGCCCGCCTCACCTTCTGCCGCCCCGAGCGGATGAACGCCGCCGACATCGGGTTCATCGCCGAGGCGAAGGAGGCCCTCGCGGAGGTCGACGCCGACCTCGACGTCCGCACTCTCGTCCTCACCGGGGAGGGGCGGGCTTTCTGCGCCGGTCTCGACCTCACCGGCTACGGCGATGATGGCCTCGTCGAAGCGCAGGGCACGGTGCCGCGGGCGATGGCCCGCCAGAAGGAGATCGCCGACCTCGTCGCACGGATCCGCGGGCTGCGGGTGCCCGTCATCGCCGCGGTCAACGGCGCCACCGCCGGCGTCGGCCTGTCGATGCTGTGCGCCTCGGACATCCGCTACGCGGTGCCGGGAGCGAACTTCGCCGTCGGCTACATCCGCGCCGGGTTCTCCGCCTGCGACATGGGCCTGTCCTGGCTGCTGCCCCGGATCGTCGGCGCCGGCCGCGCGCAGGAGCTCATGCTCACCGGGCGGCGCTTCACCCCGGCGGAGGCCCAGCAGTTCGGGCTGCTCGCCGATGTCGTCGAGCCCGAAGCGCTCATGGACAGGGCGCTCGAGACCGCCCGGCAGATCATGCTCAACGCCCCGATCTCGGTCGAGTTCACCAAGGAAGGACTGTGGAAGAGCCTCGAGATCCCGTCCTTCGAGGCCGCCGTCGAGTTCGAGAACCGCCAGCAGATCTACACCGCGATGACGGAGGACCGCGCCGAGGCCACCGAGTCGTTCCTCGCCAAGCGCGCACCCCAATACCGCCGCCGCTGAACCTGCGAGCGCCGGGCGACGGCCCGGCAGATCTGCGCGGCGGGCTCCGGATCAGTGCTCGTCCGGATCAGTGCTCGTTCGGATCGTTCTCCTGGTCCTGCTTGGTCGCGTGCACGGTTCCGCGCACGTGGTCGGCCGGGCCGTAGATCGCGTAGACCTTCATGGGCTCTGCGCCGATGTTGACGACGTTGTGCCAGGTCCCTGCGGGGACGAAGATCGCCCAGTCGTCGGCGACCTCCTCCTCGAAGGTGACCTCGGTCTCGGACGGGCCCATGGTCACCCGACCGCGGCCCTGCTCGAGGCGCAGGAACTGGTCGTTGTCCGGATGGACCTCGAGTCCGATGTCGTCACCGACGTCGATCGACATGACGGTCAGCTGCAGGTGCTCTCCGGTCCACAGCGTGGATCGGAAATTGTCATTGGCCCGCGTGGCCTCCTCGATGTCGAGGGTGTAGGGGCGGGGGCCGTGATCGGTGAGGTCGGTCATGATCGTTCCTTTCCGGGGACGGGACATCTGCCCGGTCGACCCTGCTCCTCCCCGCGCGGTCCGAAACCTGCGCAGTGGGGGAGGAATGACTCGATTCTAGGCCGCCTCCAGTCCCCTCACCAGTAAGAATAGGCTCATCTCAGTAAGGTGAGCCTGACCTGAGCGCACAGGTCCGACCGCGTCGTCACCCGCTGCTCCGGGGGCGGGGCAGTGCGGTTCTCCGCGTCGGATCGCACTGGACCGACCCCGGTGACGAGCGGCTCGAACTCTCAGGTCCCGTCGATCCCCATGAGCCGGGCGCCGTTGTCCCACAGCACCGCGCGCAGCCAGTCGTCGCCGAACCCCTCGTCCGAGCCTCCCAGCCGGCACAGCGCCTGGAGCTGGTGCGCATACGGGTAGGGGATGTTGGGGAAGTCCGAGCCGAGCACGATCCGCTCCCGCAGCCCGGGCAGCCGCGCCCGGTAGGCGGCGTCGAACGGCGTCCCGTCGTTCGTGAAGTCCGTGTTGAACATCGTCGTGTCGAGGTGGACCCCTGCGTACGCCTCGGCGAGGTCGGCGAAAGCGTGGTACTCCGGCATCCCCATGTGCGCGATGACGAGGCGCAGCTCCGGATGGGCGGCGAGCACCCGGGCGACCGCCTCGGGACCGGTGTGCTTCCCCGGCCGAGGTGCGGATCCGGCATGGATGACCACCGGCACCCGGGCGGCGGCGAGCGCCTCCCATGCGGGGTCGAGGAGCGGGTCGGCCGGTGAGAAGGCCCCGACCTGGACGTGGACCTTGAACAGCCGGGCGCCGCTCGCGAGCGCCTCGGCGACGTACTCGCCGACCCCGGGTTCCGGGTAGAGGGTGGCGCAGTGGAGGATGTCCGGTGCGGAGTCGGCGAACTCCGCGTTCCACGCATTGAGCCAGCGTGCCATGCCCGGCTTGTGCGGGTAGGTCAGGGCGGGGATCCGCGCGAGACCGAGCTCGCGGACGATCCGCAGGCGGGTGGGGGTGTCGTACCGGTAGGTGATCGGCCAGGCCCGGCCGTATCCGTCCGCGGCCTGGTCGAAGTAGTCCCACACCTTCGTGAGCATCCTCTCGGGGAGGAAGTGGACGTGGATGTCGGCGAGCCCGGGGACCCCGAGCTCGGCGAGGAACCGGGGGACGTCCGCGTCGTCGCGGGGTTCGGTGGTCATGGGCACCACTGTAGGGGTGCCGGGACGCCGAAGCGCGGTGTCAGTGCCGGGACGCCGAGGCGCCGGCGCGGTGCCGGTGCCGGTGCCGGTGTCGGTGCGCGACAATGGCCGCATGCCCGACGCCGCTCCCGCTTCTCCCGTCTCGCCCGCCGCAACCCGTCCACCCGCAACCCGTTCACCCGCAACCCGCCCACCGGCGGCCCGTCCACCGGCGGCCGCGCGCGACCCGTTCCCCATCACTCTGCCCGCCGGCACGCGGCCGGTGGGCGAGGGGCCGTTCGCCGCACCGGGCGACCTCGTCCGCTGGCGCTTCCGCCGCCTCGACTACGACCGGGTGGGCGGGGAGGTCGTGCAGCCGATGCGCGTCGTCCGCGACGACCCGCGCGGCATGGTGCTGTGGCTCGCCGGCGGCACCCCGACGGCCGACCTGCGGGTGCGCGGATTCGAAGAGCTCAACCCGCACGAGGTCGACCACGCGGTGCGCTTCGTGCCCGTCGACCGCGCGCCGGGCCGCGTGCCGATCCTCCGGCACTGGCACGGACGCGGAGTGCTGCGGATCGTGCCGGCCGGGATGCCGTTCTCCGTCTGGGTGTTCCGCACCGCCGACGGCGGCTTCCGCGGCTGGTACGTCAATCTCGAGCACCGCCACCGGCGCCTCGGCGCCGCGGACCTGTTCACGAGCGACCACATCCTCGACCTCCTCATCGGCCCGGACGGTGCGGTCCGCCGCAAGGACGACGATGAGCTCGCCGGCGCCGTCCGCTACGGCATGTGGACGCCGGAGACCGCGCAGGTCATCGAGGACCACGCGCAGCTCGCGCTCGCGGAGTTCGCCGCCGGGCACTGGGCCTTCGCCGAGGAGTGGACCCGCTGGGATCCGGACCCCGCGTGGCCCGTCCCCGGGCCCGAGGCGGTCGCGGCCTGGGTGCCGGCGGGCGCCTCGGCGGCGGGGAACGACGCCTCGGGGAATGAAGCGTCGGTGCGGGATGCCGTGGGGAGCGGTGCCGGTGAGCACGGATCCATGTGACCACGGATCCATGTGCGCGTGGACCCGTGTGGGCGCGGACCCGTGGCCGACGTGGAACCGGTCAGCATAGACTGGTGCGGAGACCTCGCCCGCGGGCTCCCCAGCCGCGGGCACCGTGCTGATCGGCACCACCGCTGATCCGCACCCGCACTGATCGGCAGACCTGCCGATCCGCAGTCGAACAGCAGCCGAAGGAGTTTGCATGTCCGAGACGAACCGCCGAATCCGCCTCGCCTCCCGCCCCGTGGGCGTCCCGCAGCCGGAGGATTTCATCCACGACGACGCCCCGATCGGATCCCCGGGCGAGGGTGAGGTGCTGCTCCGCACCCGCTACCTGTCGCTCGATCCCTACATGCGCGGGCGCCTGTCCGATGCGAAGTCCTATGCGAAGCCGGTCGAGGTCGGCGACGTCATCGTCGGTGCGACGGTGTCCGAGGTCGTCGAGTCGAACTCCGCGGAGTTCTCCGCCGGTCAGACCGTGCTGTCCTACGGCGGCTGGCAGTCGTACTCGGTCGAGCCGGCTGCTCACCTGCGCCTCCTCGACCCCGAGGCCGCCCCGGTCACCACCGCGCTCGGCGTGCTCGGCATGCCGGGCTTCACCGCGTATTCCGGCCTCCTCGAGATCGGCCGTCCGCAGGCCGGCGAGACCGTCGCGGTCGCGGCCGCCACCGGTCCGGTGGGCTCCGCCGTGGGCCAGATCGCGAAGGTCAAGGGCTGCACCACCGTGGGCATCGCGGGTGGGCCGGAGAAGGTCGCCTACCTCGAGGAGCTCGGCTTCGACGTCGCGCTCGACCACCGGGGCGACGACCTGCGCGGGGCGCTCAAGCAGGCGGTGCCGCAGGGCATCGACGTTTACTTCGAGAACGTCAGCGGACCGGTGTGGGACGCGGTGCTGCCGCGGCTCAACACTTTCGCCCGCGTGCCGGTGTGCGGGCTCGCCGCCGGCTACAACGCGACCGAGGCGCCCGCCGGGCCGGACCGGTCCGCCGGCCTCATGCGCAACATCCTCACCAAGAGCCTGCTGCTGCGGGGCTTCATCCAGACCGAGTTCGTCGAGTCGATGTTCTCCGACTTCCTGCGCGACATGGGCCAGTGGGTGCGCGAGGGCAAGGTCAAGTACCGCGAGGACATCACCGAGGGCATTGACAACGCGCCGCAGACCTTCGTCGGCATGCTCGAAGGGAAGAACTTCGGCAAGACGATCATCCAGGTCGGGGAGTGAGCATCCGGCCCGCGTGCTGAGCCGAGCCCGGGCGCCGGGCCGGGCACTTGCCCGGGCGCCAGGCTAGGCGCCTGTCCGGGCCTGCGCCTGACGAGCGCGCAGCGCGTCCTCGGTGGTCGAGCCGCACACACGACGGCGGCCCCACGGATATCCGTGGGGCCGTCCTCGTGGGGCTGTCGTGGTGGTGTCGGGCACGTGGTGCCGGGCTCGGGAGTGCTGCGCGTCAGTTCTCGTCGTCGGCGTCGATGTGCGAGGTGCCCTTGTCGCGGCGGCCCTTGACGACGAGTGCGGTCACCGCCGCACCCACGAGCGTGCTCGCCAACGCGATGAGGAGGCCTGCTCCCTCGTAGGGCGAGCGGTTCGGATTGTCCTTGGTCATGACGGATCCCTTCTGGCGCGCGGCGGTGGATGGTCGCTCCGCGGAGACCGCGGAGCGCGCACTGCGATGTGCAGAGCGCGCACTGCGACGGGCGCAGTTCGTACTACGACAACAGTACGGCCTACCGATCTGTTTCCTCCGGGAATCGGATGGTTCCATGGGGCGCGGCTGGTCGGTGTGGAGACGTGCCGCACTCCTGAGCGGCCTGCCTGGGACGACCGCCCGCAGGACTGATGTCTCAGCGGAAGGCGGCGAGCACTTCGGCGGGGTCGACCCCGCAGGCGAGCGCGAGGGTGAGTGCGATCCTCGCCTTCCGCGCATCGAGCAGGCCGGCCGGCAGCAGACCGCGGCTCAGCAGGTCGATCTCCGCACCCGGGTAGCCGTAGGTGTCCTCGAGCGTCGCCCCAGCCCCGGTGCGTGAGGCGAGGACCACCGGCATCCGCACAGCCAGCGCCTCGACGGCCTCCACCGCGCGGGCGGCCACGTGACCGCCGCCCACTCCGGCGAGGACTGCGCCCCAGTACCCGGCCTCGGGAAGCGTCGCGAGGAACTCGAGCCCGTCGTCGAAACCGACGTCGATGTGCGCCACGCGAGGGAAGTCGAGGTTCGGGGCGTGCGCGGTATCTGGGGCGGCGTCGGCCCCGGAACCGCGGGGCACCGCGAGTCCGACCGGCAGGGTGCGCGGGGCAGGGAGGTGCGGCAGCCGGACGCGGTCCTCGGCGACCCAGCCGAGCGCTCCCACGACCGGGCCCGAGGTGAACGGCGAGACATGGCTCGTATGCGCCTTGCGGACGAACAGCGGGTCGTGCACCTCGTCGGCGAATACGAGCGCGGCGCGCAGCCCGGCGGCCTCCGGGACGAGCGCGGTGAGCGCGGCCGCGCGGACATTGGCCGGGCCGTCCGCCCCGGGGAGCGTGGGATTGCGCATGGCGCCGGTGAGGACGATCGGGATGCCGGAGTCGTTGAGGAGCGAGAGCGCGAACGCGGAGTCCTCGAGCGTATCCGTGCCCTGCGTGAGCACGATGCCGTCGACGCCGCGCGCGGCCGCACGTCGCGCGGCGAGCACAGTGCTGAACAGGATGCCGAAGTCGATGCTCCCCGACCCCACCTGCGCGAGCTGCTCCGCGCTGACCTGCGGGGCGCCGCCGGGCAAGGTGTCGAGGCGGGCGGCGGCCGTGATCTCCTCGGCCGTCACCGTCGGTGCGACCCCGCGGGCCGGCGCAGTGGGTCCGGTGCTGTCGGTGCGATCGGTGCTGCTGGTAGGGCCGGTACGGCCCGTGCTGTCGGCGCTGTCGGTCGGAGCCGGTGATGTGCTCGAGGCGATGGTGCCGCCCAGGGCGATGACGTGGAGAGTGCGCATGGGAGTCCTCGCGGGAGTCGGGTCGGGGTGGAGGAAGCGGGCGGGGGCGCCGAGCATTCAGGCGGGGTCGTTCCCTGCCCGGAGGTCGCCTGCCCGGTGATCGGGGGCCCGGTGGTCGGGGGCGCAGTGGTCGTCCGCCCGGAGCTCGGCTGCCCGGAGGAGGTCGAGGGTGATCTCGAGGTGCCCGAGGTGCTGGCACAGTTCCTCGAACACATGGAGCAGGACTCCGAACGTCGACTGCGACCACGGTCCGTACCCGGTCGCCGGGGCGACCGGTGGGCTGTTCCAGTCGGTGGCGGTGAGGTCGGCGAGGAAGGCGGCCCGCACCTCGGCGGCGGATACGAGGAGATCGGCGACCCGGCCGATGGCGCTGAACTCCGCCTCCCGGTCGCGGGGGACCCGGATGCCGAGGTTGACCGTCGACGACCAGCGCCGCATCATCCCCAGGCAGTGGGTGAGCAGGACGAAGGGGGAGTTCGCGCCGGGCGCGGGCGGAACAGCGTTGGCGGTGGCGTCGTCGAGGGCACCTACCGCATCGATGATCTCGTCGAGCTTGACCAGGGTGAAGCCGACGAGCGTCCGCACGTGCGGCGGCAGATCGCCACGGGTGTGCTGCGGGGCGACAGGGGCGTGCGGGGGTTCGGGGGTCTGCGGGGAATCCGGGGTCTGCAGAGGATCCGGGGTCTGCGGTGTGGGGTCGGCCACGGCGGGTCCTTCCTGCGCGGGGCCGGTCCGGCCCGATGACGCCTCGCCGGCCCGATTGCCGACGAATCCTGCTGCGGCCGACGATACCTGTTGAGGAATCGAGGGCTGCTGCAGGACCGGCGGACATCTCGGTTCGGCAGCCGATCGCGATCGACGATTCCGTGTACCCGGTCAGCGGGTGAGCAGGTATTCGCGGGTGTAGGGCATGGTGAAGCGGACCCATCCGCGGCCGGCGGGCTCGATGACGCCGCGGGTGATGAGGCGGGCCCGGTAGACGCTGCCGTACTTCGCCGTCACGCCCATCCGGCGGGCGACCTCGGCGGTCCGGGAGCGGTCGTCGTCGGCGGCCATCGCGAGGACGTAGCTGCGCTCCTGGTCGGTGAGTCCTTCGACGGTCGGCTCGTGGATCTGCCGGTGCATGGCCGTGCGCGCCCGGGCCACCGACTCCTCGACGTGCTCGACGGTGATGACGTCCTCGTCGCCGGTGGCTCTCCACGCGTGGTCGCCGATGAGCTGGATGAGGAACGGATAGTGCCCGCTCGCCCCGATCGCCAGCTCGAGGGCTTCGCGCGTGATCGTCTTGCCGGCCTGCGTGATCGGCGCCTCGAGCGCGATCCGGGTGTTCTCCGGGCTGAGGTTGCCGAGCGTCACCCGCTCGGCCCGCCGGAGGTAGGTGGAGACCTCGTCGTCGACGAGGCTCGTGATCGTCTGCGGCAGGCCGGCGGCGACGAACGCCACCGGCGCCTCCTGACTGAAGGCGTAGGCGATCGCATCGGTGACGCGGCGGAGCTCGTCGAGCTGCGAGCGGTGCACCTCGTCGAGGGTGAGGACGAGGCCGGTGCCGTGGGCAGCGAGGATCTCGAGCGCTCGCATGAGGTGGTGGCGGAAGTCAGGGGTCAGGGGGTTGGTGGACTCCGTGCGGGTGGTGAGCCCGCCGGCACCGAACGGCAGGGTGAACCCGACGACGGAGGATTCGACGGTGTCCGCGGCATCGAGGCGGGCGAGGAGCTCGGGCAGCCGCGCCTCGGTCAGGCTCGTGGAGAACCCGGGCGAGGCCTGCGCATGGACGGTCATCCATTGGCGGCTCGCCGCGACCTCGTGGAAGACGTGGAGGAGGACGCTCTTGCCGACGCCGCGCTGGCCGGTGATGAGCGTGGCCCGGCCGGTGGCGCCGGGGCCGCTGTCGAGCGCGTAGGCGAAGTCGTTGACCTCGCCCTGCCGGCCCACGAGGGCCGGTGGGATGACGCCGAAGGTCGGGGTGAAGGGCGAGGGGGAGGCACCGGGTACGGGCGGCGGGGGGATGGTGACGCTCATCGTCCGTGGTCCTCCGATCGCAGTCCGGTCGCGGTGGTTTGGATTTGTTTAGATTCTTGAGAATACCGTGGCCAGGCGTCGAGCGGTAGGTGGAAGGGGTGGTTGCCGGCAGGGTGGTTTCTCTCCGGGCGGGGGCCGGGGCCGCCCGGGGTGGGTTTGGAGGTGTTTAGTCGGTTTGGATTTGACTTGCTGAGCTCGGAATCGAACGGCCGACGAGCGGAGTGTGAGTGAGTGAAAAAGTATTCGAACATTCTCAGCGCAAGCTGTTCCAATCGTTGCTTCGATCGATTAGTATTAGAACACGGCGAGAGGAACCGAGCAATGTCGGCCAAGCGAGCACCCACGGTGGACGAGCAGATCTTCGCTGCCTGTGCGGCGGCAGGCGCAGGTGGAGGTGCAGGTCCAGCGGACCCCGAATACACCGTCTCCACGGACCCAGCGCGCTTCTCAGCGCCCTCGACTCTCCTCGGCGTCTACAACATGCTCTCGGCAGAGGATGCAGAACGCGGTGTCGGTGCGTCCCCCTCTGACCTGAGTCTCCCTGTCGCCGGGAGTACCCGTGCTTCCGGACGTCCCCGGGGCGAACCGGTCGATCGCGGCACTGCGATGCTCGCGGAGGAGGAGATCCGGTTCGAGCGGCTCCATGAGCGGGTGCGAGCCGCTGCGCGTCAGCGGGATGTCGTGGCGCTCGAAGAACTCGTCGCACTCGCCCAGGCCGCTACCGGTTATCTGGCCACGATGCACAGCGCGGACGAGATCCGTGCCCTGTTCGAGCTCGAGGACGATCTCGCTGCGGAGCGAGTGCCACCGGCCGTCCCGTTCAGATATGCGGCGCGGGAGTCGCTGAGGGCGGGATTCGACATCACTCTGGCGCACCGGCTGTCGATGACGACGGCGCGTGCGACGAGTGCGGCCGCCGACAGTCTGCTCGCGTACTACGGGCTGCCACGTCTGAGGCACGCAGTGCTCACCGGGGAGGCGTCATGGACGAAGCTGCGGACCGTGATGAAGAAGACCCGCGACCTGTCGCTCACGGATGTCAGGAGGATCGACGAGTTCGCGTGTGCCCAACCGCACGATCTGACCCCGCACCGACTGGGAGTGCTCGTCGATCGGCAGGCGGCGCTCATCGCCGGCCGCGAGAACCTGGAGCACGCCCGCAATCGGCATCGAACGGTGCAGATCGAGCGCTGGCGGGACGGCACCGCGCGCCTGACGCTGACCGGTCCGACGACCGCGCTCGACGCGCTCCATCAGCGCACTCGTGCGATGGCACGGGCGATCACCCTGAATCACGCCGATGCGTTCGGCCTCGATCGCTCCCGCCAGGCAATCGTCGATCCGCGCAAGGTCAACGAGCTCATGTTCGACATCATCACCCGCGCCACCGGCCGGATCGACGTCACCGTCGCCGAGGTCGACGGCCCCGCGACCCCGAACAGCAGCTTCCAGCCCGGTCCCGAGCGCCCTGCGGGCACCGGCGCAGGAGCCGTGGTCCGGCAGAGTCCGGATCCAGGCGGTGAAGACACCACGGCCGCACCGGCAGGGTCCGACACCCGCACCGGCAGCGCACACGATCCACCACCCGATACGCCTCCACCGACTCACCGACACACCGGGTCGAGAACGCGGAGAATGCGGAAGCTCAGCGGCCTCAGCGAGGTCCCCGACCTGGGGGAGTCGGAGACTGCATACATCCACACCGTCACGCTCACTTGCCCCACCCACGACGATTGGCTGCGCCGCCAGGCCGCGGTCACCGTCACCGTACCCGCGATGTCGCTGCTCGATGTAAGATCCGGCGGTGCGGACATGCCCGGCGAGCTCCACGGCACGAGCCCCGTTCCCGCGGAGATCGCCCGCAGCATCGTGGCACTCGCACCGCACCTCGAACGGGTTCTCACCGATCCGGTCGACGGCACCGTCCTGCCGATCGCGGCGCAGAAGTACCCGATCCCGGACGCTCTGCGGCGAACAGCCGAATCGCAATGGCACACGTGTGCGGCACCGGGCTGCGACGTGCCTGCTCAGTACTGCGAGATCGACCATCTGATCCCCTTCGACCACGCCGACCCTCAGGCCGGTGGCCGGACGGAGCCGCGGAATCTCCACCCGCTGTGCAAACATCACCACGACTGCAAGACGCGCGGCATCATCAGTGTCGAATCCCAGGAGGAGACGGAGGGCTTCGTCGGCGGTGAGCCTTGTGCAGGCGGCGCGTGCCATGCTGGCGGCGATCCCCGTATCGCCGGTGACTCAGATCAATCGACCGGTTACCACGCAGACTGCGGAACCCATGTGACCGGCACAGTATGGCGAGCCAGTTGCGCCGACGCGATCACCACCCGTCCGATGCGCAACCCGATCCACACCGAGCACGCCGCCCGGCTCGCAGCGCATCAGCCGCGCGATCGGACCGATCGGTCGACGGGCGGTGACGAGGCCGGCACTACGTGAAACGTCGACTCCGAGATCAGCTGGTCAACTTTCCAACACCCCGGGATCGTCACCGGGAATCGTCACTGACCTCCGCGTCGGAGAGCGACCGCGGGCTCCGCTCGTCACCTGCATTCGCAGCGCTTCGCCGTACTGGACCCGGAGGAGATTCACCCCAGCCTCCATCCGGAGGAGCTGCGCCCTACTCCACCCGGAGGAGCTTCACCCCAGTGCGAACCAGAGCATGAGCATGGTGACGAAGAAGCCGACGACGTAGTTGAGCCAGAGGAACACCGACCAGCCGCGGTGCGCCTCGGCCGAGGTGTCGTCGGTGATCGACCAGAACCGGGCGGAGTTCACCGCGTAGGGCAGCGCGAGCAGTCCGGCGAGCGGCACCGGCCAAGAGGTGAAGACGAGCAGGGCCCCGGCGAGCAGGTACACGGATGTCGTCAGACGCACCGTGGCCCGTGCGCCGAGCACGGTCCCCACCGAGGCGAGACCTCCCTCGCGGTCGGGCACGACGTCCTGCACAGCGCCGAAGGCCTGGCTCGCGATCCCCCAGAGGAAGAATGCGGCGAGCACGAGCCAGCCGTCCCGGCCCACCGGATCGCCGAGGAGCGCGAGGGCGAACCACGCGGGTGAGGAGAAGTGAGTGGACGAGGTGAGCGAATCGAGGACCGGGATCTCCTTGAAGCGCAGACCCCTGACCGAGTACGCGAGCACCGCGAACATGCTCAGTGCGAGCACGGCAGTGGACAGCACCGTGCCGAGGACGACGAACGCGATGAGGAACGGGACGCACGCCACCGCTGCCGCGATGAGGATCCGGCGGTGCTGCTCGGGCGAGGCGAGGTGCCCCTCGACGCCGCCCTTGCGCGGATTCCGCAGATCCGACTCGTAATCGAAGACGTCATTGATGCCGTACATTGCGAGGTTGTACGGCACGAGGAAGAACACGACGCCGAGCACGAACACGAGGTCGACCCGGCCGCCTCCCAGCAGGTAGGCCGCCCCGAACGGGAACGCTGTGTTCACCCACGAGATCGGGCGCGAGGCGAGGAACAGCTCACGGAGCACGGTGATCACCTCCTCGGTCCGACTGCGGATCGTGCCGTGCCGAATTCTGATGGGCCACATTCTGCTGGGCCTAATCATGCTGGGCCGAATCATGCAGTACCGGATCATGCTGTGCCGGGTCATGCTGGGCCGAATCGCTCGGTGCCGCGTCTACCCGTGCCTCGTCAATCCGTGCCGTGTCGACACGCACGGCAGCGCTCCCCACGGCATCGCTCCCCACGGCCCCGCTCCTCACTGCCGAGGTGCGTCGCCGTCCCAGCAGCTCCCACAGCGCCGGCAGAGCGAGGACGGCGAACACCGTGTAGGCGAGATCCTCGACCGGCATCGCACCGATCATGATCCCGGAGATCAGGTCCTCGGCATAGGTGAACAGCCCGACGCGGATCATGAGGTTGTCGAACACGATGGTGAGCGCGATCATCACGATCGCCGTGAGCGCCAGCGCGGACCGGGAGACCCTGCCGGAGCGCCAGCCGACCACCGCGAGCACGAGTGTCGGCATGAGGAACACGAGGTTGATGAGCGTATAGGTCACGGCCGCTCACCTGCCGGTCCGCCGTCGACGTCGGTTCCCGTCCGGTGCGCTGCTCGTCCGCTGTGATCGGCCGGCTCCGTGGCAGCGGGGCCGGGGCCGGCATGACTGATACCGCTGCCCGCACGCGCCCTGCCCGGGCGAACAATGCCCGCACGCGCCCTGCCTGCACGCGCTCGGAGGATCCGCGCCCCGCCGGTGTAGAGGTTCATCGTGAGCCAGCACAGGAACACGAGGAAGAACAGCTCCTCGAGCGGCAGCTCGGGAGCCAGGTCGATCCCCGTCATGTACGGGCTGTCGCCCCGATGGAAGATCCCGGTGAGGATCCCCAGGCCGTCCCACGCGAGGAAGGCCGCCAGCCCGAGGCCGTGGACGATCGCCGCACGTCGCGCATCGGCGAACCAGAACAGCCGGTGCCGCAGGTCGAGGATCGTCATCCCGGCCAGGCTGAACAGCAGGCACGCGAGGTACGCCCAGCTCATCACAGCGATTCCAACCAGCCGCCTGAGGTGTCGCCGCGCAGCTCCTTGACGACGTTCTCCGCGCTGATGAGGCACATCGGCAGCCCGACCCCGGGAGCGGTGAAGGCCCCCGCGTAGAGCAGATTGTCGAGCCGCGAAGCACGCAGTCCGGCAGGCCGCCGCGGCCCGCCGCGCAGGAACACGCTCTGCGCCAGGGTGTTCGCCGGGCCGAGCACGGTGCCCTGCCAGGCGTGGAAGTCGTCGACGTAGTCCCCGGGCCCGAGCGTCCGCCGTACGAGAATGTGCTCGTCGAGGTTCTCGGCGAAGTCCGCCTCGCCGGACCAGCGGGCGATCTGCTCGATGATCCGGTCGCAGTACGCCTCGAAGGCCGGCTGACCGGCGCGCAGGGACGGGTCGGCAGGGCAGGGGACGAGCACGAAGAGGTTCTCGCACCCGTCCGGGGCCACACCGGGGTCCGTGCGCGAAGGGGCGCACACGTAGACCGAGGCGGGGTCGGGCAGGGAGCGCTCCTCGCCGAACACCGCGGCGAAGTTCGCGTCCCAGTCGGCGGTGAAGAAGAGATTGTGGTGGGCGAGCCGGTCGAGGCGCCGGTCGACGCCGAGCATGAGGATCGCGCCGCCCATCCCCGGATCGCGGTGCGCCCACGTCTGCTTCCCGGCGGTGCGGTAGGCCGGGTCGAGGAGCCGGGTCTCGAGGTGGTGGAGGTCGCAGGCGGCGACGACATGGTCGCACTCGAACACCTCGAGGCCGGACTCGGTGCGGGCGACGACCTCGGTGATGGTGCCGCGCCGGCCGGCCGGTGCGGCCGGGAGGGCGACCACCTCGGCCCCGGTCCGGATCTCCACCCCGGCGGCGCGGGCCTGCCGCTCGATCGCGTCGATGATCGTGTGCATGCCGCCGCGCGGATACTGCACCCCGTCGATGAGGTCGAGGCGGCTCATGAGGTGGTAGATGCCGGGCGCCCGCTCCGGGTACATCGCGAGGAACACCGCGGGGTAGCCGAGGATCTGCCGCAGCAGCGGGTGGGTCACGGTGGCGTCGATGCGATCGGCGAGCGAGCCGGTGAGCATGCCGGCCAGCGGTCCGAGCCGCGTGAGGATCGCGGGGTCGGCGAGCGCGGCCGGCGATCGGAAGGTGCTGTAGAGGAAGTGGCGCAGCGCCAGGTCGTAGGCATCGGATGCGGAGTCGAGATAGGTGTCGAGGCGCTCTCCGCTGCCGGGTTCGAGCGATTCGAACAGCTCCCTCACCCGGTCGCGGCCGTAGGGCACGTCGACGGTGAGCCCGTCCTCGGCGAAAACCCGGTAGCCGGGATCGAGCGGGACGAGGTCGAGCTGCTCGGCGCTCGAGGTGCCGCACAGCCGGAAGAAGTGGTCGAACACCTCGGGCATGAGGTACCAGCTGGGCCCGGTGTCGAAGGTGAAGCTCGACTCGCGATGGATGCCGGCGCGGCCGCCCAGCCAGGAGTTGCGCTCGAGCACGGTGACCGCGTGGCCGTCGCGGGCGAGTAGAGCGGCGGTGGCGAGGCCCGCGATCCCCGCTCCGATGACGACGGTGCGGGGCACCTCGGTCCGGGCAGTGGAGGGCGACGCGGTAGAGGACTGCGCGGCGGAGGACTGCGCGGTGCGGGTCATGCGACTCCTCGGGTCCGGACGCATGTCCGGGTGCGTGGTGAACGGCCGACGCGATTGCCTGAGCGCGGTCGGCCGGCGGCGGCGGCCGCGGCCAGTGCGAGCTTACGCGGATTCGACACCCGGATCCGCGTGGTGCTCACGCGGTGCGCCGGAGTGCGCGCGATGATCCGGGTGAGCTCGTCGAAGATCCCGTGCGCGGTCCACACCGCCGGCCGGACCCCGCGCGGCAGGTGCGGGATGCGCGCGGCGGCGAGGTCGAGGTCGCCGGTGATGTCGGCGACGATCGCGGTCTTCTGCTCCTCGGTGAGGGAGCGGGGGTCCACCCCGGGGAAGTAGGCGCGGTCGAGCGCGGCGTCCTCCCCGAGGTCGCGCAGGAAGTTGATCTTCTGGAACGCCGCCCCCAGGGCGCGCGCCCCCTCGGTGATCTCGTGCTCGCGGCTCGCGGGAAGCGGCGCGCCGTCGAAGAAACCGTGCACGCACATCTCGCCGACCACCTCGGCGGAGCCGTGCACGTAGGTCGCCAGACCGTCCTCGTCGTGGCCGTCGTGCTCGGTGTCGGAGCGCATCGAGGCGAAGAACGGCCGCCACAGGTCCGGGCCGATCCCGGTGTCGCGGGCAGCGCGGGCGAAGGCGTGCGCGATGAGGTCGGAGGAGAATCCCTGTGCGACCGCGGCCTCGATCCGGTGCTCGAACCGATCGAGCTCGGCGCGCGCCTCGGCCGGGTCGGCGGTGTCCCAGGCGCCGTCGACGATCTCGTCGGCGACCCGGACCATGCCGTAGATGCTCGTGATGTGGGCGCGGACCGGGGGCGGCAGGGTGCGCACCGCGAGCGAGAACGAGGTCGAATAGCGAGTGAGCACCTGGTGGGCGGCCCGCTGGGCGGTGGCGGTGTAGAGGTCGGCGGGGCGCGGGGTCATGCGGGACCGCCGTCCGCGTCCGGAGCCGAGGGTCCGGCTTCGTCCGGGATCGTGGTGTCGGCCTCGTCGGTCGCCGAGGTGTCTGCCGCATCCGGTGCCGCGGGGCCGCGCTCGGCCTGGCCGGCGGCGACCTCCTCCTGTGCGTGCTGGACGGCGCGGGTGAGCATGACGATGAGGGCGTCGAACATCTCGATGTCGTCGGGGTGCACCCCGCGCATGACGCGCATCATGTGCTCGACGAGCGGGGCGAACATGTCCGCGCCCTGCTGCCGGGCCTTCTCCGTGGCGTGGAGGTTGACCGCCCGCTGATCCGCATCGGAGCGGTGGCGGGTGAGGTGTCCGTTGCGCACGAGCCGGTCGATGACTGCCGAGGTCGCCGGCCCGGACAGCACGAGGCGCCGGCGCAGGTCCGTCGGAGTGATCGGATAGCCGCGCCGGTCGGCTTCGATGACGGCGTTGACCGCGTGCACATCGGTGTGGCCCATATGCTCGGTGCGGCGGACCGTCTCGAAGTAGCGCTCCGATTCGACGGTGAACTTCTGGAGCAGGAACAGCGAGGAGAACCCGGTCTCGTGCCGGTGCGGGCTGCGACTGTCGGCAGGGGCGCCTGCCGCGGCGGTGTCGTCCGGCAGGTGTTCGACCACGGGTTCGGAAGCGGGATCGCCTATCGGAGCGCGAGCCGGATCGGCAGTGTGATCGACCGAGTGATCCTCAGGGGTCATGGTTCCACGGTAGATGTTTCCGTGCGGTTCTGACTACTTGAAATCAGTGATGTTGTTGCACCGTGGAACTAATGGCCGCGCAGACGCCTCCGTCTCACCCGCCTCCGTCTCACCCGCCTCGCCGTGCGTCTGCCGGACCTAATGCCGCGGGAATCGCAGGCGCCCGGGGCGCGCGCGATCGAGGGGGAGCACGTGCCCGAAGGTGCTGCGGAACCGGGTGGCGCCGTCGATCTCCACGTTCCCGCCGGCCCAGCGCGGGTCGGTGTCGGCGCCGGTCTGGGGGTCGCCGCCGGGGGTGGTGCCGGTGCGGGTGGGGCTGAGCGCGCGGCGGATCGCCGAGGCGGTGTCGAGCCGCGGAGCATCGGAGAACCAGTCGTCGGCGCCCGGGTGGGTGCAGATCATGTCCTCGGCGACGCTGTGCGCGAGCGCGGTGACGACCGGGGCGGGCAGGCCGGTGATGCGGGCGACGGCCGGGCCCACCGCCTCGGCGGGCACCGGGCCGGCAGGCACGTGCGGCCGGTGGAGGCCCGCGACCGAGGCGTAGAGCCGGATGAAGTCGGGGTAGGTCATGACATCGGGCCCGCCGATGTCGATGAACCCGGTGCGCGTCGACCCGATCGCCCATGCCAGCGCCCGCAGCACGTCCACGACGGCGATCGGCTGCACCCAGTGGTGCATCCAGCCGGGGACCGGGATCGCCGGCAGGCGCTCGGTGAGGCGCCGGACGAGCTCGAAGCTCGTCGACCCGGCGCCGACGATGATCGCCGCCCGCAGCGACAGCGCCGGGACCGCACCCGCGAGCAGGATCTCCTCGACCTCGAGGCGCGAGCGCACGTGCTCGGAGTGCCGGGTCTCGGTCCGCGCGCTCGCCCCGGTGCGCAGGTCGGTGCGCACCTGCGGGCGGTCGGCCGGGACGAGCCCCGACTGGTACACGATCTGGCCCACCCCGGCTGCCTCGGCCGCCCGGGCGAACTCTGTTGCGGCCGTGGCGTCGATCCGCGCGAAGTCGCGGTCGGCCATGGAGTGGACGAGGTACACCGCCGCATCGCACCCGGTCAGTGCCGCGGGCATGGTGTCCGGGCGGAGCACATCGAACTCGGCCGCGCGCACCAGGTGCGCCCACGGAAACTCCGCGAGCCGCTCCGGGGTGCGGGCCCCGGCGGTCACTTCGTGCCCGGCGGCCAGCAGGGCGGGGACGAGCCGGGAGCCGAGGTAGCCGGTGGCTCCGGAGACGAAGACGCGCATGGGGCTCCTGTTCGCTGGTGTGACGGGCGCGGGGATGAATCCCGCCGGGGTGCTTCCCCTAGTATCGACGGTGTGGCGCACGCGCAGCACCCGGAGGCCCCCGTCGACCGCCGCCCGCCGTGGGCGGCCGTCGCGGTCATCGCCCTGTGCCTGCTCATCGGCGCAGGGTTCCTCTACGGCACGTTCGTCGTCGGGTACGACACCGCGCTCTTCTTCCAGTTCTCGTTCGTGCTCGCCGCCTGTTGGGTCGCGGTGTACATCGCCGGGCTCGCGGTCCGCGACGGGCGCACTTCCGCGGAACGGGCCTCGCTCGGCCGCGCGATCGGGCTCGGTGCACTGGGCGGCTTCGCCGTCGGCATCGTGAGCATCATCGGCGCATGGGTGCTCTCGCTCCTGCCCTGGACCGCGGACCTCATCGTCGGCGTCCTCGGTCCGATCCGCGCCGAGAACTTCACTCCGGTCTTCATCACCGCGCTGCTCGTCGGGGCCACGGAGGAGCTCGCCTTCCGCGGGGGAGTGTTCGCCCTGTTCCGCCGTCGCCCCGTCCTGTGGTCGACGGTGATCTACGCGATCATCACCTGCGCCACGATCAACCCCGCCCTCGTCGTCGCCACCGTGGTGCTCGGCGTGCCCTTCGCGTGGCTGCGCGCCTGGACCGGTCGGGTGGTGGCGGCGGTGACCGCCCATGTCGTGTGGACGACGGTCACTCTCACCGTGCTCTCCGTGCTCGTCTGACGGTGTCGGTCCGGGCGCGGTGCCAGCCCGGCGCGGTGCGCACCCGGGTGCGGTGCTCGTCCGTCGGCGCTTCTCCGAGTGCGTTCGTCCGGGCACAGCGTTCGGTCGTCTTCGTCATCCGCCCGAGGCGAGGTGCAGGCCGGTGACGAGGGGAGATGCGGTGCATTCGGGATAACCCGCCGCTCCCCTCGGGTTTGCCGCCATTCGTGCCGCATGTGTGTGACACCTCCGTCGAGGCGGGAGAGAATGAGCGGAGTGCAATCCCACCAGGCCCGCGAGACCGAGAAGGTGACATGAGCATTCCCCCGCCTCCCAACCAGCAACCGTCCGATCCACAGTTCGGAGGGCCGCAGTTCGGTGGGTCGTCCGCCGGAGGGCCGCCCCAGGGTGTTCCGCCTCAGAGCGCTCCGCCGCAGGGTGGGCAGGATGCACCGCCTCCCAGACCCGGTGCCGGCAGCCCGGGAGCGAACCACTCCGGTGCCCCCGGACACGGCTACGGCCCGCAGCCGGGCCGGAAGATGAAGCGTTGGGGGCAGGGGCTGACCTGGACCGGCCTCGCGATCACCGTCGTCGGCATCATCGCGGCGATCGTCACCGGCGTGATCGGGTTCGGCAACGCGGTGCCGAGCGAGGACCGGATGACGACCATCGTGTCCAGCGGCACCGTGACCGCCGAGGCGGACGAGGACCTCTACCTCTATGTGCCCGACGGCGCGGCGCCGGCGGTGTGCACCGTGTACCCGCCCGGCCAGGCCGAGGTGCACCCGATCGAGAACCCGATGACCACGAACTTCACCCACGAGGGCGCCCAGTATCAGTCGAACGGCGGCTTCACGACCACCGAGGCCGGCACCTATGAGCTCACCTGCTCGAACCCCGAGGTGCTCGTCGCGCCCAGCGTGTCCGGCGGCGCAATCGCCGGCGGGGTGCTCGGAGTCGTCGGCGGCTCGATGGCGGCCGTGGCCGGCGGACTCATCCTCATCATCGGCATCATCCTCTGGATCGTCGGAGCGAAACGGATGAAGAAGTCCGGAGTGCGATGACCGCGAGTGGTGCGGAGGTGGAGTCCTCCGAGGATCGGTCTGCAGCGGCCCGGCCCGCAGCGGATCGATCTGCCGTGGATCGCGCGGATCGCAGCGTTCGGCCCGCTGCGCTCACCGTGCTCTTCGACGGCCACTGCGGGTTCTGCACCCGCTGCGTGAATGCCGTCGAGGCACGCGACACCCACGGACGGATCACGTTCCTCGCACACCAGGTGCCCGGGGTGCGGGAGCGCTGGGGCGTCACCCGCGCGCAGGCGGAGTACCAGCTGTGGGCCATCGGCCCCGGAGGCGAGCGGGCCGGAGGTGCGCAGGCCGTCGCCGCGATCCTCGACACACTCATCGGATCCAGAGCGGGCTTCGGATCCCGAACGGGCCTCGGGCCCGGTGCGCGCCTCGAATCCCGTGCGCGGCACGGATCCGGTGGGCCCCTCGGGCCCGGCCCGGACGACCGTGTCGATAGAGCCGGGAGGCGCGGCCCGCTCGAGCGGGTGGCCCGGACCCCCGGCGTCGAACAGCTGCTCGATCGCGCCTATCAGTGGGTCGCGCGCAACCGCGCCCGCTTCCCGGGCACGACCCCGTGGTGCGAAGCGCACACGGGGAATTGCCGCTGAGGATCATCATCCGACGATGCCCTGCCCGATGATGATCCTCGTTCCGAAGAAGACCCTCGTGCAGGCGGGATTCCGCTAGGGCGTGTCCGATAAATGGTGTAGCCACGCAATAGCCGCATTGAGCACGACTGCTGCGCGGTAGACGATGGCGAGTTTGTCGTAGCGGGTGGCCAGGGCCCGCCACTGCTTCAGGCGGCTGTAGCCGCGCTCGATGACGTT
>NZ_JBFAMF010000009.1:0-126747 GCF_040656435.1 Brevibacterium sp. NPDC049920
ACGGAGTTCTTGGGGGTATTTCGACGGGGCCATCAGAGAATCGATGTCCTTTCAGGATGTTTGGCTTACCCTCAATCAAACCAAGGACGATTCAGTGCAGGTCCGTGGCGGGCATGGTGTGGCAGGTGGTGATGGGGGTGTTGTCGATGGTGCAGGCGCGGGCGGCTGAGTTCAGGCGGGTGCCGGCACAGCCGGGGCAGGGCCCGGTGGTGGCGGCGAGCTCGAGGGCCTCGCGCAGGCGTGGTTTGAGCGCGGCGGGGTCCTTGGACAGGTACAGGCGGGTGATCTTGGTCAGGACTCCTTCGTAGGCCATGGGGTAGGTGCCGGTGTCGACGTTGGGTCCGGTGCCGGTCAGGAGGTGCTCGAGCTCGGCCGGGGTGTACGACTGCACCGGCTTGTCGTTGTCGAACGCCCCGCTGCGGGCGTACACCTTCCAGAACAGGGACCCGACGGTGAAGTTGGGGAAGGTGATCGCGCCATCGTTCAATGACAGGGATCGGTCCAGGACGAGATCGACGTCGAGGGTGGCGGTGCGCCCGGTGCCTTCGCAGGCCGGGCACATCCCGGTGGCAGCGTTGAAGGACAGCGCGTGGGGACCGGGCACCGGCGGGGTGCCGTGCCCGGCGTAGAGCTGGCGCAGCAGGGACCAGGCATCGGTCGCGGTCCCGACGGTGGAGCGGGGGTTGGCGCCCAGGGGAGCCTGGTCAACGACGATCGAGGCGCTGAGACCTTCGAGGGTGTCGACGTCGGGGCGCGGCAGGTGGGGCATGAGGTTCTGGACGAAGGCCGGGTAGGTCGCGGCGAGGAGCCGCTGGGACTCAGCTGCGATGGTGTCGAAGGCCAGGGAGGACTTGCCTGACCCCGAGACCCCGGTCACCACGGTGAGCTGCTTCTTCGGGATGTCGACGTCGACGTCGCGCAGATTGTTCGTGCGGGCGCCGCGCACCCTGATGACGTCGCGGTTCGACACGGGCTGCTCCTGGTGGTGGGTCGTGGAGGTCATCGGTTCAGTCCTGGTGGGGCGCTGCGGTCTTGGGCAGGGCGAGCATCGCGACAGCCGCAAGCAGGTAGGTGGCGACCTGCCAGGGCATCACCTGGGCCAATGCGTCGCCGAACAGCTCGGCCGGCGCGGTCGCGGGGCCGGCGCTCGAGGCGGCGTTGAAGAAGACGGTGCCCAGGACGGCGACGCCGACTGCACCGCCGATCTGGTTGATGGTGGACAGCACGCCGCCGGCGGCGCCGGCGCGGCGGCCGGGAACCCCGGCCAGGACGACGTTGACCAGGATCGGGGCGCCAAGTCCCAGGCCGAGGCCGCCGAGGAACATAGCGCCGGCCAGGGGCCAGTAGCCGGGGGTGGTGGAACCGTCGCGGACGAGCCACCACAGCAGCGCCTGCGACGCGGCCAGGGTCAGGGACCCGGTCAAGAGCAGGGCCCGCCCGGCCCTCGCGGCCAGGGCGACACCCGCACCGGAGGTGAGCATCGACCCGATGGCGTACGGCAGGATCACCAGACCCGTGTCCCAGGCCGAGCGACCGGTTCCGGCCTGCAGGTAGATCGACACGACGAGGAAGAACGAGGCCAGGCCACCGAAGAACAGCACCGACGCGGCCAGGCCCGCGACGAACGGGCGGACCCTGAGCAGGTCGGGGTCGAGCACCGGCTCCCCGCCGCGGCGCGCGAGGGCGCTCTCGTAGCGCAGGAACCCGGCCAGCACGAGCACCCCGGCGGCGAGCAGAGCCCATCCCCACGTGGGCCAGCCCCAGTCGCGGCCCTGGACGAGGGGCAGCAGCACCAGCAACACCCCGACGGCGGCAAGGAGCGCACCGACTCCGTCCAGGTGAGAGCGGGCGGCAGCGCGGGAGTCGGGTAGGACCCACCAACCCATGACGAGAGCGACCAAGGCGACGGGGATGTTGATCCAGAAGATCGTGCGCCAGCCCAGGCCCCACAGGTCGGCGTCGACCAGCGCTCCGCCGATCAGGGGTCCGGCGACCGAGGCCAGCCCCTGGACGGCGCCGTAGGCCCCGAAGGCCTTGGCCATGGCCGCCGGCTCAAAGGAGGAGCGGATGATCCCGAAGACCTGCGGGACCATGAACCCGCCCGCGAGTCCCTGGACCGCCCGAACGGCGATGAGCGCGCCTGCGGTCGGGGCCAGGGCGCACGCTGCGGACGCGACGGCGAAGGCCGCCAAGGCGGCCAGGAACACCCGGCGCCGTCCGTAGTCGTCGCCGATGCGGCCACCGGTGATCAGGCCCGAGCCCAGCGCGAGGGTGTACGCGGCGAGCATCCACTGCAGCTGCGCTGGCGAGGCGTTCAGATCTGCCGCGATGTCCGGGGCCGCGACCGTGACGATGGTGACGTCGAGCAGGTCCATGAAGGAGGCGAACAGCACGACCAGCAGCGCGAGCGATGCAGCCCGGCCGCCGACCCGAGCATCCGCGGCGGTGTCTTGAGGAGAAGTCATGGACTCATCGTGACGCCGGTTCAGGACACAGAATGACCGCAACTCGCGCCATGCTGGTGGAATGGCCGATACTTCCGCCCGCCTCCTGCGGCTGCTGTCCCTGCTCGAGGCGCGCGTCGCTTGGCCCGGTGGCGACCTCGCCGAGCGGCTCGGTGTGTCGGCGCGGACGGTGCGCCGGGACATCGACACGCTGCGCGAGCTCGGCTACCCCGTAGAAGCCGTCACCGGCCCCGGTGGTGGCTACCGGCTCGGCGCCGCCGGCAAGCTCCCGCCCCTGGTGCTGGACGACGACCAGGCCATCGCCATCGCGCTGGCCCTGCAGACCGCACCAGCGACCGTGACCGGAATCGACGACGCCGTCGCCCGAGCGCTGACGACCCTGCGCCAGGTCATGCCCGCACGCCTTCGCGCCGCCAGCGAAGCCTTCGAGGTCACCGCACTGCGCAACTACTGGGAATTCTCGGCGCCACCCATCGACGTCGCGACGCTGCAGGCCGTTGGGTCCGCGATCCGCACGAGCTCGTGCCTGCGGTTCGACTACGCAGACCCCGACGGGCGGGTCCCCGGGCCGGGCGACGCCGACTTCCGCCCGCCCCATGACGTCGAGCCCCATCACCTCGTCGTGTGGGCCGGCCGCTGGTACCTCGTCGCCCGCAACCGCGGCACCTGGGGCACCTACCGGGTCGACCGCATCCGCCCCAAGACCCCCGCCGGGGGCCCCTTCACCCCCGCCCCGCTCGACGCCGAAGACCTGAACCGGCTCGTCGTGCGGAACCCAGAACGAGGCGACACCCCCGGCCAGTGGCAGTGCGTCGGCGCCGCAACCCTCGCACTGCCCGCCGACGTCGTCGCCCGCTGGGCCCCAGGCGGGTCAGTCGTCGCCCCCATCGACCGCCACTCCTGCCGGCTGACGATCGGGGGGTGGTCCTGGGCCGGAGTAGCCGGTCTGTTCATCACCTTCGACGCCGACCTCACGGATGTCGAGCCGGCCGAACTAGGCGACGCCTTCGCCGCCATCCGGCGACGCCTGGAACCGGCCCCGCCAGCGGCGCTACGCCCATGACGCCAACACTGACAGGCACATACCTGGCACGGAGGGCCCGGGGTTCTTCGCATCCTTCTGCATGAGGACATGGCTGGCTGGCGCAGGGCCGGTCAATCAACGTCCCCGGTCAGTACAGCAGGTGGGTGTGCCGTCGGCGCCGACGGTGACCTCGGCGACGAGGCCCGCGCGGTCGTACCGGGACCACGCCCGGTTGGCCCCGGCCACCGCGGCGAGCGCGAGCTCGCGCAGCACCGCCGAGGCGCCCGCCGGGATCCGCGGCTCCGGCGCCCGGAACGGCACGAGGGTCTGCACGGCGGTCGTCATGACGGCAGCCCCGCGCCGGCCCCGGAGTCTCCCGCCGGCTGCGGCTCCCCGGCCTTGAAGGTCGCGACGACGTGCGGCCAGCCGCCGCGCGCATCGCTGACGAACGCGAAGTCGGCGAGCTGCCCGGCGGCGATGGTGCCGCGGTCGGCGAGCCCGGCGACCCGGGCGGGTCCGGCGGTGATGAGGCCGATCGCCTGCGGCAGGTCCATGATCCCCTCGTCGACGAGCGTGCGCACCCCGCCGAGCAGGGCGGCCGGCAGGTAGTCCGAGGCGAGCGCGTCGGCGAGGCCGAGCGCGGCGAGCTCGCCGGCGGACACGTTCCCGGAGTGGGAGCGGCCGCGCAGCGCGTTCGGGGCGCCGGCGACGATCGGCATCCCGCGCTCGCGGGCGCGGCGGGCGGCCTCGACGGTCGTCGGGAACTCCGCGACGGACCCGCCGCGCTCTGCGAGCTCGTCGATCGCCTGCGCGGTGTCCGGGTCGTGCCCGAGCAGCCGGATCCGCCCGGCGGCGGCGAGCTCGGACAGCCACGCGAAGTGCTTCTGCCGCACGGCCTCCCCCTCCCGGCCCTCGGCGACGAGGCGGTCGAGCTGCGCGTCGGCCTCCTCCTCGCTCAGCCCGTCGGCGAAGATCATGTAGTCCTTGAGCTTCGTCGGGTCGGCGTACTGGCCCTGCCCCGGTGTGTGGTCCTCGTGGGACACGAGCGGCACCGGGCAGCCGGCGGGCAATGCGGCGAGCCTGTCGGCGAGCGCCTGCGCCCCGGCCTCGGAGAGGATGTCGAGGCGGTGGAGGATCCGGTGCTCGACCCGGCTCGAGCGCTCGGCGTCGACGGCCGCGCAGAGCTCGAGCGCCCGCGACACGGAGCGGGCGACCCCGCGGGCCATCTGGTGCTGGAAGCCCGCTGCGCGGTGTCCGCGATGCCCGGACCGGTGAGGCGGAGCACGAGGGCCCCGACCGGATCCTCGGTGCGGTCAGTCCGGTCGGCGTAGTCGGTGCGCTCGGCGTGGTCCGTGCGGTCGGCGGAGCGCCCGGTGACCGAGGTGCCGGCCGTGCCGAGGTGGGTGACCCGCTGGACGAGCAGCGCGGCCCGGTGCGGGGCGGCGGCAGTGCTGCGGTTGAGCTCGGCGAGCGCCGCGGGGGCCATGAGGTCGGCCAGTGCGAGGAGCGGGGCGAGGGCGACGGGCGCCTCGGCGCGGGTGACGGCGGCGGTCCACTCCGGCGCCCAGGTGCCCACGGTGCCCGGGCGGGCGAGCACGTCGAGGCAGGTGCGGAAGATCCGCTGGGAGTGGGCGGGGGTGAGTGCGGTGAGGCGGGGGGTGAGCGTGGCGGTCATGCGATCTCCTCGAATTCGACGATCGTCGGGGTCAGGCGCTCCCATTCGGCGGCCCGCTCGGCGCGCAGGTGCTCGTCGGTGGCAAGCGCGAGCTCGATGATGTCCGCGGTCCGGCCCCCGCCGCGGAGCACCTCGGCGTCGAGGTCGCCGGCGATGAACCGCTGGGAGGCGATGGGTTCGCGGACCTGCCCGACGAGGACACCGGTGGAGGGGGGTGATCTGGAAGGCGGGGGCCGGGGCGGCGTGCCCCTGGGCCGGGTTCTGGGCCGAGGTGGCGGCGAGGTCCTGCTCGGCCGGCACGATCTCGGCGAGGATCGCCCCGGCGAGTACGCGCAGACGCTCAGGGTCGGCGAGCGTGAGCAGGCCGGCTTCCCTGCACCGCGGAGTTCGACAGGTGGGCCTGTCGGCGAGGACCGGAGTGGCCCGTGACACAATGGCACAATGTCCCAGGAGACCGAATCCGCGCCCGACAGCCACTCCGCCGGGTCCGCGCGCGCCGCCGACACAGGCGAGCGCTCCGCGGACACCGACCGGCCGGACAGCGGCGACCGACTCGACGGCGTCGGTCACCCGGACCGCACCTCGCAGTCGGGCATTGCAGTGCAGCTCGGCAGTGCCGCGCAGCCGGACCGCACCGCGCAGTCGAGCGACCGCTCCGCCGGGTCCCGCAGCGGCGACAGCCCCGACCTCGATCCGGCGCGTCGGCTAGCGGGCCTCCACACCGCTCGCCCGCGCGCGGACCTCGAATCCTTCGCCTCGCCGTTCCGCGAGTTCGACCGGGAGTCGTGGTCGAAGCTCGCGGAGACCATGCCGCTGCCGCTCACCGCGCAGGACATCGAGCGGCTCCGCGGCCTCGGCGAGACGATCGACCTCGACGAGGTCGCCACGATCTACCTCCCGGTCTCCCGCCTCCTCAACCTCTACGTCTCCGCACGAGGTCAGAAGCACGAGGCGACCCGTGAGTTCTTCGCCCCCCTCCGCGCCGATGGCCGGGACCCGGCACCGCGGCGCACGCCGTTCGTCATCGGCGTCGCCGGCTCCGTGGCGGTGGGCAAGTCGACGACGGCGCGCGTGCTGCGCGAGATGCTCGCCCGCTGGCCCGACACCCCGCGCGTCGAGCTCCTCACCACCGACGGCTTCCTGTTCCCCAACGCAGAGCTCGAGCGCCGCGGGCTCAGCGGCCGCAAGGGCTTCCCGGAGTCCTACGACCGCCGCGCGCTGCTCCGCTTCCTGTCCGCGGTGAAGTCCGGGGCGCCCGAGGTGCGGGCACCGGTCTACTCCCACCACACCTACGACATCGTGCCCGGCGCGCAGATCACCGTGCGCTCCCCCGACGTCCTCATCGTCGAGGGCCTCAACGTCCTGCAGCCGGCGCGCCCCCGCCCCGACGGCCGGGTAGGCATGTCGGTGAGCGACTACTTCGACTTCTCGATCTACGTCGACGCACGGACCTCGGACATCCGCGACTGGTACATCGCGCGCTTCATGAAGCTCAAGCACGGCGCGTTCCAGGACCCCGACTCGTACTTCCACCGCTACAGCCGGCTGAGCGAGGAGGAGGGGCGGACCCTCGCCGGGGAGATCTGGGGCTCGATCAACGCCCCGAACCTCCGGGAGAACGTGCTGCCCAGCCGCGGCCGCGCCGACCTCATCATGCACAAGGCCGCCGACCACGAGATCCGCCGGATCCGCCTCCGCAAGCTCTGAGCACCCCCGCACGCGAGCCGCGGCACCCCGTCCGACGACCGCCGCCCGGTTCCGGGGCCGCTCCAGTGCGGTCTGCCCGGTCCGGGCGCTATCCAGTGCGTTCTGCCCGTTCCAGGCGCACCCCAGTGCGGTTCTCTGACTGCGGGGTCACCTCAGTGCGGATACCCGCCGGTATCCGCACTGAAGCGGCTCCGGAACTACGGCGCGTGGACGGCCGGACACCTCTCTGGTGCCCGGTTCCGGAGCGCCTGCCGCCGCGGTGCACAGCACCGACACGCACAGTGCCGAGGTATGCAGTGCCGAGGTATGCAGTGCCGAGGTGTGCAGTGCTGACGAGTGCAAATCCATCGAGCGCAACCCATCGAGCACAGTGCAGTCCAGCACAGCCCGGGCAGTCGAGCACAGTGCAGTCGAGCACAGCCCGGGGAACAAATCCGCGGAGCCGCCGGTTGATACCGATGTCGTGCTCGGCCCGCCGCGAGTCCAGCCTCGCACGCCGGCCGTCCCGCCACGGGTCGCGCCGCCCGGCGGGCCGCGCGCCACACCCCCGGCACCAGCACCTTCGGAGCCATCAGCCCCGGCACCAGCACGTCCGGAGCCGGCAGCCGCGGGACCAGCACTTTCGGCACCGGCATTCCCGGCCTCGGTACTCCCAGCGCCGGAACCGCGACACCCGGCGCCACCGACTCCCCTCTGCACCCCAGGAGGCTCCTATGAGCATGCCCTCGACGCATATGATCATGCGCCGCACCATCGGGTCCCATTCGACCTCGGCCAAGGGGTCGGGGAAGATCTCGCGCGCCACCGTGCGCCGGATCTTCCGCTTCGCCTCCCGCCACCGCGCCAAGCTCATCGGCTTCCTCGCGGTGTCCGTCCTCGTCTCCGTCATCGGCGTCATCACCCCGATCCTCGCCGGCGACGTCGTCAACGCGATCACCGGCGGCGGCCCGATCTCGGTGATCATGTGGATCGCGATCGCGATGGCCGGCCTGGCGATCCTCGACGCCGGCCTCAGCCTCGTCAACCGCTACCTGTCCTCCCGTGTGGGCGAGGGCCTGATCTTCGACCTCCGCACTGCGGTGTTCGACCACGTGCAGACCCTGCCGATCGCGTTCTTCAACCGGACCCGCACCGGCGCACTCGTGTCCCGTCTCAACACCGACGTCATCGGCGCCCAGCGCGCCTTCTCCAACACGCTCTCCGGAGTCGTGTCGAACGTCGTGTCCCTCGTCCTCACCGTCGGCGTCATGGTGACGATCTCCTGGCAGGTCACCCTGCTCTCCGTCCTCCTCCTGCCGATCTTCCTCGTCCCCGCCCGGATGCTCGGCGGGAAGCTCGCCCTCCTCCAGCACGAGGCGGCGAACCACAACGCCGCGATGTCGACGCGCATGACGGAGCGGTTCTCCGCCGGCGGCGCCACCCTCGTCAAGCTGTTCGGGAAGCCGGACACCGAGTCCCGCGAGTTCGCCGACCGCGCCGGCCGGGTGCGCGACATCGGGGTGCGCACCGCGATGCTCCAGACGACCTTCGTCACCGCGCTCACCCTCGTGTCCGCGCTCGCGCTCGCGCTCGTCTACGGCCTCGGCGGCATCCAGGCGGTGCTCGGCAACCTCAACGCCGGTCAGGTCGTCACCCTCGCGATGCTGCTGACCCGCCTCTACACCCCGCTCACCATGCTCGCCAACGCGCGGATGGACATCATGAGCGCGATCGTGAGCTTCGAGCGGGTGTTCGAGGTGCTCGACCTCAGGCCGCTGCTCACCGAGGCGGCGGAGCCGCAGTCGCTCGACCCGGGCCCGGTCGCCGTGACCTACCGCGACGTCCGCTTCGCCTACCCGTCCGCCGCCGAGGTGTCGCTGGCCAGCCTCGAGGACGTGTCCGTGCTCGACCACCGGGCCGGCACCGAGGTGCTCCACGGGATCGACTTCACCGTGTCACCGGGGTCCACGGTGGCGCTGGTCGGCAGCTCCGGGGCCGGCAAGTCGACGATCGCCTCGTTGCTGCCCCGCCTCTACGACGTCACCGGCGGTGCGGTGCTCATCGGCGGGACCGATGTGCGGGACCTGAGCTTCGACACCCTCAAGCGGACCGTGGGCATGGTGACCCAGGACGGGCACCTCTTCCACGAGTCGATCCGCGACAACCTGCTCCTCGCCCGGGCCGACGCCACCGAGTCCGAGCTCGCCGACGCGATCCGGCGTGCCCGACTCGAGGAGGTCATCGCCGAGCTCCCCGACGGCATCGACACGGTGATCGGCGAGCGCGGCTACCGGCTGTCCGGCGGCGAGCGCCAGCGCCTCACCATCGCCCGGCTGCTCCTCGCCGCTCCCCCGGTGGTCGTCCTCGACGAGGCGACCTCAGCGCTCGACTCGACGAACGAGGCGGCGATCCAGCAGGCGCTCGCCGAGGCGATGGAGGGCCGCACCGCGCTCGTCATCGCCCACCGGCTGTCGACCGTCCGCAGCGCGGACGAGATCCTCGTCATCGAGGGCGGGCGGATCGCCGAGCGCGGCACCCACGAGCAGCTGCTCGCCGCCGGCGGACGCTACGCCGAGCTCTACGAGACCCAGTTCGCCTCCCAGGAGTGAGCCCCGGGTGGGTGCCGGCGCGGCCCCGGCATCCCGTGTCCGGGCGGTGAGGGCGCGGGGATAGAGTGGACGCCGGGTCCCGCCCGCGCACAGCGCGCTCGCGGGCACCTGCCCGCCGCGGCCCACCGCTCACCCCTTTCCGTGCCCGAGGAGCCTCATGCCCGCCACCCCGACCCGCCCCGCGTCCACGCCGGAGGAGCGGCAGAGCGTGCGCGCGACCCTGCGCCGGCCGGCCTGGCTCCGGACCGAGGTGCTCGGAGGGCTCGTCGTCGCCCTCGCACTCATCCCGGAGGCGATCGCCTTCTCGATCATCGCCGGGGTCGACCCGCGGGTGGGCCTGTTCGCCTCCTTCACCATGGCGGTGACGACCGCGATCCTCGGCGGCCGGCCGGCGATGATCTCCGCGGCCACCGGCGCCGTCGCACTCGTCATCGCGCCCCTCGTCGCCTCGCACGGGATGGACTACTTCATCGCCTGCGTGCTGCTCGCCGGGGTGTTCCAGATCCTCCTCGCCGTCCTCGGCGCCGCCCGCCTCATGCGCTTCATCCCGCGCTCGGTCATGGTCGGCTTCGTCAACGCGCTCGCGATCCTCATCTTCATCGCCCAGGTGCCCGAGCTGCTCGGCGTCCCCTGGCTCGTCTACCCGCTGTTCGCCCTCGCACTGCTCATCGTGTTCCTCCTGCCGCGCTTCACCGCGATCGTGCCCGCGCCCCTCGTCGCGATCGTCGTGCTCACCGGGCTCGTCCTCACCTTCGGCTGGGACGTCCCCGACGTCGGCGACAAGGGCGAGCTGCCGGACTCGCTGCCGACGCTGTTCGTCCCCGAGGTGCCGCTGAATCTCGAGACCCTGCAGATCATCGCGCCCTACGCGCTCGCGATGGCGCTCGTCGGGCTCATGGAGTCGCTCATGACGGCGAAGCTCGTCGACGACATCACCGACACCCGCTCGGACAAGACCCGTGAGTCCTGGGGGCAGGGCGTGGCGAACATCGTCACCGGTGCGTTCGGCGGGATGGGCGGCTGCGCGATGATCGGGCAGACGATGATCAACGTCCGCGCCTCCGGGGCGCGCACCCGGATCTCGACGTTCTGCGCGGGCGTCTTCCTGCTCGTCCTCGTCGTCGCGCTCGGTGACGTCGTCGCGCTCATCCCGATGGCCGCGCTCGTCGCGATCATGGTCTTCGTGTCCTGGGCGACCTTCGACTGGCACTCGATCGATCCGCGCACCCTGCGCCGGATGCCCAAGTCGGAGACCGCGGTCATGCTCGTCACCGTCGTCGCCACCGTGTGGACGCACAACCTCGCGATCGGGTGGTGCTCGGCGTGGTCGTCGCGATGATCGCCTTCGCCAACCGGGTCGCCCACCTCGTGCGCGTCGACCGGGAGCTCGCCGAGGTCAACGGGGTCCCGACTGCGACGTACACCGTCGAGGGCGAGCTGTTCTTCGCCTCCTCGAACGATCTCTACACGATGTTCGACTACGCCGAGGATCCCGCCCGCGTCGTCATCGACCTCACCCGGTCCCACCTGTGGGACGCCTCGACGATCGCCGCCCTCGATTCGGTGACGACGAAGTACGAGGAGCGCGGGACCGAGGTCACCGTCGTCGGGCTCAACGCGGCGAGCCGGCGCATGCGGGAGACGATGTCGGGGATGCTCAACACCTGAGCCGGCCACATGACTGAGCCCGCGGCTGAGCATGCGGCCGGTCACTCTGCGAGGAGCGGCGGCGCGCGGTGACCCGATGCGTGGTCCCGCCCCGGCCGCCTGCGCGGGCGGGCGCGCGCCGGTGGTCCGCGCCTCAGCGCAGCAGGCGGGCCACGGCGGCCAGCAGTGCCGCGGCGGGCAGGCACACGAGGAGCAGCCCGATGAGGAGGACGAGCGAGACCGGCTGGGTGATGATCACCGCGACGACGTAGACGACGATCGGCATGGTGAGTGCGACGAAGCCGACGAGCGGCCAGGTGCGCACCGGCCTGCGGTCACGCTGCGCGGCGGAGGTCTCCGAGCGCCAGGCGAGCGCCCCGACGAGGAGGTTCCCGAGCGTCGCGATCCCGCCCATGACGAGGACGAGGAGCGTGGCGTCGGCGAACCAGCCGAGCACGAACGGCAGGCCGTCGGCGAGTCCGACGAGCAGCGTGAGTCCGGCGACGAGCAGGGTCGCCACGGCGGTGAGGGCGCCTGCGATCCGGCCGACGCGCGCCGGCCGGGCGAGCGGACGGCCGGTCCGCCCGGCCCCGTCGCCCGGCATCCCGGGATCGGACGCGCCGTCGCCGGCTGCACCGGGATCGGGCGCGCTCGCCGGGTCCCTCGTCATCATGCGCCCCTCAGAGTGCCAGTTCGTCGCGGACCACGGAGGCGAGCCGTTCGGCCTGGGCCTGGGCGGTCTCCTCGGTCTCGGCCTCGACCATGACACGGATGAGCGGTTCGGTGCCCGAGGCCCGCAGCAGCACCCGGCCGGTGCGCCCGAGCTCGGATTCGACGGCGGACACCTCGGCGGCGACGACCGGATGGTCGGTGTTCGTCTTGTCGACGCCCTTGACGTTGATGAGCACCTGCGGGAGGCGCGGGATCTCCGCGGCGAGGTCCGCGAGCGAGCGGCGGGTGCGGGCCATCCGGTCCATGAGGTGGAGGGCGGTCTGCACACCGTCGCCGGTGGTGCCGTGATCGAGCATGAGCAGGTGCCCGGACTGCTCGCCGCCCAGGGTGTAGCCCTCGGCGAGCATCTTCTCGAGCACGTAGCGGTCCCCGACCTTCGTCTGCACGGTGGCGATCCCGGCCTTCTCCATCGCCAGGCGCAGCCCGAGGTTCGACATCACCGTGGTGACGAGGGTCTCCCGGGCGAGCGTGCCGTCTTCGTGGAGGCCGAGGGCGAGGATGCCCATGATCTGGTCGCCGTCGACCACGCGGCCGAGCGCATCGACGGCGAGGCAGCGGTCGGCGTCGCCGTCGAACGCCACGCCGAGGTCGGCGTTGTGCTCGGTCACGGCCTCGGCGAGGCCGGCGATGTGGGTCGAGCCCACCCCGTCGTTGATGTTGTAGCCGTCGGGCTCGGCGGCGGTGACGATGACCTCGGCCCCGCCCTGGCGCAGCGCGGCCGGGCCGACGACGCTCGCCGCGCCGTGGGCGCAGTCGACGACGACGGTGAGCCCGGACAGGGGCGCCTCGCGGTCGCCGTTGAGTCGGTCGACGAGGTATTCGACGTATTCGTCGACGGCGGCGGGGAAGCGGGAGATCCGGCCCACCGCGGCACCGGTCGGGCGGTCCCAGTCCTGGCCGAGGAGCTCGGTGATCCGGTCCTCGAGCGCGTCGTCGAGCTTGGTGCCCCCGCGGGCGAAGAATTTGATGCCGTTGTCCGGCATCGGGTTGTGCGAGGCGGAGAGGACGACGCCGAAGTCCGCGCCGGAGTTCTTCACCACGTGCGCCACACCCGGGGTGGGCAGCTCGCCGGCGAGCAGCACGTCGACCCCGGCGGCGGCGATGCCGGCGGCGACGGCCGAGGCGAGGAACTCGCCCGAGGCGCGGGTGTCGCGCCCGACGATCGCGAAGGGCCGCGGATCGCCCTCACGGGCGGGTCCGGCGAGCACGCGCGCACCGGCCTCGGCGAGGTCGAGCGCGAGCGCGGCGGTGATGTCGGTGTTCGCGAGGCCGCGGACACCATCGGTTCCGAAGAGACGGGACATGGGTTCCTCATTGTCGGTCGGGATACAGGCGGTTCGGGTGCGCCGGCCCGGGCGGTGCCGGGCGGTGGAGCACCTGCCCGGTCGTGCGCCGGCGGGAATCGCTGCCGGTACCGGGTCCGGATACGACTCAAGCCCTCGGACGCGGGGTCCGAGGGCTTGAGCGCGGTCAGGCCGGGGTGGGCGCAGACACCGGAAGTGCGATCAGCGCTTCGAGAACTGCGGCGCCTTGCGGGCCTTCTTGAGTCCGGCCTTCTTGCGCTCCGGGACGCGGGCGTCACGGGTGAGGAAGCCGGCCTTCTTGAGCTCGGCGCGGTTGTTGTCGCGGTCGATCTCGTTGAGCGAGCGAGCGATGCCCAGGCGCACGGCACCGGCCTGACCCGAAGGCCCGCCGCCCTTGATGCGCACGTGGACGTCGAAGCGGCCCTCGAGGTCGAGCAGGCGGAAGGGCTCGTTGACGAGCTGCTGGTGCAGCTTGTTCGGGAAGTAGGTCTCCAGGTCGCGGCCGTTGATCAGCCACTCGCCGGTGCCGGGCACCAGGCGGACGCGGGCGATGGCCTGCTTGCGACGACCCACGGCGGCACCGGGGGCGGTCAGGGACTGGCCCCGGCCACCGGCCACGGCTTCGCCCAGACCGGCCGAAGCCGGGGTCTCGGTGGAATATTCGGTCAGTTCGACATCATTGGTGGTATCAGCCACGGTTCTCCTCGGTAAGTTCGTTGCTGCCGGGGCGCTTACTGCGCGACCTGGCTGATCTCGTACGGCTGCGGATTCTGCGAGGCGTGCGGGTGCTCGGCACCCGCGTACACCTTGAGCTTCCGCATCTGGGCACGACCGAGGCGGGTCTTGGGGACCATGCCGGCGACGGCCTTCTCGACAGCGCGCTCGGGATCCTTGGCCAGGAGCTCGGAGTAGCTGATGCTCTTGATGCCGCCCGGGTAGCCCGAGTGGCGCCAGGCGCGCTTCTTCTCGAGCTTCGCGCCGGTCAGCGCAACCTTGTCGGCGTTGATGATGATCACGAAATCACCCGAGTCGACATTCGGTGCAAAAGTCACCTTGTGCTTGCCGCGCAGCAGCTTCGCAGTCTGCGAGGCAAGCCGACCGAGGACGACGTCAGTGGCGTCGATGACGTGCCACTGGCGCTGAACATCGCCGGGCTTGGGGGTGTACGTACGCAAAGTAGCCTTCTTTTCGTCTATGGATAGCAGCGGCAGGTTCGCATCTCCACAAGGCCGTGATCACGGGAGATGCGCACCGCTCTTCGGTGCTCGGTACGACCGACCACGGCTGACCCGACCCCACCTGCCTGCAACGCGAATAGAGGCTTCTGAGGGGAGCGTGAGAGGACGTACGCAACGACCGACAAATCTACCTCGGCCAGCCGCGTCCACGCAAATGCTCAGGTGGGTCTCGGTAGAATCGACAGGTGATGCGGACACTGCCGAGGAGCTCCCCCGGTGCCCGCCGGAGCGTCGGCACCCGACCCCGGCGGGCACTTCTCGCGACGCTGCTCGCGCTGCTCGCCGCCGCCGCCGCACTCCTCGGCTCTCCCGGGGCGGCCCACGCCTCGGGCGTCGCTTCGGGAGCCGGCGCTGGCCCGGGCGAGGGCGTCTCCCTCGCCTCCGATACCCCGGGGTCCGGCGCCACTTCCGCTCCTGCTGCTGAGTCCCTCGTCATCATCGGCGCCTCCGGCCTGACCTTCGACGACATCGATCCCGAGGCGACCCCGCAGCTCGCGGCCTTCGCCGAGGACGCCGCGCTCGCCAACCTCAGCGTCCGCAGCCTCGCCGCCGCGACCTGCCCCGCCTCGGGCTGGCTCACCCTGGGCTCCGGCGCCCGCGCGGGTGCCGTCGACCTGCCCGATGTGGCCGCCGAGGAGGCCGAGCCGCTCCCTCCGCCGCCCGGACCGGCCGGCTACCCCGTCGTCGAGCCCGATGAGCCCGAGCCCACGCTGGCGCCCGAGGCGAAGGCCCAGCCGACGAACTACGTCCGGGTCCCGCCCCGGCCGGCGGCCGCCTGCCCGGAGATCCGCACCCCGGTGGCCGCCGACGCCCTCGCCGCGGCGGAGGACTCCAGCTCCCCGGACCCGCTCGCCCTCACCGAGCCCGAGGCGCCCGTCGAGGACGCGGTGATCCCGGAGTTCGACCGCATCGCCACCGTCAACGCCGCCTCCGGCTACACCGCCGACCTCGGCGCGCTCGCGGCCCAGGTGCGCGACTCCGGCGGGTGCACGCAGGCGATCGGCCGCGGCGCCGGGTACGCCGTCGCCGGGCCGGAGGGCACGGTCGAGCGCTGGGGGCCCGGCGGCACCCCGCTCGAGGGCTGCGTGCTCACGCTCATCGACGTCGGCGCGGTCGGCGACCCCGGCTGGATCCCGCAGGAGACCGCGCTCGACGGGGCGAGCCAGCTCGCGCGCATCGACCAGCGGATCGGCATGTACCTCGAGGACATCGACCTCGAGACCACCGACGTCGTCATCGCCGGGGTGGGCGACACCTCGAGCCCCTCCCGGCTGCGCGCGCTGCTCGCCGCCGGCCCGAGCTACGAGGCCGGCATCCTCACGAGCTCCTCGACCCGCCAGTCCGGCACCGCCCAGCTCAGCGACGTCGCCTCGGCCGCCCTCACCCGGGTGGCCGGCCAGGAGGCCCCGCCGGAGGCCGCCGACGCCGCCTGGAGCGTCGCACCCGGCGAGGGATCAGCGGCCGAGCGCCTCGACACCCTGCGCGCCTCGGCGGCGGAGGCGGCCACGGTCCACGAGCACGCGCAGACCTTCTCCGTGCTCCTCGACGTCCTCCACTACCTCCTGTTCTTCGCTCTCGGAGGGCTGCTCCTCGTCACCCTCCACGAACGCCTGGGCCGAGCGGGCAGCGCGCGCGTGCACCGGATCCTCGGCTGGGTGGGACTCGGCCTCGCGGTGATCCCCATGGGCTCGTTCCTCGCCGGGCTGCTCCCCTGGGCGCGCTTCGGATCACCGGCCGCCGGGCTCGGCCTGGCGGTGCTCGCCGGGTCCGCCGCGCTCCTCGCGATCGCCGTCGCCGGCCCGTGGCGGCGCACCTTCGCCGGGCGGGTCGCCGCGGTGTCCGTCACCACCGCGGTCGTGCTCGCCGTCGACATCGCGCTCGGCTCCACGCTCCAGTTCAACGCGCTCATGGGCTACAACCCGATCGTCGCCGGGCGCTTCTACGGGCTCGGCAACCAGGGCGCGGCGCTCTTCATCGTCGCGGTGTTCCTCGGCCTGGCGATCGTCTCCCGCCGGCTGCTCGCGCGCGGCCGGCGCGGCTGGGCGATCGCGCTCGTCGCGCTCGTCGGACTCGCCTCGGTCGCCACGCTCGGCAATCCGGCGTGGGGGGCGAAGTTCGGCGGGACGATCGCCACGCTCGCCGGCTTCCTCGTCCTCCTCGCGCTGCTCCTCGGGATCCGCCTCAACCTGTGGCGCCTCGCCCTCATCGGCGCGGTGTCGCTCGCCGCGATCCTCGGCATCGCCGGCCTCGACTACCTGCGGCCCCCAGCGGCGCGCTCCCACTTCGGCGCCTTCTTCGGTCAGATTCTCGACGGCCAGCTGTTCACGGTGATCGGCCGGAAGCTCGCGGCGAACCTCAACATCATGGTCATCAACCCCGCGCTGGCGGTCATCGTGCCGCTCGCGGTCGTCGCGATCCTGTTCTTCCTCGCCTACCTCGCCCGGTTCGCCCCCACCCGCCGCCTCACCCGGCCCTGGGCGGGGCGGCTTCCCGAGGTGCTCGCGGACCCCACGCTGCACGCCGGCTTCCTGGCCGTCGCCGTCGGACTCGCGGTGGGCGGGGCGATCACCGATTCGGGCATCGCGGTCCCGGCCACCGGCGCGATGATGTTCCTCCCGCTGCTCCTCGCGCTGTGCGCCGACACCGTGCCGGGCCGGGGCCGGGGCCGGGGCCGGGGCCGGGGCCGGGGCCGGGGCCGGGAGGACGGTCAGGCCGGTGAGGCCCGTCGCGCGGCGGGCGCCGGGCCTGCGGGTGCCGGGCCCGCGGGTGCCGAAGATGCGGGCGGCGGGCCGGCGGGTGCCGCCGGCACTGCCGGCCTGCGGGGCACCTCGGGCTCCGGCTCGCAGGGTGCCTCGGGGGGACGCGCATGATCCGTCGCCTGCTCCTCGTCCTCCTCGCCACCTGCGCGCTCGTCACCGGGATGCCGTGGGCCGCGGCGCCCGCGTCTCCCGGGCCCTCGGTGCCCATCGGTGCCGCTGCCTCAGCAGCCGGGGCCCAGGGATCCGCTGCCTCGACAGCCGGAGTCCCGGGGTCGGCATCGGCCGGGTCCGCGCTCGGTGGGACGCCCGCGCACGCGATCCCCCCGGTCGTCGCCGGACCGACGGTGTTCGTCGGGGTGAGCGGCCTGACCTTCGAACAGATCGACCCGTACCACACCCCGCACCTGTGGTCGCTCGTCGAGGACGGCGCGATCGGCACGATGACGCCGCGCAGCGTCCGCTCGACGAGCTGCCCGGTCGACGGTTGGCTGGCGATCGGCTCGGGGCGGCGCGCAGCCGACGAGGCCCACCGCATCTGCCGCGACCCCGGCGAGCCCGTCGAGTCGTGGGTGCCCGACTGGGCCGTCTACCGCCTCCAGGCCGAGCAGGACAACTACGACGCCCCGCTCGGCACCCTGCACGAGGCGATCGCGGACGTCCACGCGATCGGCCCGGGCGCGGCGATCGCCGCCGCCGGCGCCGACGGCCGGGTCGATTCCTACGCCCCGGTATCCGAGGACCTCGCCGCACAGGTCGGGGAATCCGCCGCGGAGCACCCGCTCACCGTACTCGACCTCGGCAACACCCAGGAGCCCGGGTACTCGCTCATCGCGCTCGATGCGCAGATCGGCGAGGTGCGCGAGGCGCTCGCCCACACCCCCGAGCCCGGTGCCCGCCCCGCCGACGGCGCCCCCACGCTCATCGTCGCCTCGATCTCCGACGGCTGGTCCGAGTCGAGCGCGATGCAGTTCTCCGCCGTCGTCGGCCCCTTCCACGACTCCGGTGTGCTCACCTCGACCTCGACCCAGCAGCCCGGCCTCGTGCAGACCACCGACATCCTCCCCACCCTGGTCCGCCACGCCCCGGCCGTGCCGGAGCGCAACTTCGCCGGTGCCCCGCTCGAGGAGACCGGATCCGACGCCGAGGCGCCCGCCCGGTACCAGCAGATGCTCGACCGGCAGGTCGCAGTGGCCACGCAGGCCGCACTGTCGGTGTGGTTCTTCCCGGTCATGGCGTCGATCCTCGCTGTGCTCCTCGTCATCGCGGTGCTCGTGGGCCGGCGCGACATGGATCGGGTGCGGGGCCCGCTGCGCGGCCTGGGCCTGTTCTTCGCGGCGCTGCCGGTGTCGACCTACCTCGTCAACCTCGTCCCCTGGGAGCGCTCGACGAGCCCGGACGTCGCGATGCTCGCCGCGCTCGCCGGCTGGGCGCTCGCGCTCACGCTCCTCGGGCTGCTGGGGCCGTGGCGGCACCGGGTGCTCGGTCCGATCACCGTCATCGCCGCCGCCACCGTGCTCGTCCTCGCCGCCGACGTCATCGCCGGATCGCCCCTGCAGATGTCGACGCTGCTCGGGGAGCCGCTGCTCATCGCCTCGCGCTTCTACGGCATCGGCAACTCCGCGCTCGCGCTGTTCTGCACCGCGCTCGTGTTCCTCCTCGGCGTCGTGTGCCAGGCGATCGGCAATCGCTGGGTGCGGCTGACGACGGTGCTCGTCACGACGCTCGCCGCCTGCATCCTGCTCGCCACCCCCGGTCTGGGGACGAAGTTCGGCTCCGTGCCCACGCTCATCATCGGCCTCGCGGTGCTCGCCCTCGCCGCCGCCGGGGTCCGCCTGTCGATCAAGCGGCTGCTCCTCATCACCGGGGCGGCCGGGCTCGCCATGCTGCTCGTGCTCGTGCTCGACTGGCTGCGGCCGGCCGAGCAGCGCACACACTTCGGCCGGTTCTTCGACTCGATCCTCAGCGGGGAGGCCGGCGCGGTGCTCATGCGCAAGATCGGGATGAACATCGACATCCTCACGCAGAGCTGGATGACGCTGCTGCTGCCGGTGATCATCGCCGGGGTGTTCTGGGTGATCCTCAGCCCGCGCCGCGTCTCCGTCCCGCATCTGCCCGAGCTGTACCGGCGGTATCCGATGATGCGCGCCGCGATGGCCTCGCTCGCGGTGCTCCTGGCGGTGGGTACGGTGATCAACGACTCCGGCATCGTCGTGCCGGCCGTCGGCATCCTCTTCATCATCCCCGCGTTCGCCCACCTCGTCGGCCAGGCCGAGGCGGAAGCGATCCGCACCGAACGATCCGGCGGGCGCGAGGAGCACTGACCTCGGCCTTTCCCCCGCCGATGCAACTCTTTCTGCAAACTGCACCTGTCTCTCCGGTCGGTCGGCCCCGATGCGACTGAATTCAGCCGCCCGGAGCAGAAACACCCGCATCGGCGGGTGAGCGCCCCGAGCAGGAACGGCTGCATCGCCAGGTGAGCAGCGCCGAGGCTCGGGGGCCGGGCCGGATCGCGCGGGCGGTCCGGGCGAGCTCCATCGCCGAACGACTCCGGCCCCCTCCCGACCGTGTGGGTCGGGAGGGGGCCGGAACTGCAGTGCCCGGTTCGGTGGCCGGCGTACAGCTGACGCATGCGGCCGTCGGCCTGCGCTGTGCAGCCGGGCCGTTCAGCTGGATCAGCCTGTGCCGTTCAGCCGGACCGGATCAACCGAGCCGGATCAGCCGGTGCGGATCACTGTGCGGTCTTCCTCCGCACTGCCACGACGGCTGCCGATCCTGCGATGAGGAGCACGAGCGCTGCGGCGAGCGCGCCGGCGATCTCGGATCCGGTGCGGGGCAGCGATCCGTCGGCGCGGTCGTCGCGACCGTCGTCCTGACCGCCGCGCCCGTCGTCACCGCCGTTGCCGCCGTCACCGCGGCCGTCGTCGCCGCCGGGGCCGGGAGCCGGGTCGCTCGGCCGCGGGCTCTCGCTCCCGTCGTCGTTCCCGTCGTCCTCGTTCCCGTCGTCGCTGCCGTTGTCGTCGTCACCGGGGGCGTCGTCCTCGGTCACCCGGTAGGCGGCCTCGGCCGAGTGGACGAGCGGCATCGGGTTGTCGTCCCACCACTCCGACGCCGGGTCGGCGGTGATCCGTGCGGTGAAGGTGTGCTCGCCCGGCTCTCCCCCGCTCAGCGAGAACGGGATCTCCGCGCCCGCCGGGAGCTCGGTGACGAGCGCGGTGTTCGGCTGCTCGCCGGCGCGCTCGCCGAAGTCGGCGGTCACGCCCTCGGGCAGGGACAGGGTGATGAGGAACGGCCCTTCGACAGCCTCGGTGTTCGTCGACTCGATGACGTACTCACCGGAGTCGTCATCGGAGTAGCTGATGCCGACCTCCGCGGTGCCGTTGTGCACGATGTCGAGCGCGGCGTCGGCCTGACGCTCGTCGGTGTCCGGGCCGATCGGTGAGTTCTCGTTGAAGTAGCGCTCCCACAGCTCGAAGTCGGTGAGTCCCGACTGCTCGAAGGTGCCGCCAGTGAACGAGGTGAAGTTGTCGCCGCCGGCGGCGAGGAAGCTCAGCGTCGCGACACGGTACTCCGCGTTCGGATCGATCTCCTCGCCGTCGACCAGCACCGAGAGCACCCGCTCGCCGCGGGGCGCCTCGGAGTCGTAGACCACGTCGAGCTCATCGGAGATGCCGAGGTGGAGGAACGGACGCGAGGCGCCCTCGGGCTGCCACTGCTCCTCGAACAGGCCGATGACGTCCGAGCCCGCGAGCGTCACGACGCCGTGGTCGTTGGCGAAGGGCAGCACTTGGTTGAGCTCGCCGACGGTGACCTCGCAGCGCTCCTCGCTGCCGAACTGGTCGTCGCATTTGAGGTCGGTCCGCAGGCCGCCGGGGTTGGTGATGCCGAAGTCGGCCGGGGCGAGCTGCGAGTACCCGGTGCCCTGGGCGAGTGCGTCGGCGACGAGGTTGCCGAGCGTCGACTCCGCACCGCGGTCCTCACGGCCCTCCTCGGTGAAGGCGCGGGTGATGTCCTCGGTGATGGAGCCGGCGACTTCGGAGCCGATCTCCTTCGACTTCGCGACGGCCTCGTCGATGATCCGCTGGGCCTCATCGACGACCGGGGAGTCGTGGGTGACGTCCTCGGTGGGCAGGATCTCCTGCGTGTCGACGGTCCAGGTGCCGTCCCCGGTCGAGGTGAGGACGAGCTGTCCGACCGCCTCGCCGTAGTAGCCGGACTGGAGCAGCGGGCGGGTGCGCTCGGTGCCGGGCACGGGCGCCTCGAACGCGAAATCGGTGTGGGAGTGGCCGAAGAACATCGCGTCGACCGACTCGTGGCCCTCGGTGGCGAGCGTGCCGAACTCGGAGTTCGAGGCGACGGCCGCATCGAGGGACGAGGTGTCGCTCGGGCCGAGGTGCGCCTGCACGACGGTGAGGTCGGGGCGCTCGGCCTCCGGCAGCTCCTCGAGCTCGCCGGCCACGCGGTCGACGGCGGCGGTGGGGTCGCCGAAGTCGAGTCCGGCGATCCCGTCGGGGCTGACGAGGGACTCGGTGTCCTCGGTGACGACGCCGATGACCGCCACGCGCACGCCCTCGACGTCGAGCATCGTGTGGGACTCGAGGCCCGGGGCCACGTCCTGCGTGCCCTCGGTGTAGACGTTCGCAGCGAGGTGCGGGAAGTCCGCGGTGTCGCTCACGCGGCCGGTGAGGTCGTCGATCCCGCGGTCGTACTCGTGGTTGCCGGTCGCGGTCGCGTCGAGGCCGATCGCGTTGAGGAACTCGAGCGTCGGGGTGTCCTGCTGGGAGGACGACTCGTAGGTCGAGGCGCCGATGTTGTCGCCGGTCGACAGCAGCGCGGTCCCGATGTCCGCGTGGGCGGCCCGCTCGCGCTCGACGACCGAGGCGACGTTCGCGCCGGTGCTGTCGAGGCGGCCGTGGAAATCGGTGATGCCGAGGAGCTGGATCTGCGTGCCGGCGGGTGCCTCTGCGAGCACGGGGACTGCTCCGAGCGGCAGGACGAGGCCGGCGGCCGCGGCGGTGCCGACCGCGAGCCGAGCGGTGATGCGTCTGGTCATGTGGTGTCTGCTTCCGGTATCCGGCCCGCGCGGTGGCACACGGGCGAACGAACGTCAGGTCTGCATCCACTCTGCCCCACATCCGGCCGGGCGATCGGAAAAACTGTATGAATTGCACATGAAACACGGAGGATCGGATGTCGGCACGCATAGCGCTGGACCGGCAGACGTGGGCCGGGCAGAACCGGCGGTCAGGTGCGGCGCGCGCGGGTGCGCTCGGCCCGGGCGGCCCATTCCCCGGCCGGCGGGTAGCCGACCTCCTCGAGGACGAGGCCGTGCGGGGGCATGACGAACATCGGGCCGAGGTCGGTCTGCCCGGCATCGGCTCGCGCGAGGAGCTCCGCCGGCCGGGTCTCCGGCCAGGACCCGGAGCCGACCTTGACGAGTCCGCCGACGAGCGCGCGCACCATGTGGTGGCAGAACGCGTCGGCGCGCAGGCCGATGACGATCACCCCGTCCGGGTCGCGCGTCAGGTCGAGGGCGAGGAGCGTGCGCACCGTCGTCGCGTCCGGGCGCGGCCGGCAGAACGGGAGGAAGTCGTGGAGGCCGAGCAGCTCCGCGGCCGCCCGGGCCATCGCCGCCTCGTCGAGGGTGCCGCGGTGGGCGACGGTGGTGTCGAGCGCGAGCGGGTCGTGGAAGGAGCGGTCGTCGGCCAGACGGTAGGTGTAGGCGCGCCAGGTCGCGGCGAACCGGGCATCGAAGTCGGCGGGCACCTCGGCCGCGGTGTGGACGACGACGTCGGGGCAGGCGAGGTGTCGCAGCGCGCCGCGCAGCCGGCTGGCGAGCGCGACCCCGGTGGGCCGGTCGGAGCGGCCCCGGAGGCGCACGAGCGCGGGGTCCGTGAGGTCGAGGTGGACGGTCTGGCGGCGGGCGTGGACCCCGGCATCGGTGCGCCCGGCGACGACGGTGCGGACGGGCTCCCCGCAGACGGTGGCGAGCGCAGCCTCGAGGCTGCCCTGCACCGTGCGCAGGCCCGGCTGGGTCGCCCAGCCGTGGAATCCGGTGCCGCGGTACCCGAGCTCGACCCGGAACCGGGTCACAGCTCCTCGCTGAGCCGACCGGGCCGGTAGTCCTCGTCGATCACCCGCAGCGCGTCCTCGGAGGAGTCGAGCGGGTCGAGGGTGAGGTCGGAGTAGCGGATGGGCTCGCAGGGGCGGAAGAAGCCGCGGAGCGGGGCGGACAGCGGGAGGGCGCGGCGTTCGTGAAAGCGGTCCACGTTGCGATTGTAGTAGCGGGCGGCGGCGGCGATCCTGCCCTCGATCGCGATGATCTGGCTGTAGAGGTAGCGCAGGGTCTCCGTCACGGACTCCTCCTGCGAACCCGGGGGCGGGACCGCGGCGCCGCGGAGCTCGCCGTGCACGGCTGCGGCCAGCCCGGCGGTGGCCTCGGTGAGGGCCTCCTCGGCGGCACCGATCCGGTCGCACTCGCCGGCGTCGAGGCTGCGGCGGGCGGTCGCGAACGCGGTGGTGAGCTCGTCGAGTGCGGGAACGTCCCCGAGGCGCGAGCGGGTCGCCTCGACGAAGGGCGGGATGAGGATGTGCCGGTCGGCGATGTCGGCGGTGAGCTGACGGCGCCCCTCGGCGCACAGGTCGGCCGCGAGGCTGAGCTGGTTGTACCGCAGCAGCAGCCGCACCAGCACCGAGCCCGCCGCCGCGAGACCCGCGACGGCGACCGTGATCATCACCCAATCCACTGCAGTGCTTCCTCATGGTCGTGCTCGACGGGTGCCGCACGGTCGTCACCCTGCGGACCCGGGCGGACCGGTCGTTCTGCTCCGCCGAGCGCCAGTTTACCCCCGGTTCACTCCCTGTCCTCCCGGACGTCGTTCGGGCAGCACGGGGAGGACATTCGGCCATCTGCGCAGCATGCGCCGGCCACCTGGAGGTCGGTTCGGCCCCAGGATGTCGTCTCGGATTGGTCGACGCGTCACCCGCGGGGGCGCTGCCGGTCACCGACGCCTGCGAGAGTCGGGGAGCGTGAGAGTCGCTATCGCCGCTGAATCGTTCCTGCCCCAGATGAACGGGGTCACGCACAGTCTGCTGCGCGTCCTCGACCACCTCGCCGAGCGCGGGGACGAGGTGCTCGTCATCTCCCCCGGGTCCCGCCATGACCGCCCCCGCTCCGTCGCCGGGGCCCGTGTGGTGCGGGTGCCGTCCTTCGCGATGCCGAAGTACCGCAAGGTCCGGGTGGCGCCGGGCGGAGTGCCCCGGATCCGCCGCCTGCTCGAGGACTTCGAACCCGATGTCGTGCACCTCGCCTCGCCGTTCGTCCTCGGCTGGCGGGCCGCGCTCGCCTGCCAGGACCTCGGGCTGCCTTCCGTCGCGGTCTACCAGACCGAGGTGCCCGCCTACGCCGCGCGCTACGGCATGCGCGGGATCGAGGCGATGCTGTGGAACCACGTCCGCAACATCCATCAGCACTCCTCGCTCACCCTCGCCCCGTCGACCTACACCGTCGCCCAGCTCGAGGACCACGGCGTCGACAACATCCGCCTGTGGGCGCGCGGGGTGGACTCCACCCGGTTCGACCCCACGCACCGGTGCGCGCAGTGGCGCGCCCGCATGGCGCCGGGCGGGGAGAAGATCGTCGGGTTCGTCGGCCGGCTCGCCGCGGAGAAGCAGGTCGAGGACCTCCGCGCGCTCGCCGACCTGCCCGGCATCCGGCTCGTCGTCGTCGGCGAGGGACCGCAGCGCCGCCGCCTCGAACAGCTCCTGCCCGCGGCGCACTTCACCGGGTTCCTCGGCGGGGACGCACTCGCCCAGGCCGTCGCCGGCTTCGACGTCATGGTGTCCCCCGGCGAGCTCGAGACCTTCTGCCAGACGATCCAGGAGGCGATGGCCTCGGCCGTGCCGGTCGTCGCGCCGGCCCGCGGCGGCCCGCTCGACCTCGTCGACTTCTCGCGCACCGGCTGGCTGTACGAGCCCGGCGACCTCGCCGCGATGCGCGACCACGTGCGCGACCTCACCGGCGACGAGTCGAAGCGGTTGGCGTTCGGGGCGACCGCGCGGGCGACGGTGCTCGGCCGGACGTGGAAGAGCGTGTGCTCCCAGCTCGTGGGCCACTACGCACATGCGATCGAGAACCCGGCCCCGCAGGTCATCGGCCGCTCGTACTCCGGTGCGCCCCGCTGGGCCCAGGAGCGCGTGGGCTGAGCCGGAGCATGGGCTGAGCCGGAGCATGGACTGAGCAGGCGCGTGGGTTAAGTAGGCGCGTGGGTTGAGCTCGAGCCGCCGCGGGCCGTCGAGTCGGAGCCGCGCCGAGCTGTCGCCTCTGCTCGATCTCCCCGTCGAACTGTCACGCACGCTCGATTCCTCGAGGTGTTCTCGAGCAGCAGTGACAGGTCGACGGCCGTACGCAGGGTCTGCACGGCGGCCGGCGCCTCCGGTGCACGTTCGTGCAGCGTGCGTCCGTGCGGCGTGCGACAGTGGGGGCATGGAGGAGTTCAGCCGGCTGCCGGTCCGCCGCATCGAGGAGCACCGCCGCGCTCCGCTCGCGCGCACGGTGTGGCCGGCGACCCTCGCCCCGGTGCGGCAGCTCCTCGACGAGGGCCTCGACCTCGGGCCCGTGACCGTGCTCGTCGGCGACAACGGGGCCGGCAAGTCGACGCTCGTCGAGGCGATCGCCGGCGCCTTCGGGCTCAACCCCGAGGGCGGCACGCATACCGCCCGCCACGCCAGCCGCCCCACGGAGTCGCCCCTGGCCGAGCACCTCCAGCTCGTGCGCGGCGCCGGTGCCTCGAAGCGCGGGGTGTTCCTCCGCGCGGAGACCATGCACAGCCACTTCACGTACCTCGAGTCGCTCGGCGGCGGGGACGCGGGCCTCCACGAACAGAGCCACGGCGAGTCGTTCCTCGACTACATCACCAGCCGTGCGTCGGTCACCGGGCTGTGGCTCCTCGACGAGCCGGAGTCGGCGCTGTCGCTGCCCGGCTGCCTCGCCCTCATCGGCGTGCTGCGCGAGGCGGTCGCGGCGGGCTCCCAGGTGATCCTGTCGACGCACTCGCCGATCCTCGCTGCGCTCCCCGGGGCACGGCTCTACGAGGTCGGCGAGTGGGGGCTGCGCGCGAGCAGCTACGACGACCTGCGGCTCGTGCAGGACTGGCGGCTGTTCCTCGACAGCCCCGAGCGCTTCCTCCGCCACATCGGCTGAGCGTCGCATCGACCGAACCCATCGAGCTGTCACGTGTGCTCGGCCCATCCATCGAGCTGTCACTCGTGCTCGATCTGCGGCCCGGATCTCGAGCAGAAACGGCAGGTCGACGTGGCGATCGAGCAGAAACGGCAGGTCGATGAGCCTGCTGCGGACGAGGCTGCTGCGGATGAATGGGCTACGGCTGCGTCAGGTGCGTCTGGTGCGTCAGGGGCGTTCGGGGTCGGGGTCGCCGAGGCCGCGGGCGTCGAGCGCACGGCCGGTGTCGGTGGCGTACTTCACCGCGCCGAGCAGCACCGGCACCGTCCGGGCGCGGAGGCTGCGCTCGAGCCCGCGGGCGCGCGCGGAGTCCCCGGTCACCGCGGTGAGGTCGGCGAGGTAGGCCAGGCTGCGGACCATGAGCGCGGCGGTGAGCGCCACCCGGTCGGGGTCGACGCCGAACGCCCGGAGCGGCCGGGCGAGCGCGGCGAACACCGCGAGCAGCCCGGTCACCGGGGTGGTGAGCATGAGGAGGCCCGCGGCGAGGACGCAGGCGAGGATCGTCGACACCACCCGCAGCGCCGTGACGGGGTCGGAGAACACGAGGTGGAACACGACGATGAACGCGATGATGAGCCACACCCGCCGCACCGGCGACACGAGTGCGCGCAGCGGGATCCGCGCGCTCGCCCCGAGCAGCAGCACGAGGCCGAGCGCGGCGAGGCTCGCCCACGGGCTGCGTGCGAGCAGCACGACGAGGCTGAGCGCGGCGAGGCCGGCGAACTTCGCCCCGGCCGGGGTCCGGTGCAGCCACCCGTCGCCGGGCTGGTACCGGCCGAGGAACTGCTGCCGGCGCTTCACGGCCTGACCTCGCGGTCTCCCGCGGCCTGCCGGCGGTACTCGGCGATGACCTCGGCGGGCGGCCCCTCGGCGGAGACCCGGCCGTCGGCGATGAGCACGGTGTGCGCGGCGTCGGCGGCGACCTCGAGGTCGTGGGTGGAGACGACGAGCCGCATCCCGCGCCGGGCGACGAGCCCGTCCAAGGTGTCGCGGAGGAGTTCGCGGTTGCGGAGGTCGAGGAGGGTGGTCGGTTCGTCGAGCACGAGGATCCGCGGGTCGACGGCGAGCACGGAGGCGAGTGCGACGAGCTGGCGCTGCCCGCCGGAGAGCTCGTAGACGCTGCGCTCGGCGAGGTCGGCGACGCCGAGCTCGGCGAGCACGGCCAGCGCCCGCTCCCGTCGCGGGCCCGGCCGGCGGACGCTGCGGCGCAGGGAGAGCTCGACGTCCTCGATGACGGTGGGCATGACGAGCTGGGCGGCGGGGTCGGTGAACACGAAGCCCACGCGGCGGCGCACCTCGGGCCCGTGGGTCACCGGGTCGAGGCCGTCGACGCGCACCCGGCCGGTGTCCGGCAGGACGAGGCCGTTGAGGAGCTGGAGCAGCGTCGACTTGCCGGAGCCGTTCGCCCCGATGATGCTCACCACCGGCGCGTCGAGGCGCAGGGTGATGTCGTGGAGGATCTGCCGGTGGACCGGCGTGCGGGAGTCGGCGCCCGTGTCCCGGACGCCGACACCCACCGCGTCGAGTGCGATCACCGGCGTCCGAGGAGCTGCGGGAAGGCCCGGTGCACGGTGGCGGCGAGCCCTCCGGCGACGAGGTTCTTCACGACGTCCCCGGGCCAGAACGGCATGTCGAAGACGAGCGCCTCCGGCAGTCCGACGCCGAGGTTGAGCGACATCCCGAGGATTCCGAGCGGGTGGACGACGAGGAAGCTCACGAGGAGTGCGCCGAGGCTGAGGACGAGCCACAGCTTCGGGCCGCGCAGCCGGGCGAGCGCGAACTTCGCGACGAGCCCGCAGCCGAGGGCGAAGAACGGGAAGGCGACGATGTAGCCGGCCGACGGTCCGGCGAGCACGCCGAGGCCGCCGGAGAACCCGGAGAAGATCGGCAGTCCGACGAGGCCGAGCACGACGTAGAGCGAGGCCGCCGCGAACCCGCGCAGCGGGCCCAGGCACAGGCCGCACAGGGCGAGCGCGAGGGTCTGCAGGGTGATCGGCACGCCCGCGCCGCCGACCGGGATCGGGGGCAGGGCGGCGAACACGGCGACGAGCGCGGCGAACACCGCGACGAGGGCGAGGTCGGCGGCGCGCCAGCCGCGCTGGGCGGTGCCGGAGCTCGGGGCGGGTGCGGTGGTGGTGTCGGGCATGAAGGTTCTCCTGTTCGGACGCTGGTCTCGGAACAGCGTACCTGAACAGTGTTCAGGAGAGTATTCCGGCCACTCCCGGCCCTTCCACCGGCCGCCCGGGGCTCCCGCTCGGCCCCGGAGGTTCTGAGCCTCGGCCGCCGGTCGCAGCTCAGCGGAGTCCGCTCACTCCCACTCGATGGTGCCCGGGGGCTTCGAGGTGACGTCGAGGACGACGCGGTTGATCTCGTCGACCTCGTTGGTGATCCGGTTCGAGATCCGGGCGAGCGTGTCGTAGGGCACGCGTGTCCAGTCCGCGGTCATCGCGTCCTCGCTCGACACCGGGCGCAGCACCACGGGATGGCCGTAGGTGCGGCCGTCGCCCTGCACGCCCACGGAGCGGACGTCGGCGAGGAGCACGACCGGGCACTGCCAGATCTCCGCGTCGAGACCGGCGGCGGTGAGTTCCGCGCGGGCGATCGCGTCGGCGCGGCGGAGGATGTCGAGGCGCTCCTCGGTGACCTCGCCGATGATCCGGATCGCCAGGCCGGGACCCGGGAAGGGCTGGCGCGAGACGATGACCTCGGGCAGGCCGAGCTCGCGGCCGATCGCGCGCACCTCGTCCTTGAACAGCGCACGCAGCGGTTCGACGAGAGCGAAGGTGAGGTCGTCGGGCAGGCCGCCGACGTTGTGGTGGCTCTTGATGTTCGCCGTGCCCGAGCCCCCGCCGGATTCGACGACATCGGGGTACAGGGTGCCCTGGACGAGGAACTCGATGGCCTCCCCCGCGCCCTCGGCGGCCTCGGCGACGAGGTCCGCGGCCGCGCCCTCGAAGGCACGGATGAACTCCCGGCCGATGATCTTGCGCTTCTCCTCCGGGTCGCTCACCCCGGCGAGCGCACCGAGGAAGGTGTCGACGGCGTCGACGGTGACGAGCCGCACGCCGGTGGACTGCACGTAGTCCTCCTCGACCTGCTTGCGCTCGTCCTGGCGCAGCAGCCCGTGGTCGACGAACACGCAGGTGAGCTGGTCGCCCACGGCCTCGTGCACGAGCGCGGCGGCGACCGCGGAGTCGACCCCGCCGGACAGTCCGCAGATCACCTGCTTGTCGCCCACCTGCTCCCGGATCCGGGCGACCTGCTCGGCGATGACGCTCTCTGAGGTCCAGTCGGTGCTGAGCCCGGCGATGTCGCGGAGGAAGGTCTCGAGCACCTGCTGACCGTGCTCGCTGTGGAGCACCTCGGGGTGCCACTGGACGCCTGCGCACCGGCGCGCCCGGTCCTCGAAGGCCGCGATCTCGGTGCCCGGCGTGGTGGCGAGCACGGTGAATCCCTCCGGCGCGCGGGACACGGAGTCGCCGTGGGACATCCACACGGTCTGCTCCCCCGGCTGCCCGGCGAGCAGCGCACCGGGCTGGGTCACGGTCAGCGGGGTGGAGCCGTACTCGCGCTTGTCGGTGCGCGCGACCGCACCGCCGAGCGAGGTCGCCATGATCTGGAAGCCGTAGCAGATGCCGAAGATCGGCACGCCGAGGTCGAACACGCCGAGGTCGAGCGCCGGGGCACCCGGCTCGTTGACCGAGGAGGGCCCGCCGGACAGCACGATGGCCAGCGGCTTGCGCGCGGCGAACTCCGCCGCGCTCGCCGAGTGCGGGATGACCTCGGAATAGAGGCCGGCCTCGCGGATGCGGCGGGCGATGAGCTGGGCGTACTGAGCGCCGAAGTCGACGACGAGGACGGGCGGCACCGCGGTGACGGCCGGCGTGCCCGCCGCACCGGGCGAGGTGGTCTCCGACGCGGGCGCAGGTGTGCTCTGAGGAGTGGGGGTCATGGGGGTCATCCTATCCGGGGCAGGGAGGTCAGAATTCGCCGCGGGGAGCGACGACGACGGCGTCGTCGAGCTCCTGCTCGGCCTGCCGGTGGACCCGGCGCTCGACGATGAAGGACATCACCGGCACCACCCCGGCGAGCGCGAGCACGAGGAGCCGACCGAGGGTCCAGCGCATCTGCTGGTTGAGCCAGAAGCAGGAGATGAGGTAGACGACGTAGCACCAGCCGTGGCTGATCGCGATCGCCGCGGCGAGGTTGAAGCCGCCGAACATCAGCGCGGTCTCCGGGTCCGCGGCGATGAGGTACTTGTAGATCATCTCCACGGTGAGGACGAGGAGCAGCGTGCCGGTGATGAATGCCATCACGCGGTAGAACCGCAGCGCGCTGCGCGCCGAGGTGAAGCGCTTGACGGTCCAGACGGCGTCCTCGTCGAAGTCCGGGCGGGCGTCTTGCGGGTCAGTCACCACGGGTCGTGTCCTTCGGATTCGGGTGCGGTGCGGTGGGAGTACCGCGGCCGGAATGGGTGGGGCCGGGTGCGGCAGGCCCCGAAGCGGCGGCGGTGCGTTCGGGGCGGAGCTCGGATTCGCCCGCGGCCTTGACGACGACGTACTCCACCGGCCCGGCCTCGGCGGCGCGGGCGCGCTGGGTGACGTAGGCGTCGCGGAGCAGCCGCCACCAGATGTAGAGGGCGAAGGCGGCGAACACGAGCCATTCGACGGCATAGGCGGCGCTCTGCAGATCGAGGCCGCCGTCCTCCTGCTTCTCCAGGGTCACGAGGTCGAGGCCACCGGTGGCGGCGGAGGCACCGGGGCCGGTGTCCTGTTCGGGGAACACGATGCCGGAGTAGGAGTAGACATCGAAGGCGTTGACGAGCTGCGAGGTGGAGACGGTGCGCACCTGGCCGGCGGGCAGGTCCCGGGTGTCCTGCGGGGCGTCGACGGGACCGATCCGGCCGACGATCGTCGTCTCCCCGGAGCTCGCCCGGGACTCCATGGCGGTCTGCTCGTCCGCGGTCCAGCCGCGGAGCACGGGGACGGCGATGTCCTTGTCCGGCTCGCCTTCGACGACTGCCTCCTCACCGAGCCGGGCGCCGTCGGGGACGAACATCGTGACGACCCAGAAGCCGTCGGCGCCGTCGAGCAGCCGGTCCGGGACGACGACCTGGGCCTCGGGCAGATAGTGCCCGCTCAGCTCCACCCGCTGGTCGAGCCGGAAGGACGGCAGCGGCACTTGGGCGGCCATGACGGAGTTGAAGTCCTTGACCTCGTCGACGTCCTGCGCGGAGAGGACCTCGTTCTTGTGCTGCGCGCGGTTGACCTGCCAGGCGGACAGGCCGACGAAGGCCGTGACGAGCACGAGCACCAGGGCGAGGAACCCCAGCCAGCGCGGGGTCAGGGCCAGACGCAGCACCGGTCACATCTCCGATTGCGGCTGGTACGGGGAGACGACGACGTCGACCCGCTGGAACTCCTTGAGATCGAGGTAGCCGGTGGTCGCCATCGCCCGACGCAGGGCGCCGGCGAGGTTGACCTCGCCGTTCGCGGTGGTGCCGGGGCCGAACAGGAGCTGTTCGAGCGGGGCGACGCTGCCGACCTCGACGCGGTGGCCGCGCGGCAGCTGGGAGTGGTGCGCCTCCGCACCCCAGTGGAATCCGCCGCCCGGCGCCTCCGCGGCGCGGGCGAGCGCGGTGCCGAGCATGACGGCGTCGGCACCCATCGCGAAGGCCTTGACGATGTCTCCCGAGGTGTCCAGGCCGCCGTCGGCGATGACGTGGACGTAGCGGCCGCCGGACTCGTCCATGTAGTCGCGGCGGGCGGCGTGGACGTCCGCGATCGCCGAGGCCATGGGGGCGTGGATGCCGAGCGTGCGGCGCGTGGTGGCCGCCGCTCCCCCGCCGAACCCGACGAGCACGCCGGCCGCGCCGGTGCGCATGAGGTGGAGGGAGGCGGTGTAGGTCGCGGCCCCGCCGACGATCACGGGGACGTCGAGCTCGTAGATGAAGCGCTTGAGGTCGAGCGGCTCGGTGTTCGTCGACACGTGCTCGGCGGACACCGTGGTGCCGCGGATGACGAAGAGGTCCACCCCGGCGTCGACGACGGTGCGCCAGAACTCCTGCGTGCGCTGCGGGGTCAGGGCGCCGGCGACGGTGACCCCGGCCTCGCGGATCTCCGCGAGGCGGGCGGTGATGAGCTCCGCGCGGATCGGGGCGGAGTAGATCTCCTGCATGCGCGCGGTGGCGCGGTCCGCCGGGAGCGCGGCGATCTCGTCGAGGTGGGGCTGCGGGTCCTCGTAGCGGGTCCACAGGCCCTCGAGGTCGAGCACGCCGAGCCCGCCGAGCCGCCCGAGGGCGATCGCGGTGGCCGGCGAGGCGACCGAGTCCATGGGGGCGCTGATGAAGGGGAGGTCGAAGCGGTAGGCGTCGATCTGCCACTCGAGGGAGACGTCCCTGGGGTCACGCGTGCGCCGTGCCGGGACGACGGCGATGTCGTCGAGTGAGAAGGCCCTGCGGCCCCGTTTGCCTCTGCCGATCTCGATTTCGTTGCTCACCCTTCCAGGGTATCCCAGGGCCCGGACACGGCTTCCAGCGCCTGCTCAGGTCGAGGCCGACCGGCCCCGCGGGGTCCGGCCGGCGGCCTTCCCCGGGTGGGCGAGCAGGCGGATGATCGCGCCGATCGCGAGCGCGACCGCGGCGAGCCCGATGAGCGCGAGGCCCCAGCTCGGCTCGGGGACCTCCATGCCGCCGATCGGCAGGCCGTGCTCCTCGTCGAATCCGTCCCACATGATGACGAACTGGTCCGCCGCCGACACCGTGGAGATCGCGCCGAAGATGAGCATCAGGCTCGCGGTCCCCGCGAGCCACCCCCAGGCTCGGGAGCGCAGGCCGAACCACGCGAGGACGGCGCAGGCCACGGTGAGGAGGAACCCGGGGATGAGGAGGAGGCCGCCGGACGAGGCGACGGCCGCCTCGGCGAGGCCGAAGTCGCTGCCGGCGAAGTCGCGGTTCGGGTAGCGGAGCGCCGGGAGCGGGACCGCGGCGAGCTGGATGAGCAGTGCGGCGGTGGCGGTGATGCGGGCGATCCAGATCATGGTTCCACCCTGTCGCACCCCGGGGTTGCACACGTGACCGCGCTGTCACCGTTCGGGAACACGGAGGCGTGCGCGGCCGCCGAGTGGCGACGGGGCCCCTCGGCGACCGCGGGATCGCTGCACCCCTCAGCAGCGGGGCGCATCCCAGCTCTCGCGGACGTGGGCGGCGGCCCAGAAGTGCCATTCGTACACGGTCGCCTGGCGGAACGCGGCGGCCATCGCAGCGCGCACCTCGGGACCGGCGGACCGGGCCAGGTCTTCGTAGATCGCGACGGCCCGGTCGACGGAGGAGTCGAACTCCGGGGAGTCGTAGGTCTCGATCCACTCCCGGTAGGGGTGCTCGCCCATCCCCTCCCCGACGCGCGCAGTGAGGACCTTGCCCATGTGGGCGTAGACCCAGAAGCACGGGAGCACGGCCGCGACCCCGACCTCGTAGGGCGCGGTCGCGGCCTGTGCGATGAGGTAGGAGGTGTAGCCCAGGGTGGTCGGCGAGGCGGTGGGCACGCCGGTGCCGTCGGTGAGCGCGGTGACGTGCGGGCCCAGGCGGTCTGCGCCGAGCAGCTGGGCGTGCATGAGCTGCTCCTCATGGACGGCGAGTCCGGCGGCCTCGGCCCAGAAGCGGGTCTGCTCCTGGGTGGCGGCCCTCGAGGCGAGGATCGTCATCGCCTTCGCGTAGCCGGCGAGGTAGATCTCGTCCTGGAGGATGTAGTGGGTGAACACCCGGGCGTCGAGCGTGCCGGCGGCGAGCTCGGCGAGGAACGGCAGGTCCTCGATCGCGCGCAGGGTGTCGGCTGCGGAGTCCCAGACCTCCTGCGAGTGCGGGCCGGAGTGGTAGGTGCGGGTCATCGGTGCGTCTCCTGATGGTGTGCGGCATCACCGGCGGCGGTGCCGGTGGCGGGCGTCGGCTGCGAGTGATGTCGGGGTGTCGGGGTGGGAGTGGATCAGGTGCGGAGGTCGACGAGGTGGTCGACGGGGCCGTGAGAGCCCTCCGGGTCGTGGGCGAGGTCCCATTCCGCGCCCGAGGCGATCGCCCGGCCCAGGTAGTCGAGCGCCGGCCCGACGGCGTCGGCCATGTGGTCCGCCGCCGGTGCGGCGGAGTCACCGTGGTGGGCGTGCGCGAGGCCGGCGGCGATGGCGGCCGACAGCGTGCAGCCGGTGCCGTGGGTGTGGGGCGTGTCGAGCCGCGGGTGGGTGTATTCGGTGAGCTCGGGGCCCGTGTCCGTGCCGACTGCGAGGATGTCGACGAGCTCACCGGATGGCAGGTGCCCGCCCTTGAGGAGCACGGCGCGGGCCCCGCGGTCCAGCAGCTCGCGGGCCTGGGCGCGCATCTGCTCCGGTGTCCCGGCTTCGGGCACGTCGTCGCCGAGCAGGAGCGCGGCCTCGGGCAGATTGGGGGTGATGAGGTCGGCCAGCGGCAGCAGCAGGGTGCGCACGGCGTCGACGGCGTCCGCATCGAGGAGCCGGTGGCCGGACTTGGCGACCATGACGGGGTCGACGACGAGGCGGCCGGGCCGGCGGGTGCGGAGCTCTTCGCTGATGAGTTCGACGAGGCCGCGGGTGCCGAGCATGCCGATCTTCGCGGCGTCGACGGGCATGTCGTCGAACACCGAGGCGATCTGGTCGGCGACGAAGTCCTCATCGATGCCGTACACGCGGCTCACCCCGTGGGTGTTCTGCGCGACGAGCGCGGTGACGACGGAGGTGCCGTAGGCGCCGCGCGCGGTGAAGGTCTTGAGGTCGGCCTGGATGCCGGCGCCGCCGGAGGGGTCCGTGCCGGCGATGGTGAGTGCGACGGGCGGGCGCATCAGGCCTCCTGCCCGGAATCGGCGGGCCGGCCGGGAACGGCGGAACGGGCGGGGGTGCCCGCCCCGGGGTCTCCCGCGGCCCGTCCCTGTGCGAACGCGACGCGGATCTCCTGGGCCGCAACGCGCGGATCCGGTGCGGCGCAGATCGCGGAGACGACGCACACGCCGATCACCCCGGTGTCGGTGAGCTCGCGGGTGCGCTCGGCGGTGATCCCGCCGATCGCCACGCAGGGCAGACCGGCCTCGGCGACGAGAGTGCGCAGGCGTGCGGGTCCGATCCCGGCCGGGGCGTCGGCCTTCGTGCTCGTGTCGTATACCGGGCCGACGCCGAGGAGGTCGACGGCCCCGCATTCCCGGGCCGCGGCGAACTGCTCGGGCGTCGCGGCCGAAAGCCCGATGAGCGCATCGGTCCCGAGGGCCGCGCGCACCTCGGCGGGCGGCTCGTCGGACTGGCCGACGTGGACGTGGACCTCGTGGCCGGCGGCACGCAGCACGCGGGCGACGGCGACCCGGTCGTTGACGAACACCGGGATCGGGCGGGTGATCGACTCGGCCTCGCGCACCTCGGCGATCGCGGCGAGGACCTCGAGGGTGAGCTCGTGGAACTCCGCGTCGCTCGCGTGCTTGTCGCGGATCTGGATGATGCCTGCTCCCCCGGCGACGGCCTCGGCGACGGTCGCCGCGACGGTCCGGCCGGCGTCCGTGCACTGCCGGGTGTCGGTGACGAGGTAGAGGGACGGGTCCGTGCCGACGGGCAGGTGCGGGGCCGGCGCGCTCATGCGGGGACCTCGACTGCGGCGGCGGTGATCTCGACGGCGGCGAGCTCGGAGTCGGTGACGGAGTAGAGCGCGTCGAGGAAGGCGACGGCGAAGCTGCCCGGTGCCTGCGCGACCTGCCCGGCCTTGAGCCCGGCGGCGGCGAAGTGGGCGTGCGCGGCGACGACCGCCTCGAGCCCGGTGGGGCCGGTGATCGGCAGGCCGGCGGCCTTCGCGGCGGCGAGGTAGGCGGCGGTGACGGCGCCGATCGAGCAGCCGGTGCCGATGACGAGCGGCATGAGCCCGTGCCCCCCGTGGACGCGGACCACTGTCGCGGTGCCTGCATCGTCGCCCGGTGCGGCGCCGGGTTCGGCGAGGACGATCGCGTCGACCTCGCCGGAGATCGCGACGACGCCTCCGGTGGTGGCCGACAGCGCCGAGGCGGCGGTGATGACGTCGTCGACGGCGTCGGTGGCGTCGACCCCGCGGCCACCCAGGCCCATCCCCGCGAGTGCGGCGACCTCGGAGGCATTGCCGCGCACGGCGGTGGGGTGCTGGGCGGCGGCGGCGCGGATGCGACTCGTGCGGTACTCGACGCCGCCCACGCTCACCGGGTCGAGGACCCAGGGGGTGCCGGCGGCGTTCGCGACCTCGATCGAGGCGTCGGCGGCGAGGAACTGGTGGGAGGAGGCGGTGCCGAAGTTGATGTTGATGCCCGACGCGATCGAGGCGAACTGGCCGGAGTCGGCCTCGTGGTCGAGCATCGCCGGAGAGGCGCCGATCGCCAGCAGCACGTTCGCCGTGAACTGCTGCACGACGGTATTGGTGATGCACTGGATGAGCGGCGTGGTGGTGCGCACGCGCGCCCGTGCGGCGACGATGTCGAGGGCATTCGAATGAGGCGTCTGCATGACGATCCCTTCGCTAGAGTTATCCAGATCAGGTTCGATGGGTGTGATCTCAGCCGATTCCCCACGGTCCGGCTCGGGCCGGTCCGCAGGTGCTCAGCACCCCATGTCACTGACGCTCACCCTAGCAAGTTCTGGCACCTCTCGCTGGCCGGGCGGCCGGGCCGGTTAGGATCGCATCCAGGCGCACCCGTCTCACTGGTTAAGCACAACCAGAATCGGGCCAGCCGCCCGAACCGAGAAAGAGGAACCGATGAGCGACGTCCTGTTCAGCAATGCCGAGCCCCTCGAGGGGTCCTTCACCGCGATGATGGAGCTCGAGGAGATCGACACGAACATCTACCGCGCCGGATACGTCTTCGAGGAGCCCTACGCGCTCTACGGCGGCCAGGTCGCCGCGCAGTCGCTGCTCGCCGCTGCACTCACCGTCGAGGACGGCCGCCCGCCGCACTCCCTCCACGGCTACTTCCTGCGGCCCGGCAACGCCGCCCAGCCCACGGTGTTCCAAGTGTTCCGAGACCGCGACGGCCGCTCCTACTCCGCCCGCCGCGTCATCGCGCTCCAGGGCGGCAAGGTCATCTTCAACATGTCGGCCTCGTTCACCAGCGGCACCGACAGCCCCGACCTCCAGAGCACGACCGCCGCCCAGGGCACGGAGATCCGGATGGGCGAGCCCACTCCGATCCCCCGCATGTTCTCCTTCGAGGGCCGCAGCACCGACCAGGCCTTCGAGGTCACCGACTACCCGGTGCGGTTCTGGGGCCGGTGCACCGAGGACCTCGGCGACTCCCCGCTCATGCACTACTGCGCTCTGGCCTACCTGTCGGACATCTCGAGCGGGCTCGGCGCCTTCAACACCGACGAGTACAAGTCGGGCTCGAGCCTCGACCACTCCCTGTGGTTCCACCGACCGGTGAACATGAACGAGTGGGTGCTCACCGACTTCGCGCCGCGCTCCGCCGCCCGCGGCCGCGGCCTCTACACCGGCGACATGACCACCGCTGACGGCACCCTCGTCGCCTCGGTCGCGCAGGAGGCGCTGTTCCGCAGGGTCCGGTGAGCACTCTCCGATGAGCACAGCCCGGTGAGCGCCGTCCTGCCTGCGGCACGGCCGACCCCACCGCACCCCTGGGCGCACGAAAGCGGCCCCTGCACGCGCGTGCAGGGGCCGCTTCCATTCATGTTCCGGTGGACCTCGGCCCACGGCGCGCGTCAGCGCACGGTGTAGTTCGGAGCCTCTACCGTCATCTGGATGTCGTGCGGGTGGCTCTCCTTGAGACCGGCGGAGGTCAGGCGGACGAACCGGCCGTTCGAGCGGAGATCGTCGATGGTCCGCGCGCCGACGTAGAACATCGTCTGCCGCAGGCCGCCGGTGAGCTGGTAGGCGACGTTCTTGAGTTCGCCGCGGTAGGCGACCCGACCCTCGACGCCCTCGGGGATGAGGTCGGTGTCGGTGGCGACGTCGGCCTGGAAGTAGCGGTCCTTCGAGTACGACTTGCCCTTGCGCGGGGCCATCGCACCGAGCGATCCCATGCCGCGGTAGGCCTTGTACTGCTTGCCGTTGACGAGTACGAGCTCGCCGGGGCTCTCGTTGCAGCCGGCGAGCAGGGAGCCGAGCATGACGGATTCGGCGCCGGCGACGAGCGCCTTGCCGATGTCGCCGGAGTACTGGAGGCCGCCGTCGCCGATCACCGGGACGTTCGCCTCGGCTGCGGCCTGGTAGGCGAGGTGGATCGCGGTCACCTGGGGCACGCCGACGCCGGCGACCACGCGGGTGGTGCAGATCGAGCCGGGGCCCACCCCGACCTTGATCGCGTCCGCGCCGGCGTCGATGAGCGCCTGGGCGCCCTCGCGGGTGGCGACGTTGCCGCCGATCACCTGGACCGCGGAGAACGCCGGGTCGGACTTGAGGGTGCGGATCATCTCGGTCACGCCGCGCGCGTGGCCGTTGGCGGTGTCGACGACGAGCACGTCGACGCCGGCCTCGGCCAGCAGGCCTGCCCGGTCGAGCGCATCGCCGTAGAAGCCGACGGCCGCGCCCACGCGCAGGCGGCCCTCGTCGTCCTTGGTGGCGAGCGGGTATTCCTCGCTCTTGACGAAGTCCTTGACGGTGATGAGGCCGCGGATGACGTTGTTCTCGTCGACGAGCGGGAGCTTCTCGACCTTGTGCTCGGCGAGGATCTCGAGCGCGCGCTCGGGCTGCACGCCCACGGGCGCGGTGATGAGCGGCATCTTCGTCATCGTCTCGCCGACCGTGGTGGTGGCGTAGTCGCGGCGCGGCACGAAGCGCAGGTCGCGGTTGGTGACGATGCCGAGCAGCACGTCGTTCTCGTCGACGACGGGCAGCCCGGAGATCCGGTACTGGCCGCAGATCTCGTCGAGCTCGGCGAGCGTGCGGTCGGCGGTGATGGTGAGCGGGTCGGTGATCATGCCCGACTCGCTGCGCTTGACGTAGTCGACCTGGTCGGCCTGGTCCTCTTTGCTGAGGTTGCGGTGGAGGATGCCGATGCCGCCGATGCGCGCCATCGCGATCGCCATGCGGGATTCGGTGACGGTGTCCATCGCCGCGGACACGAGCGGGATGTTGATGTCGATCTCGCGGGTGAGCCGGGTGCGGGTCGAGGCCTCGGAGGGGATGACGTCGGTGTCTCCGGGCAGCAGCAGCACGTCGTCGTATGTGAGTCCGGTCAGGGAGAACGGGTCTCCGGCCGCCCTGAAGTGTTCTTCCACATCACCCATGAATGACCTCTTCCACGCGCTCGACTTCGGTATCGGCCATCCTATGCCGTCCCTCCGATTCCGGGAACAGCACGAGGCGCCCGCCCGCTGTGATGCTGGGCACCCGCACGCGTCACGGCGGGAACGCGCCCCGGCCGCGCGGACCGCTCCCGAGGCGCACGCCGGGACCCAGCGGCGGCCCTCTTCGCGCCGTCGCAGCGTCCGGGAATCAACCTTCCGGTTGATGTGCCGGCCCCCGCCTGCGGACGAGCATGGAGACATGCTCACACCCGCTATCGTCTTCATCACCGCAGCCCTCCTCTTCTACACCGCCGGCGTCTGGGCCGAGCACCTCAAGAAGGAGCTCCGCTGGTCCCACGTCGTCCTGTTCGCCCTCGGCCTCGTCTGCGATGTCACCGGTACCGAGCTCATGCGGCGAATCGCGGCCTCCGGCGGCGCCGACTTCTCCGGCTCGACCGCCGGCATCCTCACCTCGGTCATGGCGATCACCGGGGCCCTCGCGCTCGTCCTTATGGCGGTCCACCTCATCTGGGCGATCGTCGTCATGATCCGCGGCACCGAGCAGGCCCGCGCCACCTTCCACCGGTTCTCGCTCATCGTGTGGGCGATCTGGCTCGTCCCCTACTTCACCGGGATGGCCGGTGCGATGATCGGCTGAGGCGCCCCCGCCTCGGCATCGCCCCCGGCGGGCCGCCTCGGGACCGGGTCGGGCGTCCTTCCCTGGGCGGCGGTCCGCGCGTACACTGCGAGCATGACCTCGCCCGATGCCCGCGCCTTCGCCTCCGCCCCGGATCTCACCGGCGAGCGCGTCACCCTCACACAGCTCACCCCCGCCCACGCCGAGGCGCTGAGCCGGGCGGCCGGCGAGCTCACCTCGACCTGGGTCACCTCGGTGCCCACCGCCGAGGCGATGCCGGCGGAGATCGACCGGCGCCTGGGCCTGCAGGAGCAGGGCGCGATGGCGCCGTTCACCGTGCTCGACGGCGGCACCCCGGTGGGCATGTCGACCTACATGAACATCGATGCGGCCAACCGGCGCCTCGAGATCGGTTCGACCTGGCTGTCGCCGGCGGTGCAGGGCACTCGGGTCAATCCCGAGGCCAAGCTGCTCATGCTCTCCCGTGCGTTCGAGGAGCTCGACTGCATCGCGGTGGAGTTCCGCACGCACTTCCACAACTTCCAGTCGCGCGCGGCGATCGCCAAGCTCGGTGCCAAGCAGGACGGGGTCCTGCGCTCGCACCAGCTGTTCAACGGGGTGCTGCGCGACACCGCGGTCTACTCGATCATCGCTGCCGAGTGGCCGACGGTGAAGCTCGGGCTCGAGCACCGGCTCGCGCGCCTGAGCTGACTCCTGGCTGGTTCAGGCCCGGTACGGCATCGCGGCAGAGCTCCGCACCCGCAGGCCCTGGGCCAGGCCGAGGCCGAGCACACAGACGAGCGCGGCCACCGGCACGCACGCCGCGAGCACGAGCAGACGGCCGTGTGTGGGCGGACCCAGGCCGATCTAGGGCGCGATGACGGCGAACACTCCGCTCACACCCAGCCAGCCGAGCAGGCCCAGCCAGGCCCCGGGGTGCGGGAACGGGAACACGCTGAGGAGCACGAAGAACCGGCGCGGGGTCACCGTATCCGAGGTCGGGACCCGGCTGTCGCCGGTGGGCCGGTACTCGGGGAGGGCTCGGCGGACCACCGTGCTGCAGCGGCCGGCGAGGATGCGGCGGTCGGGGTGGTCGGGGTGCCGGGCCGTTCACCATCTGACCACGGTGTCGGGGAGACGGCGACGCAGGCGCTGGACGAGTCCGATGCCGGCGGCGCAGAGGAGCACGCTCACCGGCACGCACACCGCGAGGAACAGGAGGCCCCCGGCACTCGGTTCGCGCAGTCCGAGCCAGATCGCCACGCCGATGTACCCGCCGCTGAGCCCGAAATAGCCGAGCAGTGTGAGGACCATCCCGAGCCAGGGTGCGGATGCGGGGACCATGACTGCGAACGGCGCCGTCGCCATGAGCACGAAGAACGCGCAGGAGATCATCGCGGCGGTGAAGTACATCGCCGCGGTGTAGAACAGGCCCACCGGGTGGTGACCGACGAGCTCGGCGAGCTGCCCGGTCTCCGGGTGGAGGGTCCCGATCCACGGCCACAGGACGCTCGAGGCGGTGAGGATGACGGTGCCGAGCAGAGCGGATACGAGGAGGAGCGGGAACAGCCCCTCGCTCCGGAACCCGGAGTCCTCGCGCTTGTGCTCGGCCATGAGGAACGGGAACATCCACCCGAACACCGCTGTCATGATCGCCGCGAACAGACCGACCTCGGTGATCTCCTCCCACTGCTTGTCCTTCATGAGGCCCGACGAGGTGGCGAAGACGATGAAGGCGGCGAGCGCGGTCACCATGACGGAGAGGATGACGTTCCGGCCGAGGTCGTGACCCCAGGCCGGGGTCCGGGTGTCGTCGTGTGCTCGGGGCTTCACGCTTCTGCCCGCACCGTGACCGTCCGGTTCGCGAGCCGGCGCGGGCAGCGGGATGCGGTCCGCCGAGCCCCGCCGGTCAGGAGGCCGCCGAGGCGAGGGAGTGCGGTGGCCCGACCCGCGCTGCTGCGATGGAGATCCGTGGGGCGGAGTGATCGCGGGTGGTCCCGGGGGCCGCGGGGGCAACGGCACAGAGGGGTGCGAGCCGGGAACGCCCGGACTGCGACCGGGCACGGGCCCGGGTCGACCCTGCCGCGGACGTCGGGTTGGGTCCGGGTGCGAGGGCGGTCCGTGGCGATCGGTCATGCGTCCAGTATTCCGTGTGGGGCCGGCTGTGGTGTGGCGAGGGTGTTGCGGATCTGCACCGACACCCGCAGCAGCCCTTTCGGCTGCACCGCGGGTCGGTCCTAGCCGGTCAGCCCCAGCCGCTCAGACCCAGCCGGCTCGTGAACTCGCGGGGCTCGCCGGTGAGCGGGTCGGTGAAGGCGAGCCGCTCGGCGAGCAGCTGCAGGGGCGAGAAGAAGTCGTAGGGGTCCGGCGCGAGGTCCACCGGGTACACGGGGTCGCCGAGGATCGGCAGGCCCAGGCCATTCATGTGGACCCGCAGCTGGTGCGTCCTCCCGGTGTGCGGGGTGAGTCGGAAATCGCCGAGGCGACCTGCCGCGCCCAGGTACTCGATGGTGCTGTGTGCGTTCGGCTCGCCGGGCACCTCGAGCATCTGCCGGGTCCCCGGCTCTTTCTCCAGGCGGCTCCACCGCTCGACCCGACGCACGCACTCCTCACCGGGCCGCGCGGCCTCCCAGCCGCCGGAACCGAACCCGGCGGGCAGCTCGGCGAGCGCCCGGTACGTCTTGTGCACCCGCCGGTCCTGGAACAGCCGCTGGTAGGCGCCGCGGGTCTCCGGCCGGCGGGACAGCACGAGCAGCCCGGCCGTCACGCGGTCGAGGCGGTGGATCGCCACGAGGTCGGGCTCCTCGCGCTCGACCCGCAGCCGGGTGACGGCGCACTCGCGGACGAACCGGCCGTTCGGGGTGCTCGCGAGGAAGTGGGGCTTGTCGACGACGAGGAGGTCGGCGTCCGAGTGGACGATGCCGATCTCGAACGGGATCCGGGCCTCCGGCGGCACCGGGCGGTGGAACCAGTAGAACCCGCCGGGGATCACCGGATCCGTCGCCGCGATCGGGCGTCCGGTCCCGTCGCACAGGCACCCGGCGTCCGAGACCGTCTGCGGATCCTGGGCGAGCAGCCCGGCGATGTCCGCCGCGGAGGCGTCCGGGAACTCCGCGCGCAGCCACTCCCCGACAGTCGCCGGCACAGGATCGCCCGACCGCGTGTGGGTCTGGTGGCCGCCGGGGGCGCGCAGCCGGTTCGCGGAGATCCCCTGACGCGGCGGCAGCGGGCTCACCGGCACGGCGGCACCTCGGGCGGTCCCTTCGAAGCAGCCTGACCGCGCCTCACAGGCGGACGTCCTCCCCCGCCTCGGCGAGGAGCTCGGCGACGGTCTGCTGACGGCGGATGCAGGTGAACTTCGCCGTCGACCCGTCCGAGGTGTAGGCGTAGACCGGGATGCGCGGCAGCGCGTTGTAGGCGAAGGGGGTGGAGAAGTAGTAGGCACCGGTGTCGTGGATGAGCGCGATGTCGCCGGGGTCGAGGCCGGGGATCACGAATTCGCGGCCGATCATGTCGCCGCTGAAGCAGCACGGCCCGGCGAGGTCCTGGATCCGGTTCGGGTTCCGGCTGGGTGTGCCGTCGGCGTGGAAGGCGCTCACCCGCAGCGGCCAGGCCTGCGGCATGAAGACCGTGCGGGTCGCGGTCTGCGCACCCGCGTGACCGATCGCGAACGCCCGCTGCCCGACGTTCTTCGTGTACTCGATGCGGGTGGCGATCGACCCGGCCTTGGCGAGCAGCGAGCGGCCGAACTCGGTGAGCACGGTGTACCTGCCGCTGAACAGCTCCGGCACCGCGCGCTCGAGCACCTCGGCGTAGGTGTGGAACGTCGGGGTGATCTCGTCGGAGCCGAAGTTCACGCTCAGCCCGCCGCCGATGTCGATCCGGGTGATCTGCTGGAACCCGGCGCCCTCCGTGACGGATTCGGCGAGCGACACGATCCGGCTGATGCCTTCCGCAGCGAGGTCGAGCCCGACGCCCTGCGACCCGGAGTGGACGTGGAGCTGGGTGATCCAGGGGCGGGCGACGATCGTGTCGACGAGCGCCTGCCGGGATTCCTCGTCGATGAGGGGGATGCCGAACTTCGTCGTGGTCGTCGCGGTGCTCATCTCGCCGATCGACCCGGAGCCGACGACCGGGTTGACCCGAACTCCGATCACCGAGCGCGTGTCGATCTCCGCCCGCAGCTCCTCGATCCGGGCGAGCTCCTGGTAGGAGTCGATGTTCACTGCCGCGCCCACGGTCAGGCAGTGACGGATCTCCGGCACGGTCTTCGCCGGCGAGTCGAGGACGATCCGCTCCGGTGGGAAGCCGGCGGCCTCGGCCATCGCGAACTCCCCGGGGCTCGCGACCTCGACGCCCATCCCGCGGTCGGCGAGGAACCGCAGCAGCGGGACGAGGGTGACGGCCTTGCACGCCACGAGGTGGATCGTGTCCGGGATCGAACTGAATGCCCAGCTCAGCGCTTCGATCTGGGTTTCGACCGCCTCGGTGTCGATGATCCCGACGACCGGCTGCTCTGCGGTGATGAGGGATTCGGCGGCGAGGGAGCGGACGGCGGCATAGCGGCGGTCGACGAAATCAGCCATGCGGGCAGTCTATCGACGGCGCCCGCCGCCGAGGCGCCCGCCGGCTCCCCCGGCCCCGCACCTGCCCGGCCCCGCCGCCGAGGCGTCCGCCGGCTGCCGTGCCACAGCCGGCCCCCAGCCGGTCGTCAGGGCGACGCATGCCGTCATCCATCGTCACTGTGCGACGAGGGATGACGCCGGTGTGACGCACCGCGTCGCTCTGCGTCCCGGTCCGCTCCACCGGACCCCGCCGCCTCCCTACGGTGGCGACACAGCTCACACCGAGCACAGGAGTGCACAGCACCCCACCGATCGCACGACAGCACCCCACCGGCCACCCGACATCACCGCCCCCACCGACCAGGAGGTCAGCCCATGCGCACACCGAGACCGTCCGCGCTCCTCGGAGCCGGCCTCGCGATGCTCGCGCTGCTCGGCGGCTGCGCTGCACCCGGCACCGAGCTCGCCGCCGCCTCCCGGCCCGGCACCGGCCCCGGCTCAGCCGACTCCGCCGGCGGCACGCTCGTCTACGGCCACCAGCAGGAGCCGCCCTGCGTACACGGCGGCTGGATCGAGCAGGGCTACCTGTCCCACCAGGTGCTCGACGCCCTCGTCTCCCTCGACGAGGACGGGCAGGTGGTCCCCTGGCTCGCCACCGACTGGCACGAGTCCGCCGACCACCTGACCTGGACCTTCACCCTGCAGGAGGGGCCCACCTTCTCCGACGGCACACCGGTCGACGCGCAGGCGGTCGTCGACAACATCGACTACTGGCTCGCCGGCGGCAACGGCACCGCGCAGGTGTGGATCGGCCCCTACGTCGACTCCGCCCGTGCTCTCGACGCCACCACGGTGGAGGTCGCGCTCTCCCAGCCCTACCCCCGGTTCGCGGAGAACCTCACCCAGCCCTACTTCGGTCTCCAGTCGCCGGCCGCACTGGCGGAGCGGACCGCGGAGGAGAACTGCCGGCAGCCGATCGGCTCCGGCCCGTTCACCGTCGCCGCATGGAACCGCGGACAGAACATCGTGCTCGACCGCCGCGACGACTACGACTGGGCGCCGGCGAACGCCGCCGTCCAGGGACCGGCCCGGGTGGCGCGCGTAGACTGGCGCTTCATCACCGACCCCACTGCCCGCACCGCGGCCCTGCGCTCCGGCGAGGTCGACGCGATCTACGACATCCAGGCCTTCGAATGGTCCGCTCTCGAATCCGAGGGCTACGAGCTCCACCGCTACGTCACCCCGGGCCGCCCCCAGCAGCTGAGCTTCAACACCAGCCGCGGGCCGTTCGCCGACGAGCGCGTCCGGCAGGCCTTCGCCTACAGCCTCGACCGCGAATCCGTCGTCGAGGCCGTGGGCCGCGGGGTCATCCCCTACGAGGGCAACGGCCCGGTGAGCCGCTCCACCCCGGCCTACAGCGAGGAGGCCGCGGCCCGCTACTCCTACGACCCCGAGCGCGCCCGGGAACTCCTCGACGACGCCGGCTGGGAGGTCGGCGCGGACGGGGTGCGCGTCAAGGACGGCGCGCGCCTCCACATCGACTTCCCCTACGCGATCAACCGCACGATCAACCAGGACGGCGCGGCGATCATCCAGGGGCTCCAGCAGTACGCCGAAGAGGTGGGCTTCGAGGTCGAGCTCATCCCCTTCCCACCGAGCGCGGCCGCCGCCGGCGCCTACTCCGGGCCCGAGGACTACGACGTCAGCATCGGCTACTGGACCTCCGTCAACGCCGGCATCCTGCTCGTCAACTGGCGGCAGAACCTCCCGGATTCGCCCAACCCGTCCAACTCCGCCTTCTACAACGACCCCGCGCTCGAGGCCACGATCCGCGAGGCGAACTCCGCCGTCGACCCCGACGGGCAGGACGCCCTCTACCGGCAGGCTCAGGAGTACATCGCCGACCGGGCGCTGTCGATCGGCGTGTACGACCGGCTGAGCACGCTCGCCGTCGGTCCGCACGTCGACGGCATCCGCCAGGAGAACTCACAGGGAGGACCGGTCTTCCATGACGCCCACCTCGTCGACTGACACGCACCCGGCAGGCACCACGGACCCCGGCCGCCGCCGAGGCGCCCTGCCCGATGGCACCGGCCCCGCCGCAGGCCGACTCGGCTCCCGGCCCTCCCGGCCCCGCACCGGGCCCGCCCGCCTCGTCACGTGGACCCGGCGCCTCGGCCGCTGGCCGGGACGCCTCGCCGCGGCGCTCCTCGTCATGTGGGGCGCGGTCACCGTGGCGTTCCTCGCCCAGCTCGCGCAGCCCGGCGACCGGGCGGCGGTGATCCGCAACCTCCGCACCGGCCAGACGCAGGAGCGCACCCCGGCCGAGCTCGCCCCGGTCAACGCCGAGTACGGCTTCGACGCCCCACCGTTCGAGCAGTACCTGTCCTACCTCGGCGGGCTGCTCCGCGGCGACCTCGGCGTCTCCTACCAGCAGCACCGGCCGGTGTGGGACATGATCGCCGAACAGCTCGGCGCGACCGTGGCGCTCTCGCTCACCGCGCTCGCCCTCGCCTGGGTCCTCATGGTGGCCTGGGTGGCGCTCACCGCCGGCCGGTCCCCGCGGGTCCGCGGTCTCGCCTCCACGGTCGAGGTGTTCGCCGCGAGCGTGCCCCAGTACTGGCTCGGGGTGCTCCTGCTCCTGGTGTTCGCCCTCGAGCTCGGCTGGGTGCCGGTGGTGGGCGGCAGCGGACCGGCGGCACTCGTCCTGCCCGCCCTCACGCTGGCGATCCCGCTCGCCGGGTTCCTCGGGCAGGCCACGCGGGCGGAGTTCGAGCTCGCGCTGAGCCGGCCGTTCGTGCTGTCGGCCCGGGTGCGCGGCATGGGCGACCTCGGGGTGCGGCTGCGGCATGTGCTGCGCCATGCCGCGATCCCGCCGCTCACCCTGTCCGGCTGGGCGCTCGGCGCCACCGTGTCCGGGGCGGTGATCGTCGAGTCGGTGTTCAACCGCAACGGCATCGGCCGGGTCCTCGTGTCCGCGATTGAGGCCCAGGACCTGCCTGTCGCCACCGGGATCATTGTCCTCATCGCCGCCCTCTACGTCCTCGTCAACCTGGCGGTCGACGCGCTCGCCGCCCTCATCGATCCGAGGTTGAAAGCATGACCACCCCGCCGCTGATCCCCGCCCGCACCGCACCCCCGACCGGCGCCCCGGGTTCGCTCGTCCCGCCGTCCTCCACCCCGGTGCCCGGCGCCGAGGCGACCCTCGCACCCCAGGCCGGCGCCCCGCGGCGTCCGCGCCGCCGCCCGCCCCTCGGCCCGCTCGCGGCCACCGCGACGCTCGCGGTGTTCGCGCTCGCCGCGGTGGCGCCGGGCCTGCTCGCCCCGGGCAGCCCGGAGGCGCTCGACCTCGGCGCCACCCTGCAGGCGCCCTCGGCCGCGCACTGGTTCGGCACCGACGAACTCGGCCGCGACCTCTACACCCGCGTGGTCCACGGCACCGGGCTGTCGCTCCTCATCGGGCTCGGGGCGGCGGCGGTGAGCCTCACGCTCGCGGTGCTGCTCGCCGCGGCCTCTGCGCTCACCGGCCGGATCCTGTCCGGCGCGGCCGACCGCACGATCGAGATCCTCTTCGCCTTCCCCACCCTGCTCCTCGCGCTGCTCCTCATCGCCACGCTCGGCCCCTCGCCGCTCAGCCTTGTGCTCGCCGTCGGGGTGGGCACCGCGCCGGGGTACGCGCGGATCGTGCGCGGGCAGCTGCTCTCGGCCCGCACCTCCGGCTATGTCGAGGCGGCCACCGCGCTCGGCCACGGGCGGCTGCGGATCGTCGCGGCGCACATCCTGCCGAACGCGCTGCGCCCGCTCGTCGGGATCTTCACGATGTCGATCGGCCAGTCGATCGTGTGGGCCTCGAGCCTCGCGTTCCTCGGCCTCGGGGTCGCACCCCCGTCGCCGGAATGGGGTGCGCTGCTCGACGCCGGGCGCGCCTACCTCACCGCCGCCGGCTGGCTCGTCGTCATCCCCGGCCACGTCATCGCCGTGCTCGCGCTCGCCACCACGACGCTCGGCAAGCACATCCAGACCCGCCTCGAGACAGGACGCTGACATGACCTCCGAACTCCTCACGACCATCACCCCCGCCGACGGTCGGCCCGGCAGCGGTCACGCCGGGCCGTCCACGGGCACCGGGCCCGCCGGGACCGGCCCTGCCCGCACCGGCGCCGAGGCGCCCGGCGGCTCCCGGCACTCCCCCGCCGGCGCGCCCGCCGGCTCCTCGGACCTCGGGGCGCCGCGGCTCCGGGTGGAGAACCTCCGCGTCGGGTTCCGCCGGGAGGGCGAGCTCCGGGAGATCGTCCACGGCCTGTCCTTCGAGCTCCACCCGGGGCGGTGCGTGGCGATCGTCGGCGAGTCCGGCTCCGGCAAGAGCGTCACCGCCCGCACGCTCGTCGGCCTCCCCGGCCACGGCGCCGAGGTCCGCGCCGACGCCCTGCGCCTCGGCGACCACGACCTGCTCACCGCCGGCGAGCGCACCTGGCAGCGGATCCGCGGCGCGGAGATCGGCTTCGTCCTCCAGGACGCGCTCGTCTCCCTCGACCCGCTGCGCCCGGTCGGGGCGGAGATCGCCGAGGCGCTGCGCCTCCACGGCGTCGGTCCGCGCGCGGTCCGCGCCCGGCGCGCCGTCGAGCTGCTCGCCGCCGCCGGCGTCCCCACCCCGGAGGTCCGCGCCCGGCAGCGCCCCGGAGAGCTCTCCGGCGGGCTGCGGCAGCGCGCCCTCATCGCCTCGGCGATCGCGCTCGGCCCCCAGGTGCTCGTCGCCGACGAGCCGACGACCGCGCTCGACGTCACCGTCCAGGCGCAGGTGCTGGGGGTGTTCGAGCAGATGAAGGCGGCCGGCGAATCGCTCATCCTCATCAGCCACGACCTCTCCGTGGTGGCGCACCTCGCCGACGAGGTGTTCGTCATGCGCGGCGGGCACGTCGTCGAACAGGGGCCCACCGCTGAGGTCCTCGCCCGGCCCGCGCACCCCTACACCCGGGCGCTCATCCGGGCGGTGCCGAGCGCGGCCACCCGCGGCCGGCGCCTCAGCGCGGGACCGGACGAGGCGGACGCCGCTTCCGTGAGCGCCTCCGGCCGGGCGGCGATCGGTGCCCGGCCGGAGCGCACCTCGGCTCCGGTGGGCGCCCCGGGCCCGGCGGGTGCTCAGGGTCCGGTGGGCGCTCAGGGTCCGGTGGGCGCTCAGGGTCCGGTGGGCACCCCGACGGAGATCGTGCTCGAGGCGCGCGAGCTGACCCGGACCTTCCGCGGACGCCGCGGGAGGGTGCACCGGGCGGTCGACGGCGTGTCCTTCCGGCTCCACCGGGGCGAGGTCCTCGGGATCGTCGGTGAATCCGGGTCGGGGAAGTCGACCACGGCTCGGATCGCGCTCGGCCTCGAGTCCGCGGACTCCGGCACCGTGACCCTCCTCGGCCACGACTGGTCGGCCCTCCCCGAGCGGAGGCGGCGGGCCCTGCGCTCCCGGATCTCCGTCGTCCAGCAGGACCCGCTGAGCTCCTTCGACCCGCGCTGGAGCGTCGAACGGATCCTCCGCGACGCGCTCTCCGTGCGCTCCTCCGGCTCGGACTCTGCGGGTTCGAACGCTGCAGGTTCGGGCGGAGCCGGGTCGGGTGCTGCGGATTCCGGCGCCGATCCGGCCGGGCGCAGCGGCGCCGGGCCGCATGCCGAGGTGCTCCGGCTCCTCGGCCTCGTCGGGCTCGCCCCGGAGGTCGCCGGGCGGAATCCTGCCACGCTGTCCGGCGGGCAGCGCCAGCGGGTGTCGATCGCCCGGGCGCTCGCCCCGGAGCCTGATGTCCTCGTGCTCGACGAGGCGGTGTCCGCGCTCGACGTGTCCGTGCAGGCCCAGATCCTCGACCTGCTCGCGGACCTGCGGCGGCACCTCGGCACGAGCTGCCTCTTCATCTCCCACGACCTCGGTGTCATCAGCCACCTGAGCGATCGGGTGCTCGTGATGAAGGACGGCCGGGTCGTGGAGTGCGGCACGCCCGAGCAGATCTTCGACGCCCCCGCGCACCCCTACACCCGCACGCTCGTCGAGTCCCTCCACACGCTCGACCGCTCGGCCGCCGCCGCGACGGCACCGGCATCCGCCCGACCCCACTGACCTCCTGAGCCCGCTGGCCTCCTGACCCCACTGACCTCCTGACCTTGTGACCTTCTGACCCCACCGATCGTCCGTCACACACGGACCACCCCACACCCACCGACACCGTCTTCCGACGTCCACCGACAGTCACGAAGGAGTCCACCATGACCCGCCCGCTGCTCTTCAACGCGTTCCTCATGAACACCCCCTCGCACATCCAGCACGGCCAGTGGCGCCACCCGGACGCCGGCCAGGTCGAGTACCAGGGCCTCGACCTGTGGCTCGACCTCGCGCGCACGCTCGAGCGCGGACTGTTCGATGCGATGTTCTTCGCCGACGTGTCCGGGCTCTATGGGCCAGCCGACGGCTCCTACGTCGACAACGTCCACGAGGGGCTGCAGATCCCGAGCAACGACCCGACCGTGCTGCTCGGCGCGCTCGCGGCGGTGACGGAGCACATCGGGCTGGCGACGACCTCGAACGTCATGCAGAACCCGCCGTTCAACTTCGCCCGCCAGATCTCTACCCTCGATCATCTGTCGAAGGGCCGCATCGCCTGGAACATCGTGACCTCGACGCAGGAGAACGCCGCCCGGAACTTCGGGCTGCCCGGACTCGTCGAGCACGACGCCCGCTACGACTGGGCCGACGAGTACGTCGACGTCGTGTACAAGCTGTGGGAGGGGTCCTGGGACGAGGGCGCGCTGCTCAAGGATCGGGCCGGCGGCCGGTTCGCCGACCCCGCCCGGATCCACAAGATCCACCATGTCGGCGAGCGCTACCGGGTCGAGGGCCCGCACCTGCCCGCGCCGAGCCCGCAGCGCACGCCGCTGCTGTTCCAGGCCGGCGGCTCCCCGCGCGGCATCGCGTTCGCCGCCCGACACGCGGAGGCGGTGTTCATCGCCACCCCGAACCCGGATGTCGCCCGGCAGCACATCGACGGGGCGCGCGAGCAGGCGGTGGCGAACGGCCGGCACGGTGACGACATCCGGTTCTTCCAGGGCATGAGCTTCGTCATCGGCAGCACCGAGGCCGAGGCGCAGGCGAAGAACCGCGACCTCCTCGACTACGCCTCGGACACCGGGTACGCGACGCACGCCTCGATCGGCGTCCTGCCCGACGGCACGCGCCTGCCGGCCGACACCCCGCTCAAGGACATCCCGAACAACGGCGGCCGCGGGCACGTCGAGTGGCTGCGGGCGGCGACCCCGGGCCGCGAGCCGGTGCTCGGCGATCTCGCGCGGAACCGGATGATCGGCCAGTCGCTCGCCGGGGCCCCGGAGCAGATCGCCGACCGGCTCGCCGAGTGGCAGCGGGCGGGGGTCGATGGCATCAACGTCGTCAACTGGCGCCTGCCGGAGTCGTACACCGACTTCATCGACCACCTGCTGCCGACCCTGCAGGAGCGCGGCCTGGCGAAGACCTCCTACGGCGAGGCGACGACGTTGCGCGGCCGGATCTTCGGTCACGACCGGCTCCCCGACCGCCACCCGGCCGCCCGCTACCGCGGCGCCTTCGGTGATCGGGCAGCAGGAGCAGCCGGGGCGGGCGGAAGCGAGTCGCGCGATACCGATTCGGGCGACACCGAGGCGACGACCCCCACACCGGCGCCCGCCTTCTCCGGCTCCCCCGCCTGAACCGGTTGGCCGCGGCACCTCGGGCACGGGAGTGCCGCGGTCGCCGCTATGCCCGGTCGACGAGGGCGTCGATGTCGGTGCCGACGGGCAGTGTCCCGTACTCGCGTCCCCGGTCCGCGCCCAGGCGCGCGGCGACGAACGCCTCGGCCACCTCCGTGGGTGCTGACTCGAGGAGGATCGCGGCCTGGAGGAGGAGCGCCATCTGCTCGACGAGCACACGGCCGCCGCCCTGCACCCGCGCGAGCTCCGAGGCGTCGCCGCCGGACACCGCCGTGAGCGCGGACTGCAGCGCGGCGGCGAGACCCTCATAGGCGCGGTCGAAGTCCGCGTGCCGCCCCAGCCCGTTCTCGAGGTACCCGAGGAATGCCTTCGCCGTATGCGGCTCCCGGGCCAGCGCCCGGAGCACGTCGAGCACGATGACGTTCCCGGATCCCTCCCACACCGCCATCACCGGCTGCTCGCGGTAGCGGCGGGCGAGCGGGAACGCCTCGGTGTAGCCGTTGCCGCCCAGGCACTCGAGCGACTCGTAGGCGTGCTCGGGCCCGCGCTTGCACACCCAGTACTTCGCCACCGCGGTGGCGAGCCGGCGGAAGTCGGCCCGGTCGGAACCCCCGCCGCCCTCGGCCGCGGCATCGTCGTCGTGCGCGGCGGCGATGTGGAGGGCGGTCCAGGTCGCGGCCTCGGCCTCGAGCTGGAGGTCGGCGAGCACGGACCGCATGAGCGGCTGATCGATGAGCGTCGCACCGAACGCCGCCCGGTGCCGGGCGTGCCAGGCCGCCTCGGCCACGCCCTGGCGCATGCCGGCCGCGGAGCCGAGGATGCAGTCGAGCCGGGTGCGCGACACCATCTCGATGATCGTGCGCACACCGCGTCCCGGATCGCCGAGCAGCCAGCCGTGCGTGCCGTCGAACTCGGCCTCCGATGAGGCATTGGAGCGGTTACCGAGCTTGTCCTTGAGGCGCTGGATCCGGAACGGGTTGCGCTCCCCGCCGGGCAGCACGCGCGGCACGACGAAGCAGCTCAGCCCCTCCGGCAGCTGGGCGAGGACGAGGAAGGCGTCGGACTGCGGAGCGGAGCAGAACCACTTGTGGCCGGTGATGAGGTGATGGTCTCCGGCCGGCACGGCCCGGGTGGTGTTGGCGCGGACGTCTGAGCCGCCCTGCTTCTCCGTCATGGCCATGCCGAAGGTCACCGCAGTCTTCTCCGCCGGGTCGATGAGCCGCGGGTCATAGTCCGCAGCGGTGGCCCGGGGCACCCAGAAGTCCGCGAGCGCACTGTCGGTGCGCAGCGAGGGGACGACCGCATGGGTCATCGACACCGGGCAGGCGTGTCCCGGTTCGATCTGGGAGAACAGCATGAACCGGGCGGCGCGCTCGGCGTCGGCACCCGGCCCGTCCTGCGTCCAGGCGAGCGAGTGGGTTCCGGCGCGCAAGGACTCCCCGATGATCCGGTGGTAGGCGGGGTGGAATTCGATGTCGTCGACGCGGTGGCCCCAGCGGTCGTGCGTGTGGAGCTGCGGGCCGTGGACGTTCGCGAGCCGCGCGTCCTCCTGGAACCCGGCGCTGCCGACGAGCTCCCCGATCCGGTGGAGCTCCCCCGTGTCCGCGTCCGGCGCGTAGCGGGCCACGGCCTCCCGGAGCGCAGTGTCGAGGGCGAACTCGTCGACGTCGCGGCGCGGGGCGGCCTGGTTGAGGACGGTGTGGGTGACGGTCATGAGGCTCCTAGCGCTCGTCGGGAGTAGAGGGTGATCGCGGCGATGAGGTGCTCGATCCGCGCCGGATCCGGTGCGGGCATGTCGTGATCGAGGATGTCGAGGAGGTTCTCGGAGATCGTGCCGACGAGGGCACGGGCGGCGATGACCGCGTCGTCCCCGGTGATCGGCACAGCCCCCGCGGCGCTCGTCCTCTCGAGGCCGGCGGCGATCACCACGGCGTACCCGCGGCGCAAGCGGGAGCGCTCGCGCTGGACCGCCTCGGGCACGGGTTCGAGGAGGAGGGCGTGGGCGAGCCGACGTCCGGCGACGGCGCGCTCGACGAAGGTCCGGGTCACCGAACTCGCACACTCCTCCGGCGTGGTCGCCCGGGCGATGGCGCGTTCGACGGCGGCGAGCTCGTAGCCGGCGGCATCGGCGAACACCGCAGCGAGCAGCGCATCCCGGTTGGAGAAGTACGAGTAGACGAGCCCGGCGCTGCACCCGGCGCGGCACGCGACGGCCGCGACGCTCGCGGCACCGAATCCACCCTCGGCGACGAGATGCCTCGCAGCACGCTGGATCCGGGTTCGGCGCTGCGCCGCGTTGGCCCGCGTCCGCGCTGTCTCCCGATACACGCGTCCTCGCTTCCCCTAAGAATTGAATCGTGGTTCAATGCTTGTAGTGTGGCACCGATCACAAGGAGAAGCAATGAAGCTCAGCACACTGCTCGACGCCTCCGTCCGCCGCGACCCGGGCAAAGAGGCCCTGGTCTACGGCACAGAGCGCTATTCCTATGCCGAGCTCCGGGAGAAGGCTCTGCGCGCCGCTCGCGTGCTCGCCGATCACGGCATCGGCACCGGCGACACCGTGGGAATCATGACCTTCAACGTGCCGGGCTTCGTGTTCGCCGCGTTCGGCGCGTGGTACCTCGGCGCGACCGTGGTGCCGGTCAACCACAAGATGCAGGCGCCGGAGGTGAAGTACACGATCGAGCACTCCGGCGCGCAGCTCGGGATCGTCAGCGCCGAGCTCGCCGACATCGCGCGCAAGGGCGCCGGCGGCATCACGTGGCTCGAGACGGAGTCCGATGCAGCGGACTCCTTCGACAGCCTGCTCACTGCGGCCGAACCCGCGGAACCGGCCGACTTCGACGACAGCACGACAGCCCAGGTGCTCTACACCTCGGGCACGACGAGCGCTCCCAAGGGCTGCGTCCACTCGCACCGGAACATCGCTCAGGTCGCCACGCTCATCTCGCTCAACCTCGCGCTCCGGCCCGACGAGCGGTACCTCATCTGCATGCCGATCTGGCATTCGGCGCCGCTGAACATCTGCCTGCTGCCGATGATGCTCGTCGGAGGCACCGCGGTGCTCCAGCGCGAGTACCACCCGGTCGAGTCGATGAAGATCATCGCCGAGGAGCGGATCACGACGTTCTTCGGGCCGACGATCGCCTACGTCGCCCCGATCCTCACCGCGAAGAAGCTCGGCCTCGACTTCTCCGCCTACGACTTCTCCTCGATCCGGCGCTGGACCTATGGCGGCGCGCCGATCGACCGCGAGACGGCGAAGATGCTCATCGACACCTATCGGACGGATCAGTTCTACAACCTGTTCGGGATGAGCGAGATGGGCCCGACCGGCTGCCTGCTGTGGCCGGAGGACCAGATCCGCAAGGCCGGCTCCGTGGGCAGATCAGCGATGCTCGGAAACGAGATGCGCGTGGTCAAGGCCGACGGCACCGATGCCGGCCCGGGCGAGACCGGGGAGATCTGGTTCTCCGGGGACTGCCGGATGCAGGGCTACCTCAACAATCCCGAGGCGACCGCGGCGGCCTTCGATGGCGACTGGTACCGCTCCGGGGACATCGCGCGCCTCGACGAGGACGGCTATCTCTACATCGTCGACCGGAAGAACGACGTCATCATCGTCGGCGGGGAGAACGTGTACTCGCTCGAGGTCGAGGAGGCGATCATCGCGCACCCCGACGTCGTCGATGTCGCGGTGGTGGGCCGCCCCGATCCCGATTGGGGCGAGCAGGTGGTGGCCGTGGTGACGACCGCCGACGGCTCCCCGGTCGACCTCGAGACGCTGCGCGACCACCTGTCCGACAAGCTCGCCCGCTACAAGCTCCCCCGCGAGGTCATCGTCACCGAGGAGCTGCCCCGCAACCCCTCGGGCAAGCTGCTGAAGAACCGGCTGCGCGACACGGTCGCCGGGACCTGAACGCACTCAGGTGGTCACAGATCCTCGATCCGCATGCTCGGAATCGTGGAACTGTGACCACCTGAGCGCTCCCGGCGCCGAGGCGCCGGCCGGCAGGAGCCGGGCCGGCGCCTCGGCCGGGACGTGCGTCAGTACTCGATGACGACGCGGCCCTCGATCTTGCCGTGCTCCATCTCGTCGAAGATCGCATTGATGTCGCCGAGCGGGCGCTTGCTGTACGTCGGCTTGATCTTTCCGGCAGCGTAGAACTCGAGCGCCTCCTCCATGTCCTGGCGGGTGCCGACGATCGAGCCGCGGATCGTCAGTCCCTTGAGGACGATGTCGAAGATCGGCGCCGGGAACTCGCCCGGGGGCAGCCCGTTGAACACGATCGTGCCGCCGCGGCGGGTCATGTCGATCGCCTGGCGGAACGCCGCCGGGTGGACGGCGGTGACGAGCACGCCGTGCGCGCCCCCGGTCTTCGACTGGATCTCCTCGGCCGGGTCGACGGCGAAGGCGTTGACGGTAATCTCCGCGCCGTGCTTCTTCGCCAGCGCGAGCTTGTCGTCGGCGACGTCGACGGCGATCACACGCATGCCCATCGCCACCGCGTACTGCACCGCGATGTGCCCGAGGCCGCCGATCCCGGAGATCACGACCCACTGGCCGGGCCGCACCTCGGTGCGCTTGAGGCCCTTGTACACGGTGACGCCGGCGCACAGCACGGGGGCGATCTCGTAGGGGTCGGCGCCCTCGGGGATCTTCGCGGCGTAGTCCGCCTCGACGAGCATGTACTCGCCGAACGAGCCGTCGACGGAGTAGCCGCCGTTGGTCTGCTGCTCGCACAGGGTCTCCCAGCCGGTGCGGCAGTACTCGCACTGCCCGCAGCCCGAGGCGAGCCAGGCGTTGCCGACCATGTCGCCGACCGCGAGTGAGGTCACGCCCTCACCGACGGCCTCGACGACTCCCACGCCCTCGTGGCCGGGGATGAAGGGCGGCTCGGGCTTGACCGGCCAGTCGCCGTGGAGGGCGTGGAGGTCGGTGTGGCAGACGCCGCTGGCGATGAGCTTCACCAGTGCCTGCCCGCGCCCGGGGGTGGGCGTCTCGACGTTCTCTTCGACGGTGATGGAGTCGCCGAACTGCTCGACTACTGCTGCTCTCATGGTGGACATGTCACTGAATCCTTCTCGTAGCGGTTCACTTCAGGGATGGAAAGGGGTCACGTCGGGGACGGCGGAGCCGCCCGGGGACAGGTGGATCGGGGTGGGACGGGTGGCCCCGTCCGGGGGCGGTCCGGGGACGCGCCCGGGACCGAGGGGTGGTACCGGTGCCCTCCGGCCGCGCCGCGCAGGCGTCACGCAGCCCGGCCGGAGGCTCGGAGGACGCGGCTCAGAAGAAGCCGAGCGCGTTGTCCGAGTAGCTCACCAGCAGGTTCTTCGTCTGCTGGTAGTGGTCGAGCATCATCAGGTGGTTCTCGCGGCCGATGCCCGAGCTCTTGTACCCGCCGAACGCCGCGTGCGCCGGGTAGCTGTGGTAGTTGTTCACCCACACGCGCCCGGCCTGGATCGCCCGCCCGGCCCGGTAGGCGATGTTGCCGTTGCGGCTCCACACGCCGGCGCCGAGGCCGTACAGGGTGTCGTTGGCCACGGAGATTGCCTCGTCGTAGTCCTCGAACGAGGTGAGCGCGAGGACCGGGCCGAAGATCTCCTCCTGGAAGATCCGCATCGAGTTGTCGCCCTGGAACACCGTCGGGGCGACGTAGTAGCCGTCGGCGAGGTCGCCGTCGAGCTGCGCCTGCTCACCGCCGACGAGCACCTTCGCGCCCTCCTGCTTGCCGATGTCGAGGTAGGACTTGATCTTCTCGAGCTGGTCGTTCGAGGCCTGCGCGCCCACCTGGGTGTCGGTGTCGAGCGGGTTGCCCTGTTTGACGGACTTGACGCGCTCGATACCGGCGGCGACGAAGTCGTCGAAGATCGACTTCTGGACGAGCGCGCGGGACGGGCAGGTGCACACCTCGCCCTGGTTGAGGCCGAACATTGCGAAGCCCTCGAGCGCCTTGTCGTAGAAGGCGTCCTTCTCCTGCGCGACGTCGGCGAAGAAGATGTTCGGGCTCTTGCCGCCGAGCTCGAGGGTGACCGGGATGAGGTTCTGCGAGGCGTACTGCATGATGAGCCGGCCGGTGGTCGTCTCACCGGTGAACGCGATCTTGCGGATCCGCTTGTTCGAGGCGAGCGGCTTGCCGCACTCGACGCCGAATCCGTTGACGATGTTGAGCACGCCCGGGGGCAGCAGGTCGCCGATGAGCTCGACGAGCACGAGGATCGAGGCCGGGGTCTGCTCGGCGGGCTTGAGGACGATCGCGTTGCCGGCGGCGAGCGCGGGGGCGATCTTCCACACCGCCATGAGGATCGGGAAGTTCCACGGGATGATCTGGCCGACGACGCCCAAGGGCTCGTGGTAGTGGTAGGCGACGGTGTCCTCGTCGATCTGCGACAGCGTCCCCTCCTGCGCGCGGATCGCCCCGGCGAAGTACCGGAAGTGGTCGACGGCGAGCGGCAGGTCCGCGTTGAGCGGCTCCCGGATCGCCTTGCCGTTGTCCCAGGTCTCGGCGACGGCGATCATCTCGAGGTTCTCCTCGATGCGGTCGGCGATCCGGGTGAGGATCACCGCGCGCTCCGCCGGCGAGGTCCTCCCCCAGGCGGGTGCGGCGCCGTGCGCGGCATCGAGGGCGACCTCGATGTCCTCGGCGGTGGATTGGGCGACCTCGCAGAACGGCTTGCCGGTGACCGGGCTGATGTTCTCGAAGTAGTTCCCCTTGACCGGGGCGACCCATTCGCCGCCGATCCAGTTGTCGTAGCGGGACTTGAATGTGACCTTCGAACCCTCGGTGCCGGGCTGTGCGTATACGACCATGCCAACTCCTTCGTCGTCATCGTGTACTCGTCCGGCCTCGTTGCCGGGAGATGCGTCCACGCTAATGCGACGGGGGTTGCCTCAAGGTTGCAGGCGAGGTGGGAGCGGTGCGCACGCCCGCAGAAGGGGCACGGGCGCCGAGGCGGGGGCCGGGGCCGAGGTGCGCGCCGGCCGGGTCACGCCCCGGCGAGGTCAGGCCGGGTCAGGCGCCGGCGAGGAGCTCCTCGAGGTGGGACACGACGAGGCTGCGCTTGGGCGAGCGGGCGGGCAGGATCCGCAGGCCCAGCCGCCAGGCCTCCTCGTCCGCGGCCGCCTCCGGGAGCTGGAGGTACTCCCACAGCTCCTCGGCGCTGCCGGATTCCAGCACGGCGCTGCGGAGCGCGGTGCTGAGCCGGCGCCGCTCGGCGTCGATCGCGGCGGAATCGGATCCCGGGAGCAGCTCGCCGCGGTAGTCGGCGAGCGCGGCGCCGAGCTCGCCTGCGGCGATCGCGCGGGTGACGCGGAGGAAGTCCGCGCTCATCCCGGCCGGCAGCCGGTAGGGCCGGGACAGCAGCGGCAGCTCGGGGCACCAGCGCTCGAGCACCTTGCGCAGGCGCGTCATCTCCGCGCGCAGGGTCACTGCCGCCAGCGGCTCCCCGTCGGTGGCGAGCAGCGCGGCGAGCTCGGCGCTCGACACCCCGCCCGGGTGGAGCGCGAGGATGGAGAGGATCTCCGCATGGCGCAGGCGCAGCTGCACCGGCCCGCCCTCGACGTCGAGGAGCGGCACCTGCAGCCCGGTCGCCCGCAGCACCGCGACGGTCCGGGGAGAGTCCTGCGCGCCTCGGCGGTGGGGTGCGGTCTGGTGGCCGGATGGGGCCGGGTCGCCGGATGGGGCCTGGTCACGGGGTGCGGCGAGGGGATCCGGGGTGAGCGAGGGCATCGGGGCGAGCGGGGCTTCCGGGGCGGGCGAGTTCTCCGGGGCGACCGCATGCAGGGATCCTGCATGGCGCGGCGAGGTGGACGGACCGACCCGCACCGGCCTCGCATCCGGCCCCGGCCTCGCGACCGGCACCGAGCTTGGGTCCCGCACCGACCTCGGCGGCCATCCGGGCTCAGGTGCCGGCGCGCTGTCGTGGAGCAGCACCCGCATCTCCGCCTGGGCGGCGGCGACGGCGGCCTCGACGAGCGGCTGGCTGTGGCGGGCGACGGCCTTCTCGTCACCGGTGAGGTCGACGACGCCGAGCAGCCGGCGGGTGCGCGGATCGCGGATCGGCACCGCGGTGCAGCTCCACGGGTGGACGGACCGCGCGAAGTGCTCCGGCCCGGTGATCTGGACCGACTCCCCCGTGACGAGCGCAGTGCCGGGGGCGCTCGTGCCGATCGACTCCTCCGACCAGTCCATCCCCGCCTCGAACCCCATGCCCGAGGCGCGACGCAGCGCGTCGTCGTCGCCGAGCACCCAGAGCATGCGGCCGTGCTCGTCGGCGATCGCGACGAGCAGGCCGGTGCCGGCGGCGGGGGCGGAGAGGAGCTGCTCAAACACCGGCAGCACGAGGCGCAGCGGGTGGGCGCTGCGCGCCTCGGCGAGCGCCCGGGCGTCGAGGGCATGGGCAGGGCTGCTGCGGTCGGGGTCGCGCCGGTGCTCGAGCGAGCGCTGCCAGGAGGAGCGCACGATCTCACGCAGGCCGCTGACCGCGGTCAGCTCTCCGGTGTCGAGCTGCTCGTGGGCTCTGAGCACGTTCGACTGGTTCGCCATCGTCGGCACCTCACAGGGGTCTGGATCCGCGCCTCGGTCGAGGCGTGCACCCGGCGGACGGCGATGTCCCGGTGGGTGCAGGTGGGACCAGTGTAATCACGATCACAGCACCGAACCAGGCTGGTGCCCGAGGGGCGCCGGGGGCGGCGAGGACAGGGGCGGCGGGCGGAGGGACCAGCGGATCGAACCGGCCGGAGGGATCAGCGGGTCGAACCGGACCGGGCCGCCGCCTGATGCAGTCCGCAACCCGCCCTGTAGTCTGTGTGCACCCGGACCGTCAGCTGAAAGGTTCCTGTGATGTCACCGTCGATCGTCGGACTGGCCCTCATCCTCCTCGGCATCGTCGCGCTCGTCGGCACGGTGATCCGGGTGCGGACCCGCATCACCCAGAAGCTCTTCCTCCCGGTGTCGATCATCGCCGGGTTCGTCGCCCTCATCCTCGGGCCCGAGGTGCTCGGGCGGCTCGCGGGACTCGTCGGGCTCGATGCGCTCGCCGAAGGCGGCGTGTTCGGCGCCGATGTGCTCAGCGTGTGGTCGGAGCTCCCCGGGCTCCTCATCTCCGTGGTGTTCGCGACCCTGTTCCTCGGCGAGGCGATCCCCTCCCCCAAGCGTGCGGTCACCCTGCTCGGCCCGCAGCTGTCGCTCGGCGTGACGTTCGGCGCCGGTCAGTACGTCATCGGCGTCCTGCTGGCGGTCGTGCTCCTCGCCCCGCTGTTCGGGATCAGCCCGATGGTCGGCGCGCTCATCGAGATCGGGTTCGAGGGCGGCCACGGCACCGCCGCCGGCATGGCCCCGGTGCTGACCGAGCTCGGATTCGTGGAGGGCGGCGACCTCGCTCTCGCGATGGCCACCGTCGGCATCGTCAGCGGGATCCTCATCGGTGTCGTCGCGGTGAACTGGGCCGCGCGCACCGGGCACTCCGAGTTCCTCGACTCGAAGGCGGAGCTGCCCGAGGACGAGCTGCGCGGACTCTACGTCGGCGACGACCGGCCCTCCGGCGGCAGGCTCACCGTGCGCGCCTCCTCGCTCGAATCCCTCACCCTCCACCTCGGCATCGTGGGGCTCGCGATCGTCATCGGCCAGCTGCTCCTCATGGCCCTGCAGGCGATCGAGGGTGCGCTCTGGGCCGACGTCGTCGAGATCTTCAGCTACGTGCCGCTGTTCCCGCTCGCCATGCTCGGCGGCGTGATCATCCAGCTCGTGGTCGACAGGACCGGCCGGGGCGATCTGCTCGACCGCGGCACGATGGAGCGCATCCAGGGTGCCTCGCTCGACCTCCTCATCATCGCCGCGCTCGCCACCCTGTCCCTCGACACGATCGCGAACAATTTCGGCCCGTTCGCGATCCTCGCCGTCGCCGGCATCGCGTGGAACGTGTTCGTCCTCTTCGTGCTCGCCCCGCGCTTCATCTCCCGCTACTGGTTCGAGCGCGGAATCGGCGACTTCGGCCAGTCCATGGGCGTCACCGCCACCGGCCTGCTCCTCATGCGGATGGCGGACCCCAACCGGAAGAGCCCGGCCTACGAATCGTTCGGCTACAAGCAGCTCGTGTTCGAGCCGTTCTTCGGCGGCGGCATCATCACCGCCGCGGCGATCCCGGTTATCGTGCAGTTCGGGCCGATCCCGTTCCTCATCGGCATGAGCGTCCTGCTCGTCGTCGCGATCCTCGCAGGCCTGCTCTACTTCGGAAAGAATCCTCGGTTCGGAGACTTCGAGACCAAGGCGAAGTAGAGGTCGGAGGGGCGAAGGTCCGCTGACCGGGCTGCTAGAGGTGCCAAGCTTCAGAGGCTCCCCAGCCGCCGCGGTGCGGCCCCCGAGCTCCGTGGTCAATCCAGTGCGGTTCGCCGGTTCCCCAGCCAATCCAGTGCGGATACTCACGGGTATCCGCACTGAACTGCACCTGGAATCCCATCCCGCATCCTGCGCTGCGTCTCCGGCCGGGTCGGTACGCCAACTCAGTGGCTCGAAGTTCCCCGGCCAATCCAGTGCGGTTCCCCGGTTCCGCAGCCACCAGAGTGCGGTTCCCCGGTTCCGCGGTCAATCCAGTGCGAATACTCGCGGGTATCCGCACTGAACTGCTCTTCGAAACCGTTGGTGCCGGGTACCGGACGGCTTGAGCGAGGATGCAGAGACTGTTCGGGCGCTCGGCACTGGGCGCCTGGCGCTGAGGTTCCGGCGCTCGGCTCCTGCTGTTACTCGTCGTCGCTCGTGCGCAGTCCGCGTCGGGCCGACAGCAGCTCGATCTCGGGCCGGGCTGCGACCAGACGCTCGACGGCATCGAGAATCTCGACGGTGTGCTGATGGTCTGCGCTCACCACCGCCGCCCCGATCGCCGCCCGCCGGTGCAGGTCGAGGTGGTCGACCTCGGCGACGCTGACCTGGAAGCGCTTGCGCACCTCGGCGATGATCGGCCGGACGACCGAGCGCTTGTCCTTGAGGGAATGCACATCGCCCAGGCGGAGGTCCATCTCGATCCATCCCATCCACATACCCCCAGGATCGCAGATGCCGCCGTGGTTCAGCAGAACTCACCGGAACCCCAGGCGCAGTCGGTCATCGCGAGCCGAAACTCCATCATCCTGGCGCCCTGACGCACCGAATCTCCGGCACCCAGTCAGCACCCAGCACCCGGGTGCCCCTCGGTCCCAGCATCCTGGCGCCCCCGGAACCCCGGCACTCCCCGAACTCCAGCATCCTGGCGCCCCCAGAACCCCGGCACCTTGGCGCCTCCGAAACCCCGAGGCCTCGAAGCACGAAATCCCGGGCGCCCCCGAGGTCCACGAACGTCGCCGTCCGGAGCCGAGCCGCACCTCGGCCACGGACAGCCCAACGCCCACTGCGCCTGGAACCATCCTGCGCCCGGGCGCGGCACCGCCGGAGCCGGCTGGCTACATCCGACCGCTGGTCACAGGCGACCGTTCCGGTGCACTGTCGGGCTGTGGAACGGGACCGCTCCTTCCACAGGCAGCAGGCCGCACCGGACACGCAGGGCTCGGAGCCGCACCCTGGACAGATGAGACACGACAAGGAGATCCTCATTCGGATCCCGGTACTGGCACGACGGCAGGATGCGAAGCGCCTCGGCCTGTCCGAGTACGCATTGTCCGGACGCGGCGGCACAGCCCAGCCGTTCCCGGGCGTCTACATCCACCCGTCCGCAACCGAGCCTCTGCGCGTGCCGAGCTGGGTCGACGACCACTGGCTCGACGTCCACACCCGCGTTCGCGCGCTGCAGCTGCAGAGACCGGACGCCGTGGTCTCCCACGCGACCGCCGCGTTCCTGCTCGGGTGGCCCATCCCGTATGCCGTCCACGGCCCGATCGACGTGACGACGCCGAGGTCACAGATGCGCCGGGCGGGGGTGCGGGGGCACGGACCTCGCGACGTGGCGGCAGCGGTGCACCGCGGAGTGATGATGGCCCGGCAGTCCGAGGTGCTGCGCGGGATCAGCGCCTCGTCCACTCCTCGTCAGCTCATCACGGTGCTCGATACGATCTGCGGCAGATGGCACGGCCCGCCGGCAGCTCACCCGGACGACATCAGAAAGATGATCGAGGACTCCCCTCGGTTCCGTGGCAGCGAAGCTCTCCGCACCGCCCTCGCCTCTGCACGGGCAGGTGTGGATTCTCCGCGGGAGACCGACCTCCGCCTACTCATCGTGGCAGCCGGGCTTCCGGAACCGGTGGTGGCGCACCCCGTGCGGTTCGACGACGAGACCCTGCACCCCGACCTGTCGTACCCGGAGCTGCGCATCGCCATCGAGTACGAAGGCGAGCATCACCGGACCGACCCTCGCCAATGGGACATCGATATCGTGCGGGAGCGCGTGTTCCGGGAGGCCGGCTGGGAATACATCCGGGTCACGCAGTCCACGCGCCCGGAGACGATCATCCGGCTGATCCGCTCGGCGCTCGAGCGGCGGCGCGGCACGGTGAGCCGGGCCGCCTGACGCCGGAATCCCGAGGATAGGGCCGCACGAGGCCTCGGTTCACTCACGCCGGTGTGTGGAAGCAGCCGGGTCATGGAGACAACCGGTTCGGGGGCAGTCGGTTCGGGGGACACCTGGCGCGTGGGGCACTTAGGCAGCCGGTTCGTGGGGACGGACGGTGCGTGGGGACAACCGGTTCGTGAGGCACTGCAGTGCGATTACCCGCCGGTAAGCGCACCACGATGACCAGGGAAGCTCCACGACCGCACTGGAGTGACCACGGAACGAACCAACCGCACTGGAGAGACCACGGAACGAACCAACCGTAGTGGAGTGGCCGCGGAAGCTCCGCAAACCGCGCCGAAGTGGCTGCGGAACGCAGTCGAGAGCGCCGGAGCGACCGGGAAACGGCGCCCTCCTGCCGCCCATGCACACGGCCCGCCCATGCACACGGTCCGCCCTTGCCCGCCAGCCGGCCGCCGCCGACCGCCGCCTTTGCCCGCCGCCCGCCGGCCGCCCGCCGGTAAATGCACTGCGGGCCCGGAACCGCAGTTCCGGGCCCGCAGGGGCATCACCTCGGCAGGTGATTCACCGAAGGGTGTCGGGGGCGACGATCAGTCGTCGTCCTCCTCTTCCTTCTTCTCGACCACGAGGGTCTCGGTGGTGAGTACGAGGGCCGCGATCGAGGCCGCATTGCGCAGCGCCGAACGGGTCACCTTGACCGGGTCGATGATGCCGGCGCCGATGAGGTCGCCGTACTCGCCGGTCGCGGCGTTGTAGCCCTGGCCGGACTCGAGCTCGGCGACCTTGGAGGCCACGACGTAGCCGTCCTGGCCGGCGTTCTCGGCGATCCAGCGGAGCGGCTCGACGACGGCCTTGCGGAGGATGGCGACACCGGTGGCGGCGTCATCGCTCAGTCCGAGGTCGGTGCCCTCGATCGCCTTGACGGCGTGGACGAGAGCGGAACCGCCGCCTGCCACGACGCCCTCCTCGATGGCGGCACGGGTCGCGGACACGGCGTCCTCGACGCGGTGCTTGCGCTCCTTGAGCTCCACCTCGGTGGCGGCGCCGACCTTGATGACGGCGACTCCGCCGGCGAGCTTCGCCAGGCGCTCCTGCAGCTTCTCCCGATCCCAGTCGGAATCGGTGTTGGCCACCTCGGCGCGGATCTGGGCGACCCGGCCGGCGACGTCGTCATCGGACCCCGCACCGTCGATGACGGTGGTGTTGTCCTTGGTGATCGTCACGGTGCGGGCGCTGCCGAGCTGCTCCAGGGTCACCTGGTCGAGCTTCATGCCCATGTCCGCGGTGATGACCTGGCCGCCGGTGAGGACGGCGAGGTCCTCGAGGATCGCCTTGCGGCGATCGCCGAAGCCCGGGGCCTTGACCGCGGCGACGTTGAGGATGCCGCGGATCTTGTTGACCACGAGGGTGGACAGGGCCTCGCCCTCGATGTCCTCGGCCACGATGAACAGCGGCTTGCCGGCCTGCTGCACCTTCTCGAGCACCGGGAGCAGGTCCTGGATGTTCGAGATCTTGCCCTGGTTGATGAGGATGTAGGGATCGCTGAGGACGGCTTCCTGGCGGTCGGCGTCGGTCACGAAGTACGGAGACAGGAAGCCTTTGTCGAACTGCATGCCTTCGGTGAACTCGAGCTCGACCGAGGAGGCCTGGCTCTCGTCGATCGTGATGACGCCGTCCTTGCCGACCTTGTCGAAGGCCTCGGCGATGAGCTCGCCGATCTCCTGCGACTGGGCGGACAGGGCTGCGACGTGGGCGATCTCCTGGGAGTCGGCCACCTCGCGGGCGATCTTCTTCAGCTGCTCCTCGACGGCGTCGACGGCCTTCTCGATGCCGATCTTGAGCTGGCCGGGGGCGGCACCGGCGGCCACGTTGCGCAGTCCCTCGTGGACGAGGGCCTGGGCGAGCACGGTCGCGGTGGTGGTGCCGTCGCCGGCGACGTCGTTGGTCTTGGTGGCGACTTCCTTGGCGAGCTGGGCGCCGAGGTTCTCGTACGGGTCGTCGAGCTCGACCTCGCGGGCGATGGTCACACCATCGTTGGTGATGGTGGGCGCACCCCACTGCTTGTCGAGCACGACGTTGCGGCCGCGCGGGCCGAGCGTCACCTTGACGGTGTTGGCGAGGACGTCCACGCCGCGCTCGAGCGCCTTGCGGGCGTCATCATCGAACTGCAGAGTCTTGGGCATACGTCACTTCCTTAGAGATTGGTGGAATCCGGTGAGCGGATGGAATCCGGTCGGAAGCGGTTCAGCCGATGACGGCGAGCACGTCGCGCGCCGAGAGGACGAGGTACTCCTCGCCCTGGTACTTGACCTCGGTGCCGCCGTACTTGGAGTAGATGACCTTGTCGCCGACGTTGACGTCGAGCGGGACGCGGTTGCCATTGTCGGCGACGCGGCCGGGGCCCACAGCGACGACCTCGCCCTCCTGGGGCTTCTCCTTGGCGGTGTCGGGGATGACGAGACCGGAAGCAGTGGTCTGCTCGGCCTCGACCTGACGGATGACGAGCCGATCTTCGAGCGGCTTGATGGAGACCGACATGTTCGGCACTCTCCTTCGTGTGTAGTCGTTCCGAATTCTCAGATCCGGGGGCGTCCGACGGGCACGCGCACGGTGCGCGCGTGACCGGTGGACGTCCGGTCGACCTCTCGTCGTCGCGGGTGCCGAGTGGCCGGAGCCGTTTCTGAGTCCTGTTAGCACTCACTGGTGTGCTGTGCTAATTCGACTCTAGGACGGGGTTGGCACTCGGTCAACTCGAGTGCCAGATCGAGTGTCGGATTTTGAGTCGGCCCACAGGGAACAGGGTCGCGAGGACCTGCGGTCGGGCCGGCGGGGCCTGAGACGATGGGGGCCTTTGCCCTGCCCGTCAAGGCTGCAGCCGGCACTGCAGACTCCGTCGCACGCCTGACCTGAAAGCGCGACCGGAACGAGTCTGGGGCTGGAGACTCCCGCGATTCCTGCTGCCGCCCACTCGAACAGACCTGTTTTCGCGGGAGTTTGCAGTTCCGGCAGGAGTTCTATCACCCACCGCCCGCGAATGGGCCCTTCGGAGGTCGTCATGCGTCCAGAAGCGCGATGCAGGCAGAACCGCGATGCAGGCAGAACCGCGAGGCAGCGAGAAGCGTGATGGAGCCGAGGACCCGGTGGCGCGAACCGCTCTCCTGCGCGTGGACACCATAGTGCGCGTTCTTGACACCTGGTCTAAAATCACCCTAGCGATCATTCACTGATTCTGTCGCCGAGGTGCCGGCCCGGTCACCGGGCACGTCGCCTCAGCTCGCGCTCGCCCGCCGGGCGGAGCCCCCGTCCACGAGCACCCGCACCGCCGCACGCACCACCCGTCACCGCTGAACACAGTCGTTTGGAGGCCCCATGTTCACCACGCCCGCCGAGATCTACGAGCACTCGTTCCGGATCCACGCCACCCGCCCCGCCGTCCGCGAGGACGACCGCGAGTTCACCTATCGCGACATCTGGGCCTGGTCGGACGCCACGATCGATCTGCTCCGCGAGCTCGGCGTCGGCCCCGGTGACGTCGTCGCGATGTACGCGGGCAACCGCGCCGAATGGATCGTCTTCGACTCCGCCGTCGCCCGGCTCGGCGCGGTGAAGACCCCGGCGAACTACATGTCCGCGCTCGACACCGTGCTCTACCAGCTCGAGTTCGCCGGCGCCTCCGTCGTCATCACCGACTACGAGCTCGGCAGCGCGCTCGCCGAGCGCCTCGCCAGCAACCCCGAGGCCCCCGCCGGCACCACCACCCCCGGCCGCCCGCGGATCGTCCAGCTCTCCGATCCGGCCGGCCGCACGATCCCCGGCGCGATCCCCTTCCCCGAGGTCCCGGGAGCCGACTACACCCCGCGGGCCGGCGAGATCCCGGCCGACCCGGACGTCCGATCCCAGCTCAACTTCACCGGCGGCACCACCGGTCGGCCCAAGGCGGTCGCCCACACCCGCCGCTCGGCGGCCGCCGCGTTCTACATCCAGATGATCGAGGCGGACATCGCCGTCGGCGAGCAGATGCTCGTCATGTCCCCGCTCGCCCACGCCGCCGGCGCCCTCGCGCTCGCCGGGATCGGCCGCGGCGCCACCGTGCGCATCCTCGCGGCCTTCGACGCCCAGCGCGTCGTCGATCTCCTCATCGAGGAGGGCATCACCTGGACCTTCATGGTCCCGACGATGATCTATCGGGTGCTCGACATCATCGACGCCCTCGACGAGCTCCCCGATCTGCGCCTGCGCACGATCGTCTACGGCGCCGCCCCGATGTCGCCCACCCGCCTGGAGCACGGCCTGCGGATCTTCGGTCAGGTGTTCATCCAGCTGTTCGGCCAGACCGAGGCGCCGCAGTTCTGCACCCGCCTGTCCAAGCTCGACCACGACCCCGCGCGCCCGCACCTCCTCGCCTCGTGCGGCAACCCGACGCTCTTCACCTTCGTCAAGGTCACCGACGACACCGGTGCGGAGCTGCCGCTCGGCGAGCTCGGCGAGATCACGGTGAAGACGCCGTTCGCGCTCACCGAGTACGTCGGCAACCCGGAGGCCACGGCGGAGAAGTTCTGGGACGGGTGGGTCCGCACCGGCGACATGGGCGTGATGGACGCCGACGGCTACGTCTACCTCAAGGACCGCCGCAATGACATGATCATCTCCGGCGGCTTCAACGTCTACTCCCGCGAGGTCGAGGACGTGCTCGCCGGCCACCCGCAGGTGGCGCAGGCCGCGGTGATCGGGGTCCCTCACCCGGACTGGGGCGAGGCCGTCCACGCCATCATCGTCGCCCGCACCGTGCCCGAGGCGCCCCTCACCGATGCCGCCCTCATCGAGTTCAGCCGGGACAAGCTCGCGAACTACGCCCGCCCCAAGACCGTCGAGTTCGTCGCCGAGCTGCCGCAGACGCCGTTCGGCAAGATCGACAAGAAGGCGCTGCGCGCCCCGCACTGGGAGGGCCGCGACCGCTCGATCGGCTGACCGGACGGCTGGGCGGGTCGGGCCTACCGGATCTCCGGGCCGCTCGATCCGCCCCTGGGCAGCCCCGCCCGGCCCCTCAGCTCGCTTCCTTCTCGAGGTCCTCGAGCGAGAGGTCACCGCGGCGCACCGCGGAGAGGATGCGGCGGGTGCGCAGCAGGCGCGGCAGGGTGATGATCAGCAGCCCGCCGAGCATGTTGAGAGGGATGACGACGACGAACCACGACAGGAAGTCCCCCACGGTGACGGATGCGCCGGCGAGCATCGCGCCGAAGATCACGATCGCGTTGAGCGCGCCGTGGAGCATGCCGAGGCCGATCACGAGCAGCCCGGAGATCATGCAGATGAGCGCGACGACGACGTCGTTCGAGGTCCCCTGCTGCATGCGCGTCGAGAGCGTGATCGTCGCGCCGGCGAGCAGGGAGAGCCCGATCATCGTCCCCACGGATTCGGGGTAGAGGTAGCCGTAGGCGGTGTCGATGAGGGTGTCGTGGTAGTCCGGCAGCGCGAGCACGGTGAGCCAGGCGAAGACGAAACCGCCGGCCAGATTGCACACGAGGGTGACCGACCACAGCCGGAACAGCTGGGTCCACGTCCCCTGCCCGGCGACGATCGCGTTGATCGGCAGCAGGAACTCCTCGGTGAAGAGCTCCGAGTGGGCCATCTTCAGCGCGAGCAGACCGACGCCGAACGCCATCCCGGCGAGGATGTCGGAATCGGTGGCCTGCTTGACGAGGATCATCGCGAGAATGCCGAGGCCGATGTCGATGCCGCCGAACAGCCCGGTGACGACGAGCTCGATCCACGTCCGGTTGAGACGCTCGGTGCCCTCGGTCACCGTGAATGCCGCTTCGCCGAGCAGCTCCTCCTCGATGTCGAGGTCGGTGTCGCCCATCCGTTCGCGCTGTGCCTGCTGATCCACCATGGGCACAGACTATCGGCCCGGCACATGCGTGCCGGGCCGAGGGAGTCGGGAGTCCGCAGCACATGCCGCGGATCGCGGGGTCAGTCGCTCAGGCGCAGGCCCACTGTCCCCAGCCGGCCTTCTCCTGGAGGATCTTGGCGCGCTTGAACTGCTCCTGCGGGCTGGCGTCGACCGGGTTGCCCTTGCCGCCCACCGACTGCCAGGTGGCGAGCTTGAACTGGAAGAGCCCGAAGTGCGCCCGGTTCTGCTGGTTGACGGCGCGCGGGTTGAACTCCGACTCGCACTTGACGATCTTGTACCAGCGGGTGCCGGGGCCGCCGAGCATGTCGATGATCTCCTGCTTGCTCATCGTGCCGCCGGAATCCCCGGAGCCGGAGCCGCTGGAGCCGGAGCCGCTGGAGCCGGAGTCTTCGGACGACCCGGAATCGGAGCCGCCGCCGGTGGAGGAGTCCTCGGCCGGTGTGGGCTCGGGCGCGCGGGTGCCCTTGACGACGACCGCGTCGACGGGCTCGGCGACGACCTTCTCCGAGACCTTCTCCTTCTTGACCTCGGCGCCGTCGACGGTGCGGATGTCGTAGACGACCTCGCGGACGCCGTCCTTGCCCTTCTCCTCGACCTTCGTCTCACCGCGGTCGAGCGATGCGGACTCCTTGACGGTGGTCTTCTTCTCGATCTTCTCCTCGACCGCCTTCGTCTCCGACTTCACGCGGAGCACGTCGAGCACCTGCCCATCGGTGACCGGGGAGGTGAGCGGCGCGGACACGATGTCCTCACCGGAGACCTCGACGCCGGCCTCGGCGAGCACTTCGGAGACGGTCGTCGTCGTGGCGTTGACGACCTTCTGCTCGCCGTCGGCCACCACGGTCACACCCTTGGGGGTGACGACCTCGAACGCGGCGCCGTCCTCGGTGAGGGTCTCGTCGAGCGGCAGGGACACCTCGGCGCCCTCGGCCTCGACACCCAGGTCGGCCAGTGCCTGGCCGACGGTGTTGGCGGTGGTCCACTCCTCGACGGGCACGCCGTCGATGGTGAGGTCGAGGTCCTTGGCGGTGTTGAGCACGATGTTCATGTCGCGCTCGATCCGGGTGTCGGCACCCGGCTGCACGGCGTCGCGCTCATCGACCTCGAGGCCCTGCGCGGCGAGCACGTCGCCCACCGAGGAGCCGAAGGTGCGCACCTGCTCGGACTGCCCGTCGACGGTGAGGTTGACCGACTTGTTCAGCGCGACGAACGCACCGGTGCCGCCGACGAGGGCGGTGATGATCACTGCCTGTCCGGCGATCTGAACCTTGCGGTTGCGCAGCATGTCCATGTGTCTCCTCCAGATGCGCTCGGTGAGGATCGCTCACCGGGTCGCGCTTCCGTGCTCCGCGCGGCCCCTGCCGAGGTGCCCGCGGGCGGTGCGTTCGTGTTCCGTCGTCGTGCTCAGTGGTGCGGTGGTGCTCGGTGGTGCTGTTGTGCTCGGTGGTGCAGTCGTGCCGTGGCGCTCAGCAGCTCCGGGCTGCGGGGAAGTGTTCCGGGTCCGCTCAGCGGATCCCGAGTTTGCGGGTGCAGGCCGGCCAGGCGCCCCAGCCCTGCTGCTTCTGGACCTTCTTGGCGATGTCGATCTGCTGCTCGCGGGTGGCCTGGTGGGCGTTGGGGGCGTACTTCCCACCGCCGAATCCCTTCCAGGTCTGCGAGCTGAACTGCAGGCCGCCGTAGTAGCTGTTGCCGGTGTTGATCGACCAGTTGCCGCCGGACTCGCACTGCGCGAGGCGGTCCCACACGCTGCCGTCATCGACGTCCGGGGCCTTCTTGCCGGAGTTGCCGCCCTCGTCGGAGTCCGTCTTCTTCGAGGAGTCCTTCTTCTTCGAGGAGTCCTTCTTCTTCTCCGAACCGCCGGTCGAGCCCTGGGAGTCCTTCTTCGAGTCCGAGCCCGAATCCCGCTCGGGGGCCGGGGCCGGGGCGGGGGCCGGTGCGCGGGTGCCCTTGACGACGACCGCGTCGACGGGCTCGGCGACGACCTTCTCCGAGACCTTCTCCTTCTTGACCTCGGCGCCGTCGACGGTGCGGATGTCGTACACGACCTCGCGGACGCCGTCCTTGCCCTTCTCCTCGACCTTGGTCTCACCGCGGTCGAGCGATGCGGACTCCTTGACGGTGGTCTTCTTCTCGATCTTCTCCTCGACGGACTTGGTCTCCGACTTCACGCGGAGCACGTCGAGCACCTGCCCGTCGGTGACCGGGGAGGTGAGCGGCGCGGACACGATGTCCTCGCCGGCCACCTCGATGCCGGCCTCGGAGAGGACTTCGGACACGGTGGCGGCGGTCGCCTCGACGATCTTCTGCTCACCGTCGGCCACCACGGTCACACCCTTGGGGGTGACGACGTCGACGGTGGCTCCGTCCTCGGTGAGGGTCTCGTCGAGCGGCAGGGACACCTCGGCGCCCTCGGCCTCGACGCCCAGGTCGGCCAGCGCCTGGCCGACGGTGTTGGCGGTGGTCCACTCCTCGAGGGCGATGCCGTCGACGGTGAGGTCGAGGTCCTTGGCGGTGTTGAGCACGATGTTCATGTCGCGCTCGATCCGGGTGTCGGCACCCGGCTGCACGGCGTCGCGCTCATCGACCTCGAGGCCCTGCGCGGCGAGCACGTCGCCCACGGTCGACCCGAAGGTGCGCACCTGCTCGGACTGCCCGTCGACCGTGAGGTTGACCGACTTGTTCAGCGCGACGAACGCACCGGCACCGCCGACGAGCGCCGTGATGACCACGGCCTGGCCGGCGATCTGGACCTTGCGATTGCGCAGAATCGAGTGCACGCGTGTTCCTCCGAGGGAGTCTGAGGGCAGGAAAAAGACTGCACCAAGCGTAACCGGTTCGTTATCAAAATGGCAATCCTGTTACATGCGCAAGACAACGCCCGAGGTCAGGGCCGCGTTACCGACCTCGCACCGGGTCACAGCGCAGGTCACGAAAGGGTGTCGCAGCCCGCTCCCAGCTGTCCGCTCCCAGCTGCCTGTTCACCGTTTCCCGGTCACTGCCGTCGGTGCGCCACCAGTCGGCGCCCCCGCCTCACAGATCCCGGCCTCACAGCTCCCAGGCGCCGAAGGCCTGCTCGGCGTTGGCGGTGATCTGCGCGCAGAGCTCGGCGAGCGGGGCCTCGCGCACCTCGGCGAGCTTCCGCAACGTCACTGCGGTGAGGTACGGCCCGCCCGGCCGGCCGCGGTGCGGATGCGGGGTGAGGAACGGGGCGTCGGTCTCGCTCAGCAGCAGGTGCGCGGGCACCACTGCCGCTGCGTGCCGCAGGTCAGCGGCGTTCTTGAAGGTGATGTTCCCGGCGAAGGACATGTAGTAGCCGCGCTCGGCGCACTCCCGGGCGAAGGCGGCATCCCCGGAGAAGCAGTGGAACACCGTGACATCCGGCGCACCCTCCTCGGCGAGGATCCGCAGCACGTCGGCGTGGGCGTTGCGGTCGTGGATCTGCAGGGCGAGGCCGCGCCGCTTGGCGATCTCGATGTGGGCGCGGAACGACTCCTGCTGCGCGATCACGCCCTCGCCCTCGGTGCGGAAGTAGTCGAGGCCGGTCTCCCCCACCACCCGCATCCGCGGGCCGGCGGTCAGCGATTCGATCTCGGTGAGCGACTCCTCGAGGAGGCCCACCGCGGCCAGGCGCGGGGCCTCGTTGGGGTGGATCGCCACTCCGCCGAGCATCCAGTCCCGACCGGCGGCGGCCTCCGAGGCGACGAGCTCGGCGGTCCAGCGCGCCGAGCGCATGTCGCAGCCGATCTGCATGATCCGGGTGATCCCGGCCTGCATCGCGGTGTCGTGGAAGAACGACAGCGGCGGGAACTCCTCGTCCTCGCCGGGTTCGACCTCCGGGTCCGGCTCCCCGGACTTGATCGGCCCGCGGGCCCCGGTGCAGATGTCGAGGTGGGTGTGGGTGTCGACGCCGGGGTGCGGGAGCGGTTCGGGCACCTCAGGGTAGGCTCCGGCGGCGCGGGATGCCATCAGTCCTCCTGGAACTTGGGGAACACCGGCACGGGCTTGGGCAAAGGCGTACCGGCGACGAGCGGGGTGTCGAGGGCGGCGAAGTCGCGGGCGTCGGCCGGCACCGCGAGCAGGTCGAGGAGCTGCGCGGTGGACTGCGGCATCACCGGCTGCACGAGCAGGGTGATGATCCGCACGACCTCGATCGTCACCCACAGCACGGTGGCCATGCGCGCCTCGTCGGTCTTCTTGAGCTTCCACGGCTCCTGCGCGCTGAAGTACTTGTTCGCCGCCGCAAGCACCTTCCAGCACGCCTCGAGGTAGAGGTGGAGGCTCTGCGTGCCGATGTGCTTCCGGGCCTGCATGTAGGCGCCGCGGGCGGCGGCGAGCAGCGCCTCGTCCTCGGCGGTGAGCAGCCCCGGGGTGGGCACCGCGCCGTCGCAGTTCTTCGCGACCATCGACAGCGAGCGCTGCGCGAGGTTGCCGTACTCGTTGGCGAGGTCGGTGTTCTTGCGGGTGACGATCCCATCGTGGGAGTAGGAGCCGTCCTGGCCGTAGGAGATCTCGCGGAGCAGGAAGAAGCGCACGGTGTCGAGCCCGTAGCCGTCGACGAGGTCGTAGGGGTCGACGACGTTGCCCACGGACTTCGACATCTTCTCGCCCTTGTTGAAGAGGAAGCCGTGGACGTGCACGCGGCGGGGCAGTGCGATCCCGGCGCTCATGAGGAACGCCGGCCAGTAGATCGCGTGGAAGCGCGCGATGTCCTTGCCGATGATGTGGACGTCGGCCGGCCACCAGCGCTCGAACGCCTCCGCGTCGTGGGGGAAGCCGGCACCGGTGAGGTAGTTGGTGAGCGCGTCGACCCACACGTACATCACGTGCTTCTCATCGCCGGGCACCGGGATGCCCCAGTCGAAGGTCGTGCGCGAGATCGACAGGTCCTTGAGCCCGGAGGCGACGAAGGAGGCCACCTCGTTGCGGCGCACGTCGGGGCCGACGAACTCGGGGTGCTCGCGGTAGAGCTCGAGGAGCGGCTCCTGGTACTTCGACAGGCGGAAGAAGTAGGACTCCTCCTCCGTCCACGTGACCTCCGCGCCGGAGGACTGCGCGACCCGCACGCCGTCGACGAGCTCGGTCTCGTCCTCGGTGAAGTACGCCTCGTCGCGCACCGAGTACCAGCCGGAGTAGGAGTCGAGGTAGATGTCGCCGGCGGCCTCCATCCGCCGCCACAGCTCCTGGCTGGCGGCGGTGTGGTCCGCGTCGGTGGTGCGGATGAAGCGGTCGTAGGAGATGCCGAGCATGTCATCGAGCGCCTTGAACGCCGCGGAGTTCGTGTCCGCGAGCTCCTGGGTGCTCACGCCGAGCTTCTGCGCCGTCTGCTGCATCTTGAGGCCGTGCTCGTCGGTGCCCGTCATGAAGAAGACGTCCTCGCCGGCGAGCCGTTGGAACCGTGCGATGGTGTCCGCGGCGATGTACTCGTAGGCATGCCCGATGTGCGGGGTGCCGTTCGGGTACGCGATGGCGGTGGTGATGTAGAAGCTCATGGGCACCCAGTCTACTGACCTCGCAGGGATCCTCGGGCCCCGGTCCGCGGGCGCTCAGCCCTTGGCCCGGAGGTGCTCCTCGTACATCGCGCGGGTCGACATCCCGTGGCGGGCGGCGACCTCGGCAGCAGCGGTCTTCGCGCGCATCCCGGCGTCGACGAGCCGCTGCATCTCCTCCAGGTGGTCCGCCGGCGCCTCGGCTTCTCCGGAGTGCCCGGCGATGACGAGGGTGAGCTCCCCGCGCAGGCCGTCGGCGGCGCGCTCGCGGAGCTCGGCCGCGGTGCCGCGCAGCACCTCCTCGTAGGTCTTGGTGAGCTCGCGCGAGATCGTCATCCGCCGCTCGGGGCCGAACGCCGCGACGATGTCGGCCAGGGCGTCGGCGATCCGGTGGGGGCTCTCGAACAGCACGAGCGTGCGCTCCTCGCGGGCGAGCGCGGCGAGCACCCGGGCGCGCTCCCCGGCCTTGCGCGGCAGGAACCCCTCGAACGCGAACCGGTCCGAGGGCAGACCGGACAGGGCGAGCGCGGTGAGCACCGCGGACGGGCCCGGGGCCGAGGTGACGGGCAGCCCGCGCTCGGCGACCTCGCGCACCACGCGGTAGCCGGGGTCGGACACGGCGGGCATGCCGGCGTCGGTGAGGAGAACGACACGCTGCCCTCGGGCCACGGCATCGGCGAGCTCGCCGGCCTTCGCCTGCTCGTTGTGGTCGAACAGGCTGACGACCGACCCCGTGTGGGTGATCCCGAGCCGGTCGGCGACCCCGAGGAAGCGACGGGTGTCCTCGGCGGCGATGAGGTCAGCGGCGGCGATCTCGGCGCGCATCCGCTCCGAGGCGTCGCCGAGGTTGCCGATCGGGGTGCCGACGAGGACGAGGCGCCCCTCCCCGGGATAGGGAGCGGGCACCTCGGGCGCGGTGGGGGTGGGGGTCATGGGTTCACGGTGTCGGGTCAGTAGGTGGTGGCCTGGGAGCCCCAGATGGCGAGTCCGAACATTCCGACGATGATCAGGATGTAGACGATCCAGAACAGGATCCACAGGCCGAGCACGACGTAGCCGACGATGAGGCCCCACAGCGCCATCTGGTCGCCGCCCTCGCCGGTGCGCTTGATCTGCTTGCGGCCGATGTGGCCGAAGATGATGCCGAGGATCGAGGTCATGCCGCCGGTCGCGATGCCGACGAGCGACATGATGAGGGACAGCAGCGCCATGGTGTTCGTCGGGGGCGGCTGCACGTATCCCCCGCCGACCGGGTAGTGCTGGGGTGCGGAGTAGGCCGCCTGCGCGGCATAGGGGTCCGCGGCGTACGGGTCGCTCTGCGCGGCGTAGGGGTCGTACTGGCCGCCGCCGGAGGTGGCGTAGGGATCGGACTGGTAGCCGTAGCTCGACATGGTGGTGACCTTCTTCTCTGCGGGCGTCTGCGATCAACGGTAGGACTTCACCGGTCCCGCGGCAATCGGCGGATGTCACGGATCGGCCATACTCGCGCCGATCCTGACGCAGGCGCCCGCATGGACCCGGAGCCGAGGTGCGGCCGGAACCGGTCCGCCGGTGATTGTCCGGAGCCGGGGCGAGGACGAGTCGTTCCGGATCGTTCGCAGTGCGACTCAGAGGGCTCCGGCGAAGCCGTAGGCGAACCCGATGATGAACGCGACCACGGTGAACAGCACGCAGAAGCCGACGACCACGTAACCGGTGATCATGCCGGCGAGCGCCAAGCCGCTGCCGCTCTGACCGGTCCGCGAGATCTGGGACCGCGCGATGTGGCCGGTGACGACCGCTCCGGCCCCGGCGAGGAAGGCCGGGATGATGAGGATCCCGATCAGGAGACCGACGAGCATGAGGAACGCGGCGACGCCGCCGAGGATCAGCGAGGTCAGCGCAAGCGGGTTCGACTGCTGCTGCCCGGCGATGCCTCCCGTAGCCGCAGCGTACTGCGGCGATGCGTACTGCGGTGCCCCGTACTGCGGCGATCCGTACTGCGGTCCAGGCGTGCTTCCCGGCTGCCCGGGGTACGACGATGGTGCGGCCGGGTAGGGATCCGGCTGGGCGGCGCCGGGATACGGCTGCGGCGCAGCGCCGAACGGGGATTGCTGCGCACCGGGGTACGGCTGCGGCGGGCCGCCCGCGGAGGGATCCTGCGGGGGACCGGGGTACGGCTGCCTCACGCCGCCGGCGGAGGGATCCTGCGAAGCGTACGGGTCCTGCGGGTTGAACGACATCGTCGCGTCAGCTTCTTTCGTGAAGGGGATGTTGTATCCCAGCGTAGGTGCCGTCCGGACCGCGGACCAGCGGCTCGCGCACCGCCGCGCCTCCGGCGGATGCCGCGCGCCTGTCTACACTGTGCCGTGTGAGCTTCTCCACCCTCGAGTCCCGCCTGCTGCCCCTGCGCTCCCCGCGCGGGCCGCTCGCGTGGCTGATCCCGGCGCTGCTCGCAGTGCTCGGCGGGGTGATGCGGTTCATCCGCCTCGACTTCCCGCACCGCCTCGTGTTCGACGAGACCTACTACGTCAAGGACGCCTACTCGCTCACCCGGTTCGGCTACGAGAAGGACTGGCCGGACGAGCCCAACCCCGCGTTCGAGTCCGGCGACACCTCGATCATCCTCGACTCCCCCTCCTACGTCGTCCATCCGCCGCTGGGCAAGTGGATCCTGGGCGCGGGCATCGAGCTGTTCGGCGCCGACTCCTCGTTCGGCTGGCGGTTCGGCGCCGCGCTCGTCGGCGCGCTCTCGATCTTCCTCCTCGCCCGGATCGCGATCCTCCTGTTCTCCTCGGTGTGGATCGGGTCGATCGCCGGCCTGCTCCTCGCCGTCGACGGCGAGCACTTCGTGCACTCGCGCACCGGCCTGCTCGACATCTTCCTCATGTTCTTCATCCTCCTGGGCTTCGGATGCCTGGTCCGCGACCGGGCGTGGGCCCGACGCCGCCTCGCCGAACGGATGAAGGACCACCCCGCGGTCCTCGCCGCGCACCGCCGACAGTCCTCGACGGGATCTGCGGACCGCGCAGACGCCCGGCACGGCGGCACCCCCGCCGCCACGGATCCGCTCCACCTCCTCTCCCCCCGGAAGCTGCGCGGCCTCGCCGGCCAGCTCGCCGCCGCCCGCCGCTGGCTCGTCTCCGCCCAGCACGGCCCCGGGCTCGGTTGGCGCCCCTGGCGGCTGGCCGCCGGTGTCAGCCTGGGCCTGGCGATGGGCGTCAAGTGGTCCGGTCTCTACGCGCTCGCCGTGTTCGGGATCCTCACCGTGCTGTGGGATGTCGCCGCCCGCCGGCAGGCCGGCATCGCGCGTCCGTGGCGCGCCGTCCTCGTCAAGGACGCGGTGCCGGCGTTCCTCTCCCTCGTGCCCGTGGCGTTCGTCGTCTACGTACTGTGCTGGCTCGGCTGGATCCTCAACCCCGGCGGCTGGGACCGGGAGTGGGCCGCGGACAACGAGGGCTGGTGGTCGTTCCTCCCCGACTGGCTCGCCGGCCTCGGCCACTACCACTACACCGCCTACACCTTCCATGTGGGCCTCGACTCCGAGCACCCCTACATGTCGAACCCCTGGGGCTGGATCGTCCAGTGGCGGCCCACCTCGTTCTTCTACGAATCGGTGGAGAACGGGCAGGCCGGCTGCACGGTGGAGAAGTGCTCCCAGGCGATCACCTCGCTCGGCAACCCGGTGATCTGGGGCCTCGCACCGGTCGCGATCATCATCCTGCTCGGCGCCTGGCTGCTGCGCCGCGACTGGCGCGCCGGCGGCATCCTCGCCGGACTCGCCGCCACCTGGGGACCATGGTTCTTCTACCAGGACCGCACGATCTTCACCTTCTACACCATCGTCATGGCGCCGTTCGTCGTGCTCGCCGTCGCCTACTGCCTGGGTCTGCTGTGGGGCGAGACCTCCGGAGACCGGTCCCGGCCGGACGGGCGCCTGCTCGGTCGCCGGCTCGCGGTCGCCGGGATCGTCGCCGCGGCGATCCTCGCCTTCGCGTGGTTCTACCCGATCTACACCGGCCAGCTCATCCCCCACGACGCCTGGCGCGCCCGCATGTGGAACCCCACCTGGGTGTGACCCTCCCCACTCCGACTCCGCGGCCGTCTCCCTCCGGCCCCGGTGGGACCCGGCGACGTCACCTGCAGTCCACCTCCCGGACACCCGACTGACACCCGAACAGGTATCCTGGAGGCCTTGTGACTGTCCAGAATGAGCTCCCGCGCACCGTCGCGATCATCCCCGCCCGAGGTGGATCGAAGGGCATCCCCCTCAAGAACCTCCAGAAGGTCGCCGGCAAGACGCTCCTCGCCCGCGCCGTCGAGGCCGCCTCCGAGGCGACCGGCGTCGACCTCGTCGTCGTCTCCACCGATCACGACGGCATCGCCGACGAGGCCGAGCGTGCAGGCGCCACGGTGGTGCGCCGCCCCGACGAGATCTCCGGGGACCTCGCGAGCAGCGAGGACGCCCTCCTCTACACCCTCGAGCAGCTGCCGGAGCAGTACGCGATCACCGCGTTCCTCCAGTGCACCTCGCCATTCATCGACCCGCAGTCGATCGACAACGCGATCGAGCGCGTCGCCGCCGATGCCGCGGACGTCGTGTTCTCCGCCGTCGAGGACCACAGCTTCCTGTGGACGCTCGACGACGAGGGCCACGCGCAGGCCGTCGGCCACGACGCCGCGTACCGCCCGCGCCGGCAGGACCGCAAGATCCACTACAACGAGACCGGCGCGTTCTACATCATGCGCACCTCCGGTCTGCAGGAGCACCGCCACCGGTTCTTCGGCCGCATCGAGATCGAAGAGGTGCCGCTCGAGCAGGCGCGTGAGATCGACACGATGGCCGACCTCACCCTCGTCCGCGCGGTCGCCGCGGCCGGCGGGCAGCCCACCGTCCTCGACGTCGACGCCCTCGTCACCGACTTCGACGGGGTCCACACCGATGACGCCGGCTACGTCAACGAGCACGGCGACGAGATGGTCCGCGTGCACCGCGGCGACGGGATGGGCGTGAGCCGGCTGGTCCGCAGCGGCCTGCCATTCCTCATCCTGTCCAAGGAGCGCAATCCCGTCGTCACCCGGCGGGCGGAGAAGCTCCGCGTGGAGGTCGCGCAGGGCATCGACAACAAGGCCGACGCGCTCCTGGAATGGATGCGCGAGAAGGACCTCGACCCCTCCCGCGTGGCCTACGTCGGCAACGACATCAACGATCTCGAGGCGTTCTCCGTGGTCGGCTGGCCGATCGCGGTCGCCGACGCCCATCCACAGGTCCTCCTCGCCGCGCGGCTGGTATTGTCGCAACGCGGAGGCCACGGGGCGGTGCGCGAAGTATGCGACCTCATCCCGGACAACTGAATGATCCAGCACCCGAATCACCCAGCCCGCTCAACCACCAGAAAGAAGGTCTCATGTCTGTGAACGAGATCAAGCCGGTCGCCATCGGCGACATCCTCGTCGGTCCCGGCCAGCCGGTCTACATGATCGGTGAGATCGGCATCAACCACAACGGCGACGTCGAGATCGCGAAGCAGCTCATGGACGTGGCTGCCAAGGCCGGCGCGCAGGCGGTGAAGTTCCAGAAGCGGAACCCCGACGTCGCGGTCCCGGAGGACCAGAAGTCCAAGCCGCGCGACACCCCCTGGGGCGAGATGACCTACCTCGAGTACAAGTTCCGGGTGGAGTTCGAGGACGAGGAGTACACGGAGATCGACCGCTACGCCCGTGAGCTCGGGATCCAGTGGTTCGCCTCGCCGTGGGACATCGACTCGGTGAACTTCCTCGACCGCTTCGACGCCGTGACCTACAAGATCGCCTCCGCCTCGGTCACCGACATCCCGCTGCTCGAGGCCGTCAAGGCCACCGGCAAGCCCGTCATCCTGTCCACCGGCATGTCGACGCTCGAGCAGATCGACAAGGCCGTGGAGACCCTCGGCACCGAGAACCTCGTGATGATGCACGCGACCTCGACCTACCCGCTGCCCCCGGAGGAGGTCAACCTCCTGGCGATCCCGGCCCTGCGCGAGCGCTACAACGTGCCGGTCGGCTACTCGGGACACGAGATCGGCACCGCGATCTCCGTCGCCGCCGTGGCCCTGGGCGCGGTCACCGTCGAGCGCCACATCACCCTGGACACCTCGATGTGGGGCTCGGACCAGAAGGCCTCGATGGAGCCCGAGGAGTTCATCCGGCTCGTGGCGGACATCCGCACCGTGGAGACCGCACTGGGCGACGGCAAGAAGCGCGTCATGCCCGGTGAGGAGTCGAAGATCGAATCTCTCCGCGTCGTGAAATGAACACTCCGGTCCAGGGCAGTGCCGATGCGACATTCGGCACTGCCCTGGCGCAGAAGGGCTGACATGACCGACCCGCTCGTCAGTGTCATCGTCCCGCAGAGGAACGCCGGAAATCTGCTGGGAATGGCACTCTACAGTCTTGAAATTCAAACCATCGGCACCGACGCGTTCGAGGTCGTCGTCATCAATGACGGGTCCACGGACTGGACACCGGAGATCGTCGCGGAGTTCTCGGAGCGCCTGAACCTCACCGTGATCGACAATGCCGAGCCCCGCGGTGTCTCGACCGCACGCAATCAGGGTCTCGACATCGCCGGTGGCGAGCACATCGCGTTCCTCGATTCCGACGACTGGTTCGGCCCTGATCGGCTGCGAACACTGGTCGACGAGATCACGCGCCTCGACGTGGAATTCATTCGGACTGATTACGTCCGTGTTCGCGGGTTCCAGCGGTTGCTCTCCGCCGCTCCGCTGCGGCGGCGCTGCGAGGCACTGGACCCTCGGGACTTCATCAACCCGCTCACAGTTCCGACCATGGTCGACTATCCGCAGGTGTGGAACGGTCTGTACTCGCGAGCGATGAAGGAGAAGGGCCTGTTGCACATGCGCCCGGACCTCCGGACCTGCGAGGACCGCGCCTGGACATGGCACCACCACATTGCTGCGGAATCGTTCGCTGTAGTCGATTGCCCAGATGTCTTCCACCGACGAGACCTGGAGTCGAGCCTGGTGAGCGTCATCGATGATCGGCAGCTCGACTTCATCCCGGCTTTCACCCATATTTTCCAGCTCCTGATCGAGCACCCTGAGCTGGAGGAGTTCTATCCGAAGGCCCTGCGGTCCTACCTCGCATTGGTGAACAACCATATTGAGAAGAGGGTCGCGAAGCTGCCTGACGTCCTCCGCACGAAGATGTTCGAAGACGCGCCCGTCCCGATCGGGATGTTCGGCGAGGAAGTCCTCGACCGGGCCCTCCTCCGTTTCGGTCGCGATCGGCTCGACACCATCTCTCCGATCCTCGAAAGCGCGAAGGCAGACCGATGACCACTCTGTATCTGGCTTCCGGAATCTACGACCTCGTCTGTCTGACAGAGCTCCTGCGCAACGGCTCTGCGCTTCCGCCCGACGATGAGAAAGTCCTGGTGGCATACGACAGCACCTACGCCCCGGAGCTCAATGTCCCGCTCCAGGATTCTCCTTTCGCGCAATCGATGCTCACGCACTTCGATGCGGTCGTCGACTGGAACGCCGTCTGCTGGCCATCCCATCCAGCTCACTTCAACGTCGACGACGAGAACCGAGCTGCCCAACTGCGAGGCTTGATCGAGCGCGCGTGGCAACTGGACGGTTCTCCCACTGCGCTCGTGCTCAACAGCTTCTCCGACCGACCAGCGCAGACGATCGCGCGCATCTGGTCCTCCTCTCAGCTGACCGTCTACATGAACGGTCCCGAGGTCTACGGCCCGCTCACGGCTGAGAACCGGTCGTTCTCGCGACCTGTGCAGGCATGCATTACGTGGGATCTCGTTCCCCGGCTCGAGCCGCGCACGCCGCGCGGGGGATCGCCTGCATGGCAGGTGAGGAGCATCGATTCGATAGGAACGGTGATCGACGAGGCGGTACGCAAGAACCCCGATGCCGACGTCGTCCCGGCACTCCGCCCGGGACGCCGACGAGCCCTGATCGAGCGAGCCGACCTCATCGGCATGAAACTGGCTACCGAATCCGAAGAACGCGCCCAGCTCGACAGGATGCTCGCATACGCCGCAGACGCGGGCGCAGATGAGGTGATCCTCTGCGACCCGCCCTCATCGACGGGCCCGGCCACGACCATGCACAGCAGAGCGGAAGAACGGGGTCTGGACCTGTTCGTGGCATCCCCGTCGGTTCCACTGTCATTCCTCAACAGGATCGCAGAACCTGAGATCACCATCTGCATGACAGGGCGGGGGTTGGCGGAGGCGCGATCCGCCGGCGCTCGGCGGATCGATGCGCCCGAGGCCGGGAAACTCCTGTCCGGCCTGACACAGATGAATGACGCGCACCGTGTGCCATTGACGGTCCTCGACATCCTGTACGGCCCGAGCACGGATCCAGGACGTCCGGGCATCGAGCGCTCCGGCGCTTCGGAAATTCTCGATGCGGTCGTCTACGCAATGTCTCCGCAGGATCGAAGAGCACTGAGAACGGCTGCCACGGCAGCTGCGGATGCAGCCGACGATGACATTCTCACCCGATATTTCACCCCAGAAGCTCGTGACCTGCTGAGCAGCGCTTCATCTCCGCGACCGCCCACCGACGCCGGCCTCGACCGGCCCAGTGAGAACTCCGTCGCGCAGCGCGCCGAGCGGTCCCCCCTCGCGTCCATCGGACGGCGACTGTTCGGCCGGCGGCAGTGATGGGGCCGCCGAATCCGGCTAGACCGGACGCCGACACCCCCACCTCGCTCATCGGCCGGGACCCTACCAGATCTTCCCGGAACCCCGAGATCAGTCGTGAATCCGACAGAACCCTGAAGGAGAACATGTCCTCGATCCGTCTTCTCGCCATTGCGGACAGTGAGTCCTACCTCAAGTGGGCGGCGCACCTGCTCCAGGCGCTCACCGACAACCACGCCGACGCTTCCGTGGACGTGGCGATCATCGATTCGCCGATCCGTCCGACTGCCGCCCAGGTTCAGCATGCGGTCGCGGGAACACAGTGGGCGCACGGCCGCGTGCGCGTACTCGACGGCGAGCAGCTCACACAGGAACTCGACGAATCGCAGCCGAACGTCATCCTCGCCGCGGCGACCGGCCCGGTCGTCGAACGGATCTTCTCCGTTGCAGCCTCGAGGCCGCAACGACCTGCCCTCGTCTCGGGGCTGCCCGGGATGGGGCTGCCGGCCACGGTCAAAGGCCAGAAGTACCGCCGACTCGGCGATCTCTTCATCGCGCATTCTGAGGTCGAACGGGAAGCGTACGCCATTGCCGCCGAACGGGCAGGGATCGGCACCAGACAGGCTGTGGCGCGCCTACCGATGCTCAAGTCCGCGGGTCTCCCCCACATCGTGTCGCAGCATGATCACCCAGTGACGACGGTGGTCTTCGCCACCCAGGCGAAAGTACCCGTCCAAAGGGGACAGCGCCGACAGATCCTTCTGGCGCTCGCAGAGTTCGCCCGCCGAGACCCTGACCATCGCGCGATTCTCAAAGTGCGCAGCCTCCCAGGAGAGCATGAGACCCACCGGGAGAAGCACAGCTTCATCGAGATCCTCGACGAACTCGTCTGCGACGGGGTGGTCCCCGAATCCGCGATCGACGTCATGGCCGGTCCGATGACCGACTTCCTGCAACCGGGCACCGCCCTCGTCACGGTGAGTTCTACAGCCGCACTCGAATCCTTGGACCGCGGGCTGCCGACTCTGATCATCGGTGATTTCGGCGTGACCCTCCGCAACCTGAACAAGGTTTTCATCGGGTCCGGGATCATCGGATCACTGTTCGACGTGGCCGCCGGGAGGTTTCAGTTCGCCCGTGAGGAGTGGCTGCTCGACAACTACTTCCAACCGCGCACCGAGGAAGTCCACGCAGAGCTGTCCGGGCTCGCGAAACTCGCCTCGGCAGGCCGTCTGAGATCAGTGCCCTGGGCGATTGAGATATACAAACTGCGACGGTTTCGTCAGCAGATCCGCGCATCTGCACCGCGACCTGTTCTGCGGAGCTACCGGAAGGCACGGAAGGCACTCCGCTTCTGAACCAGCAGCAGCCCGACCATGTGACCGAACACCGATGGAAAGCGTGCAGCCCGGCGACCGGGCCACGAGCATTCGCCCCACGGCGAGGAAGGAGACAGGAGCGATGCAGTCGTTCGCGTGGATCGAGTCACCGCTGCAGTTCCTCTCGGCACTCGAAGCACGCGCTGAGGGTGAGTTCATGGAACTGCAGGTGAGAGGCGACGCGAGTGGAATGCAATCCTTCCTCAAGTCGTTCGAGACCAGGTGGCTCCCCGCGGAGGTGACCTTGCGCACAGCAATGGCCCGGCCGGAGGTCCCTGCCCGACCGCCCCAGGCCACCGTCACCCGGGCGCGGCATCCTGTGCGTCTTCTCGTCGGGGATCCCTGCTCGGGACGGTTCCAGTCTGCGCTGGCGAACGGATCCCTCGGGCGGCCGGAGCACATCACTCTCATCGATGACGGTTTGGCCACTGAGCATGCAGTTCGTCTGCTCACCACGACCTATCCCACACCGCTTCGCCGAGCGCGGCAGCAGCTGTCTCCCACTCGAGCGGCTCTGGCGTACAGCACTGCGCTCAATCTGCGTTCAGCGCTGCGCTCGGGCCGCATGAGCTGGACCACCGCCCTACCGCTCCCCGGATACCTCATCGCCGCTTTCACCGCGCTCGGCGGAACCGTTGCCCGGCACGATTTCGAACGTCTCCGATCGTTGGATCTGCCTGCACCGGATCTGCACGGCGAGATCGTGCTCGGCTCGTCGCTGGCCGTCGACGGCCTGATCCATGACGACGCGTACATGTCCTGGGTGGAGACGGCGACGGCCGGCCGCACCTGCGCCTACCTCCCCCACCGCAGAGAGAAGCCCGAGGATCTCGCACGGATCGCAGCACTGCCCGGGGTCACTGTCCTTGCACCCGGGCTGCCGGTCGAGCTGCGGCTCGCATCTGCCCCGCGCGGTGCACGACTCCTCAGCCTTCCGACCACGGCGGCGAGCACCTTGCGGCTCACCATGGACTCCCCACAGATCGAGGTGACACCTATCCCGCCGTCGTGGTGGACAGATGCGGCTCCCGACGGCCTCCGCCGAGCTCTGAACAGGTCATTCAACATACGGCAGTACGATGAGCGCGTGGATCCATTCACTATCGTCGCAGTGTGCGACAGCGAGTCCTATCTCAAGTGGGCTGCACGCACGATGGACGCGCTCGGACCTGATGCCGACAGCCATCTCTGGTTGATCGACACTCCCATCCTGCCCACCGCGGAGCAGACTCGGAATGCTCTTCTCGGATCGTCGTGGGCAGGACGCACGATTCCTGTGGTCAAGCGCGGCGATCTCGCGGACGGTTTCCTGAATCTCACCCCCGATGTCGTCCTGGCGGCGGCCACCGGCCCCGTGGTGCAGCAGATCTACGCGAGCGCCGCACGGCTGCCCCGGCGGCCCGGGCTCGTGTCCGGTCTCCCCGGAGTGGGTCTCCCAGCCACGTCGAAGGGGATGCGCTATCGGCGGATCGGCGATACGTTCATCACCCACTCTTCACGAGAGCGCGAGGAGTACCTGCGCATCACCCGGGAGCTTCGGATTCCCGCCGAGGTGATCGTCAGCCGGTTGCCCCTGCTGGCGTCCGCTGAACCGCCGACTCCTGCATCCGATCTCGGTCGTCCCCCGGAACGGATCGTCTTCGCCACCCAAGCGAAGGTGCCGCACGGAAAAGAGGACCGAGTGCGGATCCTGCTGGCGCTCGCGGAGTACCGCAGACGCCACCCTGGGAGCGAAGTCATCGTCAAGGTGCGTTCGCGCCCGGGTGAGCAGGAGACGCATCGCGAGGAACACACGTACATGTCCCTCATCGACGAGCTCGTCGCCGACGGGCGAATGCAGCCCGGCGAGCTCACCGTCGGCGTCGGAGCGATGTCGACGTTCCTCTCCCCCGGCACGGCGCTCGTCACGGTCTCGTCGACCGCGGCGCTCGAAGCGATCGACCACGGCCTGCCGACGCTCGTGCTCGGAGATTTCGGGGTGGGCGAGGAGATGCTCAACCTCGCGTTCGCCGGTTCCGGGGCGATCGGCACCCTGCAGGACCTGGTGGCCGGGAATATCGGATTCCCGAATCGCGAGTGGCTGCTCGCGAACTACTTCCACCCGCCCAGCACCGAGCTCGCGGATTCGATCGCGCTGCTGGCGGTGCGCTCCCGCGAGCGCCAGCTGCCCGACATCCGTACCGCCGCACGGGTGCAGGACTTCCGCCGGATCCGAGCCGAACTCCGAACCTTGGCCCCGGACCCGGTGGTGCGCGGCTACCGCGCTGTTGCCAACCGTGCCCGGCAGATCGGCAGGAGGATCACCGACTCCTGAGGCAGATCGGGGTAGTGCCGACGAGAGTTCGCGCATGCGTCGACACCGCCCCGATCAGTCGGCTCAGGAGTAGAAGATCCGCGCCCCGGCCTTCGAGGACCAGAGGATGTAGCCGCCCTCGTAGTTCTGGCGCTTGTCGCACCGGAACTGTATTCGTCGCTCGTCGGGTAACCCAGACGACCGCGCTCATAACCCTGGGTGCGCCACGCACGTTGGATTCTCCCCTGAGTGAAGTGGGCACCCGTGCTCTGGGTCCAGTGCATCGACCCGCCTTCGAACTTCTGGTAGCACCCGCCACGAATCAGGCCACAATCCTGATTCGAGGTCGGCAGCCTAGCCGCACTGCGCTCCCATCCATCGGCCTTCCAAGCCCTTCCGATCGGACCGTAGATCGACCACGCGCCGGTCCCCGCCGAGTAAGAGATGATGCCGCTCATGAAAGATTGAACATTCGCACCGGAGCGGAACTTGAATGGCTCCTCTTCACTCTTGGGATACCCCAATTTCCCGCGCTCGTACGACTGGACGCGCCACTGCCGCTGGATCGGACCGCCGGCCTTCGTGAAGTGAGCACCTGATACAGAGCTCCAGTGGACGGAGCCATTCTGGAACTTCCGGTAGCACCCCTTGTTCTTCAGGCCGCACCGCTCGTCCGTGGTCGGGGAGCCGGTCTTCGCAGTGTTGGCGTAGTAGAACTTCGTGATGGCCGAGGCGTTCGTCGGCGGGGTGAACCCGGCAAGGGACTTGGTGCGCACCTGGCGGAGCTGGCCGTAGAGGCCGTTACCCGGGCAGGACGTATGGGAGGTATCGCGATGACCGAAGATCCGCGGCAGCGTGACCTTCCGACCTGCCGGATAGCGTGAGGTGTCGCCGCCTCCCGAGGTCAGGGTCACCCGGCTGGTCGGGTCCCATCCCCACTTGTTCGCCTGCCATGCGCCGACCCTGCCGAGGGCGTTCACTACCGCCCCAGGAGCGGGCGACGAGTAGGTGCCCATGACCGACACCCCGAATGTCCCGGAGTTGAAGCCGGAGGCGTGCGCTCCCACGACGGCCCGGTCGAGCCCGCCGGATCGGCCCTCGTAGATCGTGCCGTAGCGGTCGACGAGCATGTTGTACCCCATGTCGCACCAGCCGCGGCTCTGCGTGTGGTAAGTCAGGATTCCGCGCAGGATGCCGGGCACCTGAGCACGGGTATAGCTCGTCGCACCCGCGGTGTGGTGCACGACCATCGCCCGGTTCGTGGACGTCGTGTCCGCTTCGGCACTTCTTGAGGCTCTCGTTCGCACCCCATTCAGCACGGGAGACATATGTCAGGCCGGCGTTGACCGCGACCGTGGCGGCGCCGAAGCGGTGCGCATCGCTGTCGACCACCGCGGCAGCAGCTTCACTGCGTGGCACAAGACCCATCCCGGTGTCCCAGGCTCCGCCGGTGAAGGACGAATTCTGCGCGATCTGTTCGTCTGCGCCCGTGGTGGGAGTGGTCACGGTCTCGACGCTCACCTCCGCGTCGGCCGGACCATCGACCTTCACCTCCACGGCTACGCCCACGGCGACCACGACCGGTTCCGTGCCGGCGGTGGCGCCGCCGGACTCCGAAGTGCCGGCATCGGGGCCGGCACCATCGCTTACCTCGAACTGCTCCCATGAACTCCACGCACCTTCGGGGTCCTGCGTACGGTAGCTGATGGAATCCGGGGTGTGCGCACCGTCCCACACCGCTCCCATCACGGTGACGGAGTCTTCGCCCGCCCCTCCCCCGGCGTCGCCGTCGAGTTCGATGACCGAGGAGTCATCGCCGTCGACGGCCCGAGAATCCGTGCGGGCCTCCGCCTCCTGCGGGCCTGCACCCGGCGAGGGTTCCGAGGACGACCCGCTCTCCGGAGGGGCCGATTCGGCCGGGGCCTCAGGGGTACCGCGTTCGCCGGGATCGGTGCTGCCGAGTTCCGGCAGGCCCGTCGCCGCGGATGCGGTGGCTGGCGCGAACACCAGGCCTGTGATGAGCAGGGGGATGACGAGCTGCCGCTGCATGAGATCTCCTCGCGGCGGGTTACGAGCCCGCAGTTCGGTGGGGCGGGCATGTGCCTGATCGTCATGCACCGATATTCGGCTAATCGTAACCGAAGTCACAGGGAGCTCGCGGACCTCTTAGTCGAAGAAGCCGCGTTCCGGACACCGCAGGCCGGACATGCTCCGTACTGCACGGGCCGCCACCGACTCCGCAGAGCCCTGGTCAGTGAGAGTGCGCCTCGACGCCCGCGCTGGTGTCGAGATCGAGCTTCTCCACCCGTGGGCGATCGCGGAAGACAAAGGTGCGGTAGGCCCAGAACCGGAACACCATTGCCAGCCCGATGCCCACGATGTTCGTCGAGATGTTGTAGCTGATGGGGTCGCGCAGCCCGAGGACGTACCAGGTGAGGCCCAGCGGTGCGATGACGATGACCATGCCGAGCGCGTTGACGACGAGGAACGACCACAGGCCGGTCGTCGACGAACCCGTGCTCCGCTTGCCATAGGTCCAGAATTTGTTGCCGATCCAGGCGACGCCGACGGACACAACCGTGGAGACGATCTTCGCCTTGAGCGGCCCGTCGTGGAGCACGGCGGGGAATCCGAGGAAGCCGTAGACCAGGAGGTTCGAGAGCCCCACGTCGACGAGATAGGCAGCACCGCCGACTGCGAGGAACTGGAGGATCTCGGTGAGCAGGCGACGCCATCGGCCGAAGCGTGCGGCATTGCGTCCAGCCGTGTCCGCCAAGTCCTCAGCGGCGCTCCGGGCCTCTTCATCCTGCATAGGTCTCCACGGTACCGCGTCCGGACGCGCCGGGACCGACCGGCCGACCCGTGTCATCCCATCTCGGTCGCTGGCATCGGTGTGATCTAGCCGACGTTCGCCCCCGAATGCGTCGTTCCGTGTCATTCCGGCCCTCCCCTCCCCCACGCGCGGCGCATCATGGACGATGGTCCCCGCCTCGCGGCGCCTGCCCCCACCGGGCCGACACGGACGCGGCACACGGACCACCCCGACACCTGACCCAGGAGAACCCCGTGATCGAACTGCGCAGCCTGCGCAAGGAGTTCGCCGGCGTCGTGGCACTCGAGGACATCGACCTGTCCGTGCCCGCCGGCGAGATCCACGGCATCGTCGGCCGCTCCGGCGCTGGCAAGTCGACCCTCATCCGCTGCCTCACCGGGCTGGAGAGGCCGAGCGCCGGAACCGTCGCGATCGACGGTGTGGAGATCAGCGGCCGCCGCGGCGAGGAGCTGCGCCGGGCCCGCCGGAGCATCGGCATGGTGTTCCAGCACGCCAACCTGCTCGACTCGCGCACCGCACTGAGCAACGTCGAGCACCCGCTCGAGATCGCCGGGGTCGGCAAGCGGGAGCGCCGCGAGCGCGCCCGGGAGCTCCTCGAGCTCGTCGGGCTCTCCGACCGGGCCGGCAACCACCCCTCCCAGCTGTCCGGCGGCCAGCAGCAGCGCGTCGGGATCGCCCGGGCGCTCGCCGCGGACCCCAAGATCCTGCTGTGCGACGAGCCCACCTCCGCGCTCGACTCCGGCACCACCCGGCAGATCCTCGGCCTCATCCGCTCGCTGCGCGAGCGCCTGGGCATCACCGTGCTCATCATCACCCACGAGATGTCGGTGGTGCGCGAGGTGTGCGATTCGGTGACCCTGTTGCAGAACGGCCGGATCGCCCGCACCGGCACCCTGCTCGAGGTCATCCGGGACACCGATTCCCCCCTCGGCCGCGAGCTCCTCCCCCTGCCGCCCCGGCAGCCCGGCGAGGGCACCGTGATCGAGGTGCTGCTGACGGACGTGCCGCTGCGCACGCTGCTCGAGATCGTCGACCGCCACGCTGTGGATGCGCGCGTGGACTCCGGGGCGATCGAGACCATCACCGGCTCCCAGGTGGGCCGGCTCCAGTTCACCGTGGACGACCCCGGCGCCGCCCAGGCGCTCGTCGCGGACCTCGCCACGGCAGGCATCCACGCGGAGGTAACACGATGAACGCACCGACCTGGTTCGACAACCCCGCGATCACCGTCGAGCTCCTCCCCTCGCTCGGGGAGACGATCGCGATGACCGCCTGGTCGACCGCGCTCGCGATCCTGCTCGGCCTGCCGCTGGGGATCTGGCTGTACGTCACCACCCGGGATTCCCTGGCCCCCAACGTCGTCGTGCACCAGGTGCTCGGCGCGATCGTCAACATCGGGCGCTCGATTCCGTTCATCATCCTCATCATCGCGCTCATCCCGTTCACCCGGTTCGTCGTGGGCACCGCGCTCGGCTGGCAGGCGGCGGTCGTCGCACTCACCATCAGCGCGATCCCGTTCTACGCCCGGCTCGTTGAGATCGCCCTCCACGAGGTGGCGAGCGGCAAGGTCGAGGCCGCCCAGATGATGGGTGCCTCACGCGGGCAGATCATCCGCCAGGTGCTCGTCCCCGAGGCGCTGCCGGCGCTCATCAGCGGCGCCACGGTGACCGCGGTCGCGCTCGTCAACTACACCGCGATGGCCGGTGCGGTGGGCGGCGGCGGCCTGGGTGACCTCGCGATCTCCTACGGCTACAACCGCTACCAGGCCGACGTCATGCTCGCCTGCGTGGTGCTCCTCGTCGCTTTCGTCGGGATCATCCAGCTCGTCGGCGACCGCCTCGCCCGCCTCGTCGACCACCGCTGAGGCGCACAGTCCTTCCGATCCACCGTCCTCATCCACCCCGTCCTCATCCAAGGAGACCCATGAAGATCACATACGCAGCACTCGCCGCGACCACCGTCCTCGCCCTCACCGGCTGCGGCCTCACCGGCGGCGGCTCGGGCGAGGTCGGCACCGAGTCGAACGGCGTCACAACGCTGACCATCGGCACCTCGGTCACCCCACACGGCGACATCTGGCGCTACATCGACGAGAACCTCGCCGCCGACGCCGGCCTCGACCTCGAGATCAAGGAGTTCACCGACTACTCGCTTCCCAACCGGGCGCTCGTCGACGGCGAGCTCGACGCGAACTACTTCCAGCACCTGCCGTTCCTCGACTCCGAGCGGGAGAACCAGGGCTACGAGCTCTACAACTTCGAGCAGGGCCTCCACATCGAGCCGTTCGCGCTCTACTCGGAGAAGCACACCGACGTCGCGGAGCTGCCCGACGGCGCGACGATCGGCATCAACAACGACCCGGCGAACCAGGGGCGTGCGCTCAAGCTGCTCGCCGACAACGGGTTGATCGAGCTGGCCGACGGCGTCGACCCGATCACCGCGACGATCCACGACGTCGCGGAGAACCCGAAGAACCTCGAGTTCGTCGAGGCCGAGGCCGCGCAGCTCGCCCGCACTCTGGCCGACACCGATGCCTCGGTGATCAACGGCAACAACGCGCTCAACGCCGGCCTGTCCTCGAAGGAGGACGGCCTGCTCGTCGAGTCGCCCGAGGGCAACCCGTACCAGAACGTGCTCGTGGTGCGCGCCGGGGACGAGGAGAACGAGGCGATCCAAAAGCTCAACGAGATCGCCCACGACGACTCGGTGCGGTCCTTCATCGAGGAGACCTGGCCCAAGGGCGAGGTCATCCCCGCCTTCTGACAGGTGCGCTACTCGGTCGGCTCCGGGAGGATCTCGATACTGAGATTTCCCTTCACCGTCGCGTAGACGCGAATCCTGCCGGCGTGCTCCTCCACGAGCGAGACAGGTGCCGGAACCCGAGTACCGGTGCCTGTCCGCTCGTGGATCCCGTCGATATAAAGGTCCAGCACCGCCCCGGGGAGCTTCTCGAGCTCGTCGAGCGGCGGGAGCTCCGCCCGGAACGCGACTGGACCGCCGTGAGGACCGGAGAGCTTCAGCGGCACACGGAACGCGATCGGCTTCTTCTTCCTGGCAACAGCCGACAGCGCAAGCTGCACAGTGCGCGGGGACGATTCCATCTTCAGCGTGCCGGAGACGACAGAACCGCGGTCCCGGTCGAGGCGGATATCCGCGACGACGTTTTCCGAGCGGGGAGGCACCGCGGTCCTCGACAGAATCTGCTTGCGCTTCTGCGCACGGCGCAGCGCTTGTCCCCAGCGGCGGGTGAGCACATCATCGCTGAAGTCCTCCGCGCGCCGGATCGCCGCGATGCGCATCCGGTCGAGTTCAGCATCCGGCATCGTCGTCACGCGCTCGATCACGGCGGCCAGTGCGGCGATGTCTCCATCCGGCACGAGGAAGCCATCGACTCCATCGGTGATGATGTCAGACGGCCCGTATCTGATGTCGTAGGAGATCGGAATGCACCCTGCGGCCATGCTCTCAACCAGAACCAAGCCCATACCCTCGTATCGACTGCACAGCACGGAGAACGAGGCATTGAGGAACTCGTGCCCCGCATTGGGCACATATCCACGCAGTGCGATCCTGTCTCCAGCACCGATTTCCTCACGCACTGACAGCAGTCGTTCCTCGTCGGGGCCGGAGCCGATCACGTCGAGGTGCACCTCGCGAGTAAGCGATGGGTCCATCGCCGCCTTCATCGCATGGTCGACGCGCTTCGCCTCATCCAGCCTACCGACAACGATGCCCTTGCCAGTGTCGCGGGCACGGCCGAGATCCACCGGTGGCGCGGTGCGTGAGTTGGGGATCGCAGCAAGGTTCGCCCCCGGACCCAGCGCACGCTCCATGTCACGGCGCTGTGCCTCGGTGAGCGAGACGACCAGGTCGAACTGCGCGAGGCTGCGCAGCATGCCGTAATGGTATGGGGTGAGCGGGCCATAGACCGTTGAGGCCCTTGCGTCGATGTGCGTCGAGTGGAATGCCTGCACGACAACTACATGATCGCGACGGTACTCGAACAGGAATCGCCCGACGGCCTTCGAATCGCTGATGAGGAACGTCAGTTCACGCCCAATGATGGAGTCCAGCCACGCGAAATAGAGACCCCGTGGGGCCGACCATTCGCGGACAGGCGTTCTGGACCGGTCGAACAGGGTAAGCCGCCGTGTCGCACCGTCCCTCATGTCGACGAGCAGCAGCGTGCCGTCATCCCTGAAGTGTTCGGTACGGACGACCCGGGATCCGTCGGGCGACCGGTATTCGACCCGGTGGTCCGCTTCGACGGCTTCGAGGTCATGCGGAACCGGGCCAGGGGGTGCTGACGGGTCTGCTCCGTCCAGCCGCAGCAGCTCATCATCCCCCATGCCGCGCAGCTCGTGCCAGAGGTTGCGCAGCCGCATACCGGGAACGAGCTTCCCGTCCGCCTCCAGCTGCTTCGTCGCGGCCTCGATGTCGAACCCTGCGGCGAGCGTGAGGATATCGATCTCACGGGCTCCGTGCTCGACGAACAACCGGCTGCGGTGCAGCAGGACGTTCGTCAGGCCGCCGAACTCCCGCGGAATCGACCATGTCATCGCAAGGATCCTGCCCTCGGGCAGCATTCCGTCACCCGGCGGTCGAAGACCTGTCAACCGCCGCAGTGGCTCCGACTCTCGGGCGCCGCGCAGCACGTGCGCTGCCGCGTCCAGTGCTTTTCCGGTTACTCGGCGCACGTCCGCTCCGGGCAAGTGAACACGGATCGACAGGCCATCGAAGCGGGTCGACGACCACGTCACTGTTCCCAGCAGCCCGTTCGGCCGCGGCAACCTGGCCGAGCCGGTCGACAACCGGGCGCTCACCTCGCGTCCTTCCTCGTTGACGGCGATGGCGTAGAGACGCAGTGTCCCCCGCCCCATCAGCGTGCGGAGAGGGAAATGGGCCGTGAACTCGACGACTCCATGCCCCAGCAGTTCATCTGTCTCGCCTGTGCGAGTAGACGCGTCGACTCGTCGGACGACGTGTCTGGAGGGTGCCCTCGCCTCGAGGTGGACGGAAGCGACGGTGTCGATGCCCCATGCTGGGGTCACCGTACCTACGATCCTTATCAACCCAGGAACAACCGACACCGCAATGGCGCGAGCGAACACCAGCGGTTTCTGCTTCGTACTCTTGCGGCTCACCGCCAGCATCGCCTGCGGATCTCCTGCACGCAGTCCCCAGAGGCGGGAACGGTTCACCGGCCCGTAGTGGTCGAGAGCGGTCCGAGTGCTCACGTACTTGTCGGCCAAGTGGGAGTTGGATCGGATCCACGCGCGCTGCTTCTGTACGTTCCGCTCAGGGAATTTGACGTTGTACCGGGTCAGCACGGTTCGCCGGAAGAAGTCCGCCTCGGCCTCGGCAAGTTCGTTCGCGGACCACGGCCCGAATCGCAGAGCCGCGAGACTGCGGTCCACGGATTCGCTGTAGCCGACGGGGTCGATCGAGGAGCGCAAGATGTGCGATGCGCCCTCATGCAAATATGCGAAATAATAAGTCCTATCCGCCAGGATCGAGGTGCGTGCAGACAGCGCATAAGCGGTGAAGGTGAAGATGGCGTCCTCGAGTCGAACCTTCTCTTCCGGGAAGCGCAGGCCATGCGCCCTGAGGAAGCCGGTACGGAACAGTTTGAGGACTGAGTTCGACCTGATCAGCCTTCTAATATCACCATCGAGCTGAGTCTCCGCGTAGACGTCCTGGTGAATGGGCCTGTTAAGCCCTTCGACCCGGGGAGCAATGATGTCGCACGAGTTCCGATCGGCGAATTCTACGAGCGACTCCAACGCTCCCTCGGCGAGACGGTCGTCGGCATCGAGGAAGAACACATACCGGCCAGTAGCTGCATCCAGCCCGCGATTCCGCGGGGATCCAGCCCACCCATAATTCTCCTGTCGAACCGAGCGCAGCGTGGGGAACCGACCGGACAGCTCATGCAGGACCGCCGGAGTGCTGTCTGTCGATCCGTCGTCGATGACGAGGACTTCGATTCGAAAATTCGTGTCCTGCCGCTCACACACGGATTCGATGCACCGGGTCAGTGTGGATTCGGCGTTGTAGGCCGGAACCACCACTGTGACGTCGGGCGTTCCGGGTGCCTTTGTGTCGCCAAGATCTGAGGCTGTGATAGCCATCCCTCCTTGGGCCGCGAATCCGACTCCCCCGGCTCGGTGGAGTGCCATCGATCCTACGTCACGGCCGACAGTCAGTGGATCCCGGCGCACGGCGCGCACTGGTCTCTGTTCTACACTCGAGGGGTCTCGGCATCGTGGACATGCATGGCAAGGAAGGACACCGAGTGAGGGACTTACTTCGAGAACGTGCACAGGGCATCCTCCAGTCGAAAGCATGGCAGGCAACAAGCCGGTGGATCCGCGGTGCAAGCGCGCGCGGCGCTCCCGCCGGGCACGAGATCGATCAGGTCGACGTTCCCGCCGAGGTCATCGTGTACTTCGGAGATCCTGCCGCGAAGCTCTACCAGGTCAGCCAGTGGCTCCCCGTCTTGGAAGAGCTGCACCGTTCGCATCGCGTGCTTCTCGTGTTCAGACGACTCGCAGCGCTTCGGGAGATCAAGGACTCCACGGACCTGCCGAAGATCTTCGTGCGCCGGTTCGACGACCTTGCGACGCTGTTCTTCCGCAATGACTACCGGCTCGCGCTCTATGTCAACAACGGTGTCCGCAATTTCCAGGCGCTCAGCTACGCCCCAATGGTCCACGTCCATGTCAACCACGGGGAGAGCGACAAGCTCAGCATGGTGTCCAATCAGGTCAAGGCTTACGACAAGGTGTTCGTAGCGGGCCAGGCTGCCGTGGACCGCCACCACCGAGCACTCTTCGATTTCGACGACTCGGCGCTCGTCCGGGTAGGGCGGCCTCAGCTGGACATTCCACGGCACAACCCCCTGCCCCCGGCGCCTCCAGGCTTCCGCACCGTGATGTATGCACCCACATGGGAGGGCGAGAACGAGTCGAACAACTACACCTCGGTCGACGTGTACGGTCCGGAGATTGTACGCGCGGTGCTGGAACTCAATGACGTCCGTCTCATCTACAAACCGCACCCGCGAGTGGTGGATTCCGACGACCCGGCCGTCGTCAGCGGCAACGAAGAGATCCATCGTCTCATTGCCGAGGCGAACGCCGAAGGCTCAGTTCGGCAGACCAACCTGCACCAAGTGCACATGGACGGTGACATCCTGGGGATGTTCTCCGGCGTCGACATGATGATCACCGACGTGTCCAGTGTCGGCCTGGACTTTCTATACCTGCACCCGGAGCGGCCCCTCGTGCTCACCGACCGACGCTCGGATCGCGATCAGATGAATTTTGAGTCCCCGATCGCATCGGCCTGCCCGATCATCGACGCGGACTCGATCGATGGGATCCACCGTCTTCTCGAAAACGCTCGGAGCAACGCGCTCGCGACCGAACGGCGGACGATGAAGGAATACTACTTCGGGAGTGGTGCACCCGGTAGCTCACTCGAGCAGTTCATCACCGCGGTGGACACGCTGATCGCCGAACGATCGCGCATCCTGACCGATAGTGCAGGAACGAACATCAGCATGGAGGCGGGGGAATGAGCTCGCCCGTGCCTTCAACCAATTGAGCCGCCTCAGCCACACCGCGTCAGACGATCGGTGGACGGCCGTGCATGGCCATTCTCATCACGCCCATGCCGGTGAGCTTGGTGCGCGCTTCGCCCTCGGCCCAGGGGTCGTCCTTCCAGCCGTCCCGCCAGCCCTCGAACCACGGGCGCAGCTGATCGGGCTTGCCGGACCAGGCGAGCGTCTGCATCACCGTCCAGGAGCCCACGTATGCCAGTCCGATCGGCCACGGGAGGTTACGGCGGGCCAGCCACACCCGGTTCCGGGCGTTCATGTAGAAGTACTCGTCGTGGCGTCGCTGATCGATGACGGGGTGGGCGACGGAGACCTCCCCCATGTACCAGACCTGGTAGCCGGCATCCCAGATCCGCCAGGCGAGCTCGATGCCCTCGTGGGCGTACCAGAAGGGGGCGGGCCAGCCGCCGGCCCGATCGAACGCTGCGCGCTGCAGGCACACCGCGCCCTCCCACACGGAGAACACGTTGGAGGAGTGCGCGGCAGAGCGCTTGTAGAGGCGCGGGATCCAGCGGCGCGGCGCGGTGGCCGCGTCCGGGTCGAGGACGCGGGGCTGGATCAGGCCGATCCCCGGCTTCGTCCTTATGAGCTGGGCCATCTTCATCAACGTCGTGTCGTCGGACAGCCAGGCGTCGTCGTCGAGGAAGAAGATGAACTCGCCGGACACGTGCGGCACGCCCTCATTGCGCCCGGCGGGGATCCCGATGTTCTCCGGCAGCTCGAGGGTCTTGACGCCGTCGGGCAGCCCGGTGGGCTTCCAGCCGTTGCCCACGCACACGACGTCGAGCTCGACGCCGCGCTGGGCGAGCACGGAGTCGACGGCACGGCACAGCTCGCCGCGACGCTTCCCCTGGGTGAGGATGACGACCCCGAACCGGTACTTCCGTGAACGCGGGGGCCGCAGCACCGGGGTTCGGCGCGGGGTCGCGCCCGGGGCCTCGTGGGTTCCGCGCACCGCGCGCTCGCGCGCCCGCCGCGCACGGGCGATGTCGTGCTGGCGCGAGGTGCGCGAGCCCCCGAGGTCGTCCGGGGACAGCGGATAGGCGCTATCAGGACTCATGCGCGCAGCCTCCTCGAGGCCATGATCGCCACGAAGTGGCCGATCACCGACAGCAGACACAGCGGCACGAGCAGGAGCACGAGCCACCGCTCGCCGAGCAGGCCGGGGTCGCCGACGACGGGTACGGGCCCGGTGGCACCCACGACCGCGGCGCCGGCGGTGACGAGGGCGGCCACGACGGCGAGCATCGAGAGCTCGACGGAGTGGTAGATCCGGTGGAAGGGCACGAACCGCACCGCGTGCCGGGCCGCACCGAGGACTCCCCCGTGCACGGCGGTCGCCTGAGCGGTGTCGGCCAGGCGGCCGAAGCCGGCGAAGGCGCGCGATACGTGCACCATGTCGTTGAGCGCCTTGTTGAACAGGACGAGAGCGGCGAGCAGGGCACCGGCGAGCAGGTACGGGTAGGCGGTGCCGGGGTCGGTGCGCAGCACGCCGAGCTCACCGACGGCCCGGACGCCGAGCGCGAGCGCGACGAGCCCCTCGGTGGTGTAGTGCCCGACCTTGTCGAGGAAGACTCCGGCCGCGCCCGAGGTGCCCCGCCAGCGTGCCACCTCGCCGTCGCAGCAGTCGAGGTAGAGCTGCACCTGGGAGAACAGAAGTGCGAGCACCGCACCCCAGATCCCCGGGATGAGGAGGGAGGCGGCGATGCACCAGCCCGCGAGGATCATGAGCGCGGTGACGCCGTTGGCGGAGATCCGGGTCCGCACGAGGAGTGCGGTGCAGTAGATCGAGATGTGGCGCAGGTACAGCTGAGCGGTCCAGTGCTCGGCGTTCTTCCGGCTGCGGACCTCGGGCGGCTGGGCGACGGCGCGGAGCTGCTCGAGCGTGGGGCGGGCAGGGCGCGACGCAGCGGTGCTGAGCTCCTGCTGCATGGTCATCGCGTCCCCCTCTCCCGTCCGTTGTACTGCCGCCATCGATCAGCGCGGCTGGCTCGCGAGGTCGTTCTTGATCCGTGTCGTGGAGATCTCCGGGGTGCGCGGCAGGTACACGACCTCGCAGCGGCCCTTGAGGAAATCGAACTCGCCCGTCCAGTCGTCGCCCATGACGAAGGTGTCGATGTGGAATCGGTCGACATCGGCCTCCTTCTGGTCCCAGGTCTCCTCCGGGATCACGAGGTCGACGTAGCGGATGGCCTCGAGCATGTTCTTGCGGTCGGTGTAGGAGAAGAAGGACTCCTTGCCCTTGCCGGCGTTGAATTCGTCGGTCGACAGCGCGACGACGAGGTAGTCGCCCTGCTCCTTGCAGCGCTGGAGCAGCCGGATGTGGCCGTAGTGGAGCAGGTCGAAGGTGCCGTAGGTGATGACCCGGCGCATACGTGCCTCCGCGGTGGTGGTGTTCCACTGGCTCCGCACCGGCTTCATCGGCCGGTCGAGGGAGCTCAGTCGTTCATGGTTACGTCGCAGTATAGTTCCTGTTTCGTCACCGTGCGTTCACCTGGGCGGCAGGGGCCTCCCCTGGGCCGCCGCGAGAGGCCGAACACCGTCCGATCCGCGGGGCCGGGCGGTCACCCCTCAAGACTCTGCGAGCTGCGCGTCCCGCAGGCGGAGGAGCTCGAGGCTGCGGTCCTCGAAGCGCGCCTGCTGGGCACCGGGGCTCGTGTCGCCCAGGTAGTGGCGACCGGCGGCGAGGCGCTCCTCCCGGCCGGTGCCCCCGGTGAGCTCAACGGACAGCGCCGCCACTACCTCGGCGGCGGCACCGGGCATGTTCGGCCGCACGGCGGGGACCCGGTCGAACAGCCCGCCGGCGAGCACCTCGGCCCCGGGATGGACGGGGCGGAGCATGACGAGCGGCTTGCCCGTCGCGAGCCAGTCGAAGGCGACCGAGGACATCTCCGCGATGCACGCGTCCGCGGCATCGAACTGCCAGCCCACGTTCGGGGAGTCGTCGACACGCGAGCCCGGTGCGGCGGAGACGAGGGCGGACACCCGCTCGTGCGCGCGGGCGAAACGCGGATCGATCCGGCCGGTGCGCGGGTGCGGCCGGTAAAGGACTCGCATCCCGGCCGCGTGGAGCGCCGTCACGAGCGCTTCCCCCGCTTCCGGGAGGGTGCCGTAGGCCATCGCCGGCGAATCACCCTCCCAGGTGGGGGCGAGGAACACGAGGGGGCGGGGGTCGATCGCGGAGCTGTCGCCTGTGCCCGACGACGCGCCGACCGTGGCTGGCCCTTCCGCGGTGCTCGCCCCCGTGAGCACGTCCGCCGGCACCGCGCGCGGCGCATCGAGCTGGGGACGGCCGACGTCGACGAGGTGCTCAGCAGGGAGTTCGATGAGCGTGTGGAGCAGCCGCTCCCGCGCCGCGGGGCCGGCGGTGAACACGCGGTCGTAGGCCTTGAGCTGGTTGGAGATCATCGAGATCTTCTCGCTCTCCCCGTGGCTCAGATGGACGTGGGCCGGCCGCGGGTACCGCAGGGCCTGGAAGTTCTGGGTCGCCTGGTTGGCGTAGTAGACCACCCGCAGACCCGGCGCGGACATGAAGGCGTCGAGCCCGGAGGAGTGCCGGGAGTAGCGCACTGGCAGGTCCGTGCGCTCGGTGAAGCGCTGGGCATGGGGGGCCGAGCGGGTGAGGATCCCGAAGGGCTCGGCGATCCCGGTCTCCTCCCGCAGCCTTTCGGCGAGGCGCTCGAAGGGCCACAGCCACTGCTCGAGCTGGTAGAGCGAGCCGTCGTCCCCGGCATGGTGGGCGGCAGCGATGAAGGTATCCGCGGGCTGCGGGCGGCAGGCGGCGGGGAGCCGGGCCGCAGCGGTGCGCTCGGCGAGGAGGCGGGAGCCGGCGCGGGCGGCGGAGCGGGCAATTCCGGCCGCCAGACGCAGACGCGAGGAGGGGGACGGCTCGGGGCGATTCATGCGACCTATTATGCCGGGGCCCGGGAACCGGGCCGACCCGGCGCGGGAGGTGCAACCCCGACCTGCCCAGGGTTCGACGATCACCATCCGTGACCACCCCATGTTTTCCTGGGAGACGACTGCGGAAACGTCGATCCGCGGCGGGTTCGTCAGCCGTGGCTTCGGTGCAACCGCATCAACCGTTGTCATCCTCACCATCGGAGTCGCCATCGCCGGGGTTCTGCTCGCCATCACCAGTGCCCTGGCCGCGGTCCTCGGAATCCTCACCACCTGAACCGTCACCATCGGGATCCTCGCCGTCGGAATCACCGTCGGATTCGCCGTCCTCGTCCGCGCCGCCACCCAGGTCGAAGGTGACCGGGTTGTCGAACCACGGATCTTCGGAGTCGTAGAACATCGGCGACGACCCCAGCATGATCCAGATTGCGGCCCGACGAGGAGCACGATGATCCCGCCTACGGCCACGGCTCCCTAGGCCACCAGGCACCCCGGTGGATTCCGTCTCTGTGCGTTCATGTCGTCATCGTCATCGGTCGGGACACCCGGGCAGTGTCAGAACAATCCGGTGATCCGCCCGTCGCCGTCCACATCGATCTTCAGCGCCGCCGGATTGCGTGGAAGCCCCGGCATCGTCATGATCTCACCACAGATGACGACGACGAATCCCGCGCCTGCGGACAGCCGGACATCGCGCACCGTGAGCGTGTGGCCGGTCGGCGCGCCCAGCTGCGCGGCATCCGTCGAGAACGAGTACTGCGTCTTCGCGATGCACACCGGCAGCCCGCCGAAACCCTCCTCGGTGAACATGTCGAGCTTCTTCCGCACGGCGGCGAGGATCTCGATGCCCAATGCCCCGTAGGTCCGCACCGCGATCGCCTCGATCTTGTCCTCCAGGGACTCGTCGAGGTCGTAGCAGTACTGCGGCGTGGGAGCATTCGGTGCGGGAGCAATCGACGTGGGTGCATTCGATTCGGATTCAGTGGCTCCCGCGGCACCGGCAGAGGCACCCGTGCTGGCACCGGCGGCAGCACCCCCGGCCGCAGCGCCACCCTCCACCGCGCCGACGACAGCCCGCGCCAGGTCGACCGCGCCCGCGCCGCCATCGGCCCAGTGCGTCGCCGGCACCGCCGCGATCCCCTCGGCGGCGAGCAGCTCGACGAGGCGGTCCACCTCGGCGTCGGTATCCGAGGGAAACCGATTGATGCTCACCACCGTGGCCACGCCGAACACCTCGCTCAGGTTCGACAGGTGCCGCCGGAGGTTCGGCAGCCCCGCCTCGAGCGCCTCGAGATTCTCCAGCTCGAGGTCGGCCCGCGGCACCCCGCCGTGATACTTCAGCGCGCGCACCGTCGCGACGACCACCGCCGCATCCGGCCACGAGTCCATGGCCCGCATGGTGATATCGAGGAACTTCTCCGCACCCAGGTCGGCGCCGAATCCCGCCTCTGTCACGGCCCACTGGCCGAACCGGCGAGCGGCGGCCGTGGCGAGCACACTGTTGCAGCCGTGGGCGATGTTCGCGAACGGCCCGCCATGGATGAACGCCGGCGTATGCTCGATCGTCTGCACGAGATTCGGTCGCAGTGCATTGCGCAGCAGCGCAGTCATCGCCCCGGCCGCGCCGAGGTCGTCGACGGTCACAGCCTTCTTCGAACGGGTGCGCGCGACGACGATCCGGCCCAGGCGCTCCTTGAGGTCCTCGAGCGAGGTCGCCAGGCAGAAGATCGCCATGACCTCGCTCGCGACGACGATGTCGAAGGCGTCCTCGCGCGGGATCCCACCGTTGTAGCCGCCGAGCCCGATCGCGATCTGCCGCAGGGCACGGTCGTTGAGATCGACGACGCGCCGGATCGTGATGCGCCGCGGGTCGATGTCGAGCTCGTTGCCGAAGTGCATGTGGTTGTCGAGCATCGTGCACGCGAGGTTGTTCGCGAGCGCGATCGCGGCGAAGTCCCCGGTGAAGTGGAGATTGATGTCCTCCATCGGCAGCACCTGAGCCCAGCCGCCGCCGGCTGCTCCGCCCTTCATCCCGAACACCGGGCCGAGGCTCGGCTCACGCAGCGCGAGCACCGCCGGCGCCTTGCCGTGCACCTGGGGCCAGTTCTCCTCGCGCGCAAGGTGTCCGAACGCATCGGCAAGCCCGATGCTCGTCGTCGTCTTGCCCTCACCGGCAGGCGTCGGGCTCATCGCGGTGACGAGGACGAGCCTGCCGGGTGCGGCGACCGCCTCGGCCCCGGTCGCGAGCACGCCCAGCGGCAGCTTCGCCGCGTGGTGACCATGGGGCACGATGTCCTCATAGCTCAGCCCGATCGACGCGGCGATCTCACCGATCGGCTTGAGCTCGGCGCGGGACGCGATCTCGATATCAGTCGACATGAGCCCAGTATGCCCGGACCACCCCATCGAACACAGATGAGCGATGCGCTCGTTTCGCAGAGTGCTTCCCGGCCAGCCCGGCCACAGCGCTCCGGCGACGGGCACAGTCTCGGACGCCTCCCCTCCACCCGGCTCGACCGCGGGCACCGACGGCGGCACGGCACGTCTCAGCTCACGCGGGGCGCCTCGGACGGAGCGCGGTTCAGGCCCAGCCGAATCGGTCCTGGTAGACGTGGTCGCACACGCTGGCCTCCGGCTCCCAGGGCTCGGGCGCAGGCAGCGGCTCTCCCGATTCGGTGTCGACGAGCCAGCAGTCGCCGGCGCGGATCCGCACCCGTTGCTCCTCCTGGTCGTAGTCGAAGACGGAGATCTTCACGCCCAGCGTGAACACGTGGGCGTGCACGTGGGCGGCGACCGACATCGCCGAGGATCCCAGGCCGTGGATGAAGATTGCGCGCCCAGCCCGGCGCAGCTCGCCCTGCTCGAGGTAGAACTTCTCCCACGCCACCGGGTCGATCTCGCGGAGGTCGTCGATGTCGGGCACGTGGTAGCTCGGGGTGAGGAGCTGGTGGTGGAGCACCTCCTGGTCGGCGAAGTGCGCGTAAGGGTAGATGTTCTCGCCGAGGATCGGCTCGCTCGGGTCGGTGAGGCCGGCGGCGCGCGCCTTGCGGATCATCTTGCCCATCGCGCAGGGGCGCCGCTCGGGGAAGATCGCCTTCTCCTCGAGCACGTCGTGCTGGTACTGCGCCTGCACCTCGGGCCGGCGCACGCTCGTCGCCTCGAGCGTGATCTGTGGGGTGAGGGTTCGTGAGGTGTCCACAGTGAGCGAGTATACGAGCGGCGATGACCGGCAGCAGTCGCCGAGGTGAATGGCGCGCGAGCCTGCCCGAGGCCGAACGGCACCGCCGCTGCCCGGACTCTTCCCCGGATTCCGGACCGGCACCGGCGTCATTCTGGCCCAGCGCCCCGACCACGGCTGAGGCCCGGCACCCTTTCCGCGGTGCCGTCGCCTCGGTAGGCTCGCACATGGCACGCATGCGCTCGCGCACCCGTGAGCACCCACCCTCACCAGCAGGAGGAACACATGGAATTTCGGTATCTCGGCAACAGCGGTCTCAAGATCTCGGAGATCACCTACGGCAACTGGCTCACCCACGGCTCCCAGGTGGAGAACGACATCGCCACACAGTGCGTGCACGCCGCGCTCGACGCCGGCATCACCACCTTCGACACCGCCGACGTCTACGCCAACACCCGTGCCGAGCAGGTGCTCGGCGACGCGCTCGCCGGGCAGCGGCGCGAGTCCCTGGAGATCTTCACCAAGGTCTACTGGCCCACCGGGCCCCGCGGCCACAACGACTCCGGCCTGTCGCGCAAGCACATCCTCGAGTCGATCAACGGTTCGCTCAGGCGGCTGGGCACCGACTACGTCGACCTCTACCAGGCGCACCGCTTCGACTACGAGACCCCGCTCGAGGAGACCATGCAGGCCTTCGCCGACGTGGTCCGGCAGGGCAAGGCCCTCTACATCGGGGTGAGCGAATGGACGGCGGAGCAGATCCGCGCCGGGCATGCGCTCGCGGAGGACCTCGGCGTGCAGCTGATCTCCTCGCAGCCGCAGTACAACATGCTGTGGCGCGTCATCGAGGCCGAGGTCATCCCCGCGTGCGAGGAGCTCGGCATCTCCCAGATCGTGTGGTCGCCGATCGCGCAGGGCGTGCTCACCGGCAAGTACGCTCCCGGCGGGGAGCTGCCCGCCGGATCGCGAGCGACCGACGAGAAGGGCGGTGGTGCCCAGAGCATCAAGCGCTATCTCACCGACGAGGTGCTCGCCGGGGTCGAACAGCTCAAGCCGATCGCCGCGGATCTGGGGCTGTCCATGGCGCAGCTCGCCGTGGCGTGGGTGCTCGCGAACGACAACGTCGCCTCTGCGCTCGTCGGTGCGTCGAAGCCGGAGCAGGTGGCCGACAACGTCGGCGCCGCCGGGGTGAAGCTCGAGCCCGAGGTCCTGTCCCGCATCGACGCGGTCGTCGGGAACCTCGCAGTCACCGATCCGGCGAAGACCGTCTCCCCCGACACCCGCCCGAGCTGACCCGACGGCCCACTACTCACCACTCAATTTCCTGCGGTTTCTGTGAACGAAACCGCAGGAAATTGCGGTTTCAGGGGGTGCGTGAGCTGGCGTGTTGGTGGTGATTCAGAGATGGCGGGTATGCAGTGCTGGGCTGATGGAAGCTCAGCGAGCCAAGTCTGGCAGTCAGTCCGCCCGAAGTGCTGACACTTGTGCCCAGCCGGTCCGACTCGCCGAACCCGGGACTCGGGCGGAGCAGCGCGCTGATTCCAGGACTTACTCAGCTCGTCGAGGTGTCACTCATGCTCGGTCGGCTCTTCGAGCTGCCATGTGCGCACGATTTCTGCCTGGGAGTTCGAGCCCGAGCGGCAGGTCGGCGGGATCGGCAGGTCGATGCGGCCCGTGTGTCGGAACCGGCACAGGTTCGCCACGTTCGAAAGCGCGCCGAGGGGTTGACTGGTCCCAGCACCCGCCGCCACACCGAGGAGACCCCGTGCAGCACTATCGGCACTCCCCCACATCGCGCGACATCCCTCGCGACCTCTACGGCATTCCCGTCATCCCCGGCTCCACCTCGGTGCCGACTCCTGCCGCTGCCGGCAGGCGCCCCTCGCGGAAGATCCGCACCTTCCTGCTCGTGGCCGTGCTCGGCGGCCTCGGGCTCGGGGTGCCGGTCGCGGCATCGGCATTCGGGATGCTCTGATTCGCCCAGCGTCGGCCTGACCACCAGCTCCTACGCCCGCGTAGACTTGATCCATGTCTGACACCCCCGACTCGACCGCGAGCGCATCCGCGAAGCCCACCTCTGCATCCGCCTCGTCCGGATCGGCGAAGTCGGGTTCCGCCTCGTCCGCATCGGCGACGACCTCGCAGGCGAAGTCGCCCCAGAAGGACACATCGACCTCGACATCGAAGAAGACCGGCGCGAAGAAGACCGGCGCGAAGAAGGCCGGAACGAAGAAGGCCGGCGCGAAGAAGACCGCTACCGCCAAGTCCAGCCCGAAGGCAGGTGCGAAGTCGACGAGCGCGAAGCCGAAGTCGTCAGCGAAGAAGTCGGTGAAGAAGCCGAAGTCCTCGGCGAAGTCGACCGCCGAGTCGACCGCGCAGTCGACCCCCTCCACACCGTCAGCGACGTCGTCGCAGACGAAGTCCGGCCCGCCCTCGCAGGCACCTGCGAAGTCAAAGCCGCCGACGAGATCGAAGTCCCCGGCCACCGCGGCACCGGTCGCAGCCGAGAAGCCGAGCTCGTCTGCATCGACATCCGCATCGGCGCCGGCGACGAGCACGGGCCGGGGCTCTGCCGCGCCCGTCATCGACAGCTCCTTCGTCGCGGAGTTCGCGCCGCGCTACGAGATCACCGGGATCGAGCAGCGCGTCCTGGAGAAGGACGGGCCGAAGGCCCGCAAGAAGGGCCGGATGAAGCGCAAGGGCTTCCTCCGCGTGGGTCAGTGGAAGGGCCTCGCCGTGCTCAACCTCCTCGAGCACCACGCGAAGCACGACATCCGGTTCATCACCTCGGTCGCGCTCGACGACGACACCCCGGACAAGTTCCGCATCGACATCCTCCGTACCCTCGACGGCGTCGGTGTGCCGCTCGCCAGCTCGCTCCTGTCCGCGGTGTACCCCAAGCGCTTCGCGATCATGGACGCCCGAGCCGTGGGAGCACTCCACGCCGCCGGTCACCTCGATTCGGACAACCCGGCCCGGATCGACTACCTCGACTACATCTCCACGCTCATAACCCTCGCCGATGCCTGCGGCTGCGCACCCGTCGAGCTCTACCGCGCCCTCTACGCCTGGTCCGACGCCCAGTAAACCGGCGTCGAATCCCGTGGTGCCTGCACCGATCGAGCGCGCAGCCGTTTGCGCAGGTGCGGGATCACGTGGTCGCGGGTGAGAGAAGCGAACTGCCGCGCCGGGGTGTCCGCCGGCAGCGCGTCCCAGGGGAACCAGCCGGCCTCCTCGATCTCCTCGAGCACCTGCGGTTCCTCGACGTCGAGCCCGTCCGGGATCCCGTCGTGGAGGAACACCGTGCCGGTGACGGAGAACCCCGCCTCGTTGGCCGCCTGCGCCGTCCACGTCCCGAGCTCCTCGAGATCGACCGGGTCGAGCGCGGGCCCGAGCTCCTCGGCGATCTCCCGTACGATCGCCTGCACTGCGGTCTCTCCCGGTTCCGGCTTGCCGCCGGGCAGCATGAAGGACGTCGTCCCGGACTTCCGCACCATGAGCAGGCTTTGCCCGTCCGGGTGCACGACGACGAGCGCGGACACGACGATGTTCATTCCGGCCACCGCCTCGGAACCGCTGCACCATCCACGGGGATCGTCCCGGCCCCGGCCCAGGCCCGCGCAGCTGCCCTCATGCAGGCCACCGCCCTGACACCCCTCGTCGGTGCGAACCGAGCAGGTGCGTGTCGACGATCCCGACCGCCTCGAACAGCGCGTACATGGTCGTCGGACCGACGAACGCGAAGCCGCGCTTCTTCAGCGCCTTCGACAGCGCCGTCGACTCCGCGCTCACCGTGGGCACCTCCGTCATGGTCCGCGGCTGCGGCGTCGTCTCCGGAGCGAATGACTCGATGAACGCCACGAGACCGCCTCCGTCACGCAGTGCGATCGTGGCGCGAGCATTCCGGAGGCAGGCCTCGATCTTGCCGCGGTGCCGGATGATTCCCGGGTCCTCGAGCAGCCGCGCGACGTCCCCGCTCCCGAACTCGGCGACCGCGTCGACGTCGAAGCCGGCGAACACCTCGCGGAACCGCGGGCGCTTGCGGAGGATCGTCAGCCACGACAGCCCCGCCTGGAACCCCTCGAGGCTCAGCCGTTCGAACATCCCCGCCTCCGAGGTGACCGGCAGCCCCCACTCGGTGTCGTAGTAGTCGAGCAGCAGCGGGTGCCCGTACGCCCATGGCGTCCGCGCCTTCCCGTCCTCGCCGACAACCGGCCCGCCGGGTTCATCGGCAACCTGCCGGCTCACCGGCCCCGAGGCGGGTTCTCCTGCGGAGGTCGGCAGCTGGGTCGGTGCCGCACCGGGGCTGTCGGCCGGCCCTGTCGCGGCCGGCTCTGCCGCCTCATCCGTCCGACGGGGTTCCTGCGGTGCACTCATGGATGCGAGTCTACGGGCGCGGTCCGATGGTGGAGGCCGACCCTCTCACACTCCGCCCCACGGCAGCAGAGCGAGGCCGAGCACGATGAACACAAGACCCACGACCGTGTCGATCGCGGTCTGCGCCCGCTCGTAGGCGCGGATGACGAGCGGCCGGCCGGTAGCGAAGGCGAGCGCGGCGAAGAACACGAGCGCGATCCCCGCCATCGCCAGGCCCACCGCCACGGACTCCCCCGCCTCGATCCCGGCGGGCAGGATGCCGGCGAACAGCGCCCCGAAGAACACGACGGCCTTCGGGTTGCCCACGGTGTTCGTGAGGAAGCCGAGGCGCACATCGGCCCAGCCCGACCGCGCCGGAGTCGAGGTGGATGCGGGGGCGGGTGCCGGAGCCGGGGTTGTTCCCGGGGCCGAGGCGGGTGCCGAAGTCGGGGTGGTTGCCGGAGACGAGGCAGGCACCTGAGTCGAGGTGGGCATCTGAATCGAAGCGGCCACCGATGTCGCCGTCGAACCAGTTGCCGACCCGGTAGCCGAATCCGAGCCCGACGAGCCAGCGCTCGCACTCTCGCCTCGATCCCCCGCAGGGTCCGCTTCGGGGTCCCCCACGTGACCGCTCTTCTGCTTCCTCGCTCGAGCGAGCGAGTTGAGGATGTACCCGCCGTAGAGCACGAGGAACACCGCGCCCGCCCAGCGCACCGCGAGGAACACCGTCGGGTGCGAGGAGATCAGTGCGACGATCCCGATGAGCGCGGCGGCGATCCACACCGCGATCCCGGCCACCACACCTGCTGCCACGCGGAGTCCGCGCGCCGTGCCGCCGGCCATCGAGCCGCGCAGCACCGCGACGAAGTCGGGCCCGGGCGAGGCGACCGCCACCGCCCAGGTGCCGAGCAGCACGGCCCACGCCCCCGCGGTCATCGGGAGGCTCCAGCGGTCCAGGCCGGCGAGTCAGCGCTTCGGGTCACGGCATCACGGTAGTGCATGACCCGGCACCCAGCGCGCCCAGCGCCCCGGCACGCCTGCTGCCCCAACATGCCCGGTGCCCCGACATGTCCCGGCCCAGCACGTCCGGCACACCGACATGTCCCAGCGCCCAGCACCCCGCGATCAGGCATTCCCGCCCCACGCACAAGGCGCCCGCCGGCACGATGCCGGCGGGCGCCTCGGGAGCGGTTCGCACCTCACCCGAACCGATCGGTCCACCCGATCAGGCCCGCGCGAGGAGCTGCGCGATCACTGCTGCTTGTAGAACAGCTGCTTGTTACAGAACTCGTCCATCGCGAGCGGTCCGAGCTCGCGGCCGACGCCGGAGCGCTTGACCCCGCCGAAGGGCAGGAACTCACGCGACTGCTCGGGGCTGTTGATGAAGACCATGCCCGCGTCGATCTGCGAACCGACCTTCGCGGCCTTGTCGACGTCGGCGGAGAACACGGCCGAACCGAGCCCGAACGGGGTGTCGTTGGCGAGCTCGATGGCCTCTTCCTCGCTCGATGCCTTGAACACCATGAACGCCGGGCCGAACAGCTCCTCGTGGTAGCCGCGCTTGCCGGGCTTGACGTCGGTGAGCACGACCGGCTTCACGAAGGCACCGGGGGTGTCGTAGTCGCCCTCGCCGGCGTGAATGGTCGCACCGTCGGCGATCGTGGCCTGGACCTGCTCCATGAAGCGCTCCTTGGCCGCGAGGCTCGACAGCGGCGAGAGCTTCGAGCCCTCCGCGGTCGGGTCCTCCGGCGTCGCCTCCTTGGCGACGGCGGTGAGCTTCTCGACGAACTCGTCGTACATGTCGTCCATGACGATCATGCGCTTGGGCGAGTTGCACGCCTGGCCGGTGTTGCCCATGCGGGTGCCGAAGAAGGTCTTCACTGTCGCGTCGAGGTCCGGCGAGTCGAGCAGGATGTACGGATCGGACCCGCCGAGCTCGAGCACGACTTTCTTGAGGTTCTTGCCCGCCGCCGCGGCGACGGCCGAACCGGCGCGCTCGGAGCCGGTCAGCGACACGCCCTGGTTGCGCGGGTCGGGCAGGATGACGTCGGAGACCTGCTCGTTGGTCGCGTAGACATTGATGTAGGCGTCGGCGGGGAGGCCGGCGTCCTGGAAGATCTGCTCCATCACGGCCGCGGACTTGGGGCACTGCGGCGCGTGCTTGAGGATGATCGTGTTGCCCAGCGCCAGGTTCGGAGCGGCGAAGCGGGCGACCTGGTAGTAGGGGAAGTTCCACGGCATGATGCCGAGCAGCGAGCCCACCGGACGGCGGAGGATGTAGGCCTCGGCGTTCTTGGGGCCCTTGAGCTTCTCCTCCTCGATGAAGGCCTTCGCGTTGTCGGCGAAGTAGTTGTAGATGAGGCCGACGAGCGCGATCTCGCCCTGGCCCTCCGGAACCGCCTTGCCCATCTCGAGCTGGATGATCTTCGCGAGCTCCTCGGAGCGCTCGTTGTAGATCTCCGCGACGCGGGCCAGCACCTTGGTGCGCTCCTCGATCGGGGTCTCACGCCATGAGGCGTAGGCCTGGTGCGAGCGCTCGAGCGCATCGGTGATCTGCGCATCGGTGGCGGTGGGGTACTCCTCGACCACCTCGCCGGTGGCAGGATTGACGACCTGGTACTGCGACATGTGCACGCTCCTCTGCGTTGAAAGTCCTGACCCCACGCTATGCCCCGCATTCCAGGCCTGGCAACCGCGAAGCCACCGACGCCCGCCTGGTGAGACAAGTCACAGCGATCGCGGGGAGAGGCGGATGAGTAGACTGCTGACGACGGCTCGCGCGCACCATGCGCCGGCAGTCCCGCCGCATCCGGACGAAGGAGTTCACATGGCCGCCGCCGAGGCGCTCGCCCGCACCTACTACGACACCGTCGATGCCGGGGACCCGGCCGCCACCGCGGCGCTGTTCGCACCCGACGGCACCTACGACCGGCCGGGGTACGACACCCTCACCGGCGCGCAGATCAGCGACTTCTACCACGACGCGCGGGTCATCGAGTCCGGCGCGCACACGCTCGACGAGATCATCACCGACGGCAACCGGGCGGCAGTCCGCGGCCGGTTCGACGGCGTGCTCAAGTCCGGCGCCGAGGCGCACGAGGGGTTCGCCGACTTCTTCGTCTTCGACGACGCCGGCCTCATCGCGAAGCGCACGAGCTACTTCTTCCGCGCCGCTGTCTGAGCACCGGGACCGGAGCGGCGGGGAGGACCCGCATCGAGTTCCTCCCGCACCCGGAGCACGCCGGCCTGGATCGCGTCCCGGCGCCGGATCGCCTCGGCCGAGGCGTACGGGCCGTAGGCCTCCTCGACCTGCTCGACGACCGGCGCCATCCCGTCCGGCGACATGTCCGGCTCATGGATGTCGATGGCGGCGAACGACGGTCCGATGTGCTCCATGAATCCGCGGAACCCCTGCCCGCCGCCGCCCATGTGCATGCCCTCGAACGGGCCGACGGCCGCCCAGCGCAGACCGAGCGAGTTCCGCACCACCGCGTCGACGTCTGCCGGGGACACGACGCCGCGCTGCACGAGCCCGGCCGCCTCCCGCAGCACCGCGTTCTGCAGCCGGTTCCCCACGAAGCCGGCCGCCTCGGCCCGCAGCACGACGGGTTCCTTGCCGCAGCGCCGGTAGATCGCGAGCGCGCGCTCCACCGACTCCGGTGCGGTCCGCTCCCCCGGCACGATCTCGACGAGCGGCATGACATGGGGCGGGTTGAAAGGGTGGGCGATGAGCACGCGGGCGGCGTCCGCATCGGTCATCCGGGCTGCGATCGTGGACGCGGTGATCGCCGAGGACGAGGACACGAGGAGCGCCTCGTCCGGGGCGTACTCGGCGAGGTCGGCGAACAGCTGGGTCTTGGCCGCCGGGTCCTCCGGCCCGCTCTCCTGGACCAGGCGCACCCCGTCGACCGCCTCGCCGAGGCACTTGGCCACGATGAGCAGATCCTCGCACTCGGGTGCCTCGGCGACGATCCCGGCGCACACCTCGGCGAGGTCGGGGCGCGGGTCGAAGATCCGCACGGGCGCCCCGCAGGAGGCGAACAGCCGCGCCCATGACAGTCCGATCGTGCCGGCGCCCACCACGGCCACCGGGCCGAGCCGGGGCTGCCCGGCACGGGCCTCCTGATTCCCGGCGGCGGGCCGATCGGATCCACCGGAGGGCGGGGCACCACCGGCGGCGGGCACGTCGACGTTGGTCAGATCGAGATCCGAATCGCTCATGCGAGCAGGGTACTCGCTCGCTCGCCGTCCGCCACCGAGCCGTTGTCGGAACCGCCGTCGGGCCGGGCGGTACCTCGACCGGCCGACGAGTGGCAGAATGAGGCCATGAGCTCTGTAGATTCGAAGGTCCTCGCGATCGCCGAGGACGAACTTGCCGCCGCCCAGGAGTCCGCCGGGATCACCATGCGGGCACTGCACTCCGCGCAGGAGGCCGCCGAGGCGTCCCTCCTCCTCGACGAGGTGTGGAACGTCGGCCGCGCCGGCACCACGCAGCTCGAGCCGGGGCTGCTCATCGCGCTCGCCCACTCCGGGAATTACGTGGCCGGGGCTTTCGACTCCGAGGACGGCTCGATGATCGGCGTCACGGTCGGGTTCTTCGGCGAGCCGCTGGGCAAGATGATGCATTCGCACATCGCCGGCGTGCGCCACGAGCAGGTGGGCCGCGGCACCGGGGCGGCGATGAAGCTCCACCAGCGGCTGTGGTGCCTCAACCGCGGCATCCGGCAGATGACCTGGACCTTCGACCCGCTGATCTCCCGCAACGCGTACTTCAACTTCACCCGCCTGGGCGTCAACGCGCTCGAGTACTTCGAGGACTTCTACGGCCAGATGCGCGACGGCGTCAACGAGGGCCAGGCCTCCGACCGGCTCCTCGTGTCGTGGCGGCTCGATCGCCCGGCCAAGCGGCCGATGCTCGACGAGGAGGCGCTCGAGCGCGCGGTCTACGCCCTCGACCTGGGCGAGGCCGGCGAACCGGTGCTCAGCGAGGTGCCACGCAGCACCGAGGTCGCCGCTGCGCGGATCCCCGCCGACGTCGAATCGCTGCGCGGCGATGACGCCGAGCTCGCCACCCGCTGGCGGATGGCGCTGCGCGACGCGGCGACGGGACTGCTGGGCGACGGCTGGGAGGTCAGCGGCTTCCTCAAGACCGGTGTCTACCTCTTCACCCACCCCGACGACGGCCCGCTCGCCGAGGACGAGATCAGCACCGCCGAGGAGGCCGGCCCCCGCGCCTGAGGGCGCTCTGCCTGACCGGCTTCCCGCTACTCCACGAAGGTGAAGAGGTCGGTGCGCATGGTCGCGGGATCCGCCTCCGGGCTCGGCTCGGTGACGTAGACCTCCCAGAACGGCAGCCGTGGGCTCGCCCCGCTGCGCTCGACCGCGGCCATGAACTCGTCCCACGCCCGCCCCAGGCCGTCGTAGCCGCCGAGGTGGCTGATCGCGGCGACGCGCCCGGCAGGGATCCGCGACTGCTCGACGGTGAACCCGTCCTCGAGCTCCGCGGGCTCGCCGAGGTCGACCTCGATCGGCACACCCACCTCGATGTCCACGGTGTCATCGGGCATCCGGTGGTAGAGCGCGAACGCCGGACCCGCCGGGTGGACGCCGCGCTGCCCAAGCACCGGGAACAGACCGGAGAACGCGGTGTCGAACAGGGTGCGGAGCTCGGCCATCGGGTACCCGGTGGCCGTGACGACGGCCGTCGTCACCTCGGCGGTGTCGACGAGCTCGAGCGCGGCGCGGGGCTCGCCCACGGAGTCGGCGCCCATCTCACTCGCTCCAGTTCGCGCGGAGCAGCTTCTTGTCGAGCTTGCCCACCGAGGTCCGCGGCAGCTCCTCGACGATGATGACCTGGTCGGGCAGCTGCCACTTGGCGAAGCGCTCGCCGAGCACCTCGGCGATGTCCTCGCGCGTGACGTCCTGGCCCTCGCGCGGGACGACGTAGGCGACCGGCCGCTCCTGGTACTTCTCGTCCGGCACGCCGATGACCGCGGCCTCGAGCACGTTCGGGTGGTCGAGGATCCCGTTCTCCATGTCGATCGAGGAGATCCATTCGCCGCCGGACTTGATGACGTCCTTGAGCCGGTCGGTGAGCTTGAGGTAGCCGGCCGGGGTGATGACGCCGACGTCGCCGGAGCGCCACCAGCCGTCGTGGAAGCGCTCGTCGTTGTCGGCGAGCTGGTGGTAGCTCGTGGTGATCCACGGTCCGCGGAGGAACACCTCGCCCACGCTCTTGCCGTCGCGCGGCAGCTCGACGCCGGTGGGGTCGGCGATCTTCATCTCGACGCCGGCGACCGGCAGTCCCTGCGAGCGCTTGAGGTCCCAGCGCTCCGCCTCGGACAGCTCGCCGAGGTCGGGCTTGATCTGCCAGTTCACGGACACCACGGGGCTCGTCTCGCTCGCCCCGTAGGCGTGGATGATCTGCGCGCCGGTGAGGTCGGAGAAGCCCTTCATGAGCGACAGCGGCGGCTCGGTGGCCCCGGACACCAGGCGGGCGCGGGACAGATCGGGGGTCTCCGGCAGCGCCTTGATGTACTCGAGGATCGGTGCGAACAGGGACGGCGCGCCATTGGCGACGGTCACGCCCTCGCTGATGAGCGCCTCGGCGACGTCGCCGATGTTGTCGGCGGTGAAGCGGCCGGGCAGCACGACGCGGGCCCCGGCGGCGACCGCAGCCTGCGGGATGCCCCAGGACACCACGTGGAACATCGGGGTGACCGGCATGACGGTGTCGGTGTAGCCCATCTTCAGGGCGTTCATGATGCCGAAGGTGTGGAGGTACATCGAGCGGTGGGAGTAGTAGATGCCCTTGGGGCGACCGGTGGTGCCGGTGGTGTATCCGGCGTAGCTGGCGGTCGTCTCCTCGATGAACTGCCAGTCGTACTCCTCCGGCCGGCCGGCGAGCAGGTCCTCGTAGAAGTGGACGTTGTCCAGGGTGGTCGAGATCTCCGACGACGGTTTGTCCGTCATCACCACCCAGCCCTTGACGGTGGAGCGGACCTCCTCCTTCTGCGCGAGCTGCTCGGCGATCGGCAGGAGCGATTCGTCGACGAACACCCATTCCGCCTGCGAGTGCTCGACGACGTAGACGAGGTCGGCCGGGGCCAGGCGGAGGTTCATCTGGAGCATCGTCGCGCCCACCGAGGGGACGGCGAAGTAGAGCTCGAAGTGGCGCAGCTGGTTCCAGTCGAGCACGCCGGCCATGGTGCCGGCGCCGATCCCGAGCTCGTCGAAGGCGTGGGCGAGCTGCGCGACGCGGCGGCGCATGTGCCCGTAGTCGGTGCGGTGCCAGGCGCCGTCGATGCTCCGGTGGACGATCTCCGTGTCCGGGAACACGGTCGCCGCGTGCGTGAGCAGGGAGCTGATGTTCAATGGGTAGTTGTCGCCCATGGTCGACGGGATTCCTCTGAGCATCGGAGCTCCTTCTCACTTCGCTGTGGCCGGATGGTGCGGTGCTGGTGGTGCGGTGGTGCGGTGGTGCGGTGGTGCGGTGGTGCGGTGGTGCGGTGGTGCGGTGGTGCGGTGGTGCGGTGGTGCGGTGGTGCGGTGCGGTGGTGCGGTGGTGCGAATGAAATCGTATCGCGTGATCGGCATCACGCTCCCATTCCGGACAAACAGCTGACATTTCCTCATCGACCGCCGCCGAGGTGCACATCGGCGAGGCTGTCCGTGCACCCTGACATATCCGCGGGGACGAGAACGGGCCGGGGACCGCTGCTGCGATCCCCGGCCCGACTCGAACCGTGACGACACCTCGATCCCGGCTCACTTCTCGGCACTGGCCCGCACCTCGGCGACCAGCACCTCGGCGAGCGTCACTCCACCGGCTGCGGTCCCGGGAAGTCGGGCAGCCACTCGGGGTAGTCCGCGGGGATGCGGGCGGGGAACTCCGGCGGACGCTTCTCGAGGAACGAGGTCACGCCCTCCTTCGCGTCCGACATCCGGCCGAGCTCGTAGATCCCGCGCGAGTCGAGGCGGTGCGCCTCCCACGGCGAATCCGCACCGAGCATCCCCCACAGCATCTTGCGACCGGCGGCCATGGTGAGCGCCGAGGAGCCCTCGACGAGCTCCCGGGCGACCGCGTAGGTCGTGTCCATGAGCTCGCCGGCAGGCACCACGCGGGACACGAGCCCCGCCTCGAGCGCCTCCTGCGGGCCGAACACGCGCCCGGTGTACACCCATTCGAGCGCCCGGTTGATGCCGACGACGCGCGGCAGGAACCACGTCGAGGCCGCCTCGGGCATGATCCCGCGCTTGGCGAACACGAAGCCGAACTTCGCGTCCTCGCTCGCGATCCGGATGTCGCACGGCAGCGTCATAGTCGAGCCGACGCCCACGCCGGCGCCGTTGAACGCGACGATCACCGGCTTGCGCATCGCCGCGATCGCGAGCGACACCCGGCCTCCGCCGTCGCGGCGCACGCCCTCGATCGTCTCCCCGCCGTCGCCGGCGACGTCGACCGCGGCGGATTCGCGCGCGTCGTAGTCGAAGGTGTCCGCGCCGCCGGACAGGTCCGCGCCGGGGCAGAAGAACCGCCCCTTGCCGGTGAACACGACGACCTTGACGCCGTCGTCGGCGTCCGCCTTCCGGAACGCCGCGATGAGCTCCTGGCCCATGAGCGCGGTGAACGCGTTCTTGGTCTGCGGGGAATCGATGGTGATGGTGGCGATCTGCTCGCTCACCTCGTACGTGATGTGGGTGTAGTCGGACATCCTCGTCCTCTCGCTCAGGGGTGGGTGGGACGGGGGTTCGCCCGACCGGTCGTTCGGGCCGCGCGATCCCGCCCCCGGGGGCGCACCGGGACCGGTGCGCTCCGGGGACGGTCGGACGGGATCAGAAGACCGAGTACCCGCCGTCGATGACGAACTGCTGGCCGTTGGTGTAGGCGCTGCCGGGCCCGGCGAGGTACACCGCGGCGGCCGCGAAGTCCTCCGGGGTGCCCCAGCGGCGGATCGGCACGCGTTTGATGACCTTCTCGGTGAAGGTGTCGTTGCCCACCGCCGCGCTCGTCATGTCGGTCGCGATCCAGCCGGGCAGGATCGCATTGGTGCGGATGCCGTAGCGCGCGTACTCGGTCGCCAGACCGCGCATGATCGCGAGCACCGCGCCCTTGGTCGCGCCGTAGTGGACGTTCGTCGCCGCGCCCTCGATGCCGGCGAGCGAGCTCACCGCGACAAGCGAGCCGCCGGACTCCTGAGCGATCATCTGCTTGATCGCGGCCTGGAAGCTCAACACCACGCCGTCGACGTTGACCGCCGCGACGTCGTGGAACTCGTCGATCGTCATCTCGTGGAACGGCCCCTTCTTCCCGCCGATCCCCGCGTTCGCGATGAGCGAGTCGACGCGTCCGAACGCCTCGATCGTGCCCGCCATCGCGGCCTCGACCTGGGCGGGGTCGGACACGTCGCAGGCGAAGGACTTGACGGGGGCGAGCTGTGAGAGCTCGGACTCCGCGGCGGCATTGCGCTCGGTGTTCCGGCCCCAGATCGCGACCGAGGCGCCCGCCTGCGCGAGCCCGCGGGCCATCCCGAGGCCGATGCCGTTGTTGCCGCCGGTGACCACGGCGACGTGACCTTCGAGGTTGAGGAATTCAGCCATCGTCGGTCACTTCCCTTCGAACTTCGCGGCGCGCTTCTCCCGGAAGGCGGCGACGCCCTCGGCGAAGTCGGCGCTGCCCTGCAGGCGCGACTGGCCCTCGGCCTCGCGGTCGAGGGCGGAGTCGAGCTCGGACAGCGCGACCTGGTTGACGGCGTACTCGGTCTCCCCGAGCGACAGCGTGGGGCCGGTGGCGAACCGGGCGGCGATCTCCCGCGCCCGTTCGAGGTAGGTCCCACCGGGAGCGACCTCGGTGGCCAGTCCCCAGTCGAGGGCGGTGGCGGCCTTGACCTTCTCCGCGGTGAGCGCCATGCGCAGCGCGCGGTGGCGCCCGGCCGAGGCGGCGACGAGGGCGGTCGCGCCCCCGTCGGGCATGAGGCCGATCTTGGTGAAGGCGAGCATAAGGTAGGAGTCCTCGCTCATCACGACGTAGTCGCAGATGAGCGCGAAGGAGCAGCCCACGCCAGCGGCCGGACCGGACACCGCGGCGATGGTCGGGACCTTGAGGTCGCGGATCTTGCGGATGATCGCGTTGATGATGTCGAGGCCGACGCCCTTGCGCTCACCGCCGGCCGCGGAGTCGCCGCCGAGGTCGGCACCGGAGCAGAAGGAGCGCTCGTCGCCGGTGATGACGACCGCGCGCGCCTCGGTCGCGGCCCGGTCGACCGCCGCTTCGAGGGCGGCGGCGACCTCGCGGGTAACCGCATTGAGCGCCTGCGGGCGGATGAACTGAATGGTCATGACACCGTCGTCGACGGTGACCTTGAGGTGCTGATCGTGCTGATCGGCCATGATCGGACCTTTCGTCTGTGGAGTGCGGGTGAGGGCTCGGCCGGGCCGGGCCGGGAGGATCCGCCCGGGGGCCGGAATGCGGGCGCCGAGCGGGTCGCAGGCTCAGGCCTCGGGCTTGACCTCGAGGAGGACCTTGCCGAGCACGGCCCGGTTGTCGAGCTCGGAGATCGCCGCACCCGCCTGCTCGAGCGGGTAGGTCGCGTGGATGTGCGGGTTGAGGCGGCCGGCGGCGACGTGCTCGGAGATCACCTCCCACTGCTCGGCGATGAGGTTCGGGTTGCCGCGGGTCGCCTCGCCCCAGGCCACGCCCACGACGGAGATGTTCTTCAGCAGCAGGCGGTTGACCTTGACGGTGGGGATCTCGCCGGCGGTGAAGCCGAGCACCTGGAGGTGCCCGAAGCGCTTGAGGCAGCGCAGCGAGTCGGTGAAGCGGTCGCCGCCCACCGGGTCGTAGACGACGTCGACGCCGTCGGGGAAGATCTCGAGGACGGCGTCCTTGAAGCCCTCGGCCTTGACGACGTGGTGCGCGCCGAGCTCCTTGACCATCGCGGCCTTGTCGTCGGTCGACACGACGGCGACGACCTCGAGGCCCATCGCGAGCGCGAGCTGCACGCCGGCCGAGCCGAGTCCGCCGGCGGCGCCGTGGACGAGCACCGTCTGGCCGGGCTGGACGTTGCCGCGCACGCGCAGCGAGAAGTCGGCGGTGAGGAGGTTCATCGGCATCCCGGCGGCGTGGGCGAGGCTGACCGGGTCCGGGACCTTGACGGTCTGCTGGTCGGCGGCGACGAGGTACTCCGCGAAGGTGCCCTTGCCGGTGATCGCGGCGACGCGGTCGCCGACGGCGAAGCGGGAGCCTTCACCGACCTCGACGACGGTGCCCGCGGCCTCGGAGCCGAGCACGAACGGCAGCTCGTGGCGCACCTGGTACATGCCGCGGGTCTGCAGCAGTTCGGGGAAGGTGACGCCGGCGACGGCGACCTCGATGAGGACCTCGCCGGGGCCGGGGGCGGGACGCTCGGCGTCGACGAATTCGACGGACTCGGGTCCGTCGAGGCGGGTGACGTGGATGGCCTTCATGTGTCTGTCTTCTCTCTGTCGGGGTTCGGGTGCGGTGTGTCGGGTGGGGGGTGGGTGCCTCGGGCCGGGCTGCCGGCGCCGAGGTGCCCGCGGGTCCGGCTAGGCGGGCGCCTGCTCGGTGAGCTTGCGTTTGACGAGCTTGCCGGTGGGGGTGCGGGGCATCTCGTCGATGAAGTAGAACTTCCGCGGGATCTTGTAGCGGGCGACGTGGTCGGCCAGCCAGGTCCGGATCTGCTCGGCGAGATCCTCGCCGGGGCGCACGTGGTCCTCGGCCTCGATGTAGGCCACGGCGATCTCGCCGAGCTCCTCGTCGGGTTCGGCGATCACCGCGACGTCCTTGACGTCGGGGTGGAGCGCGAGCTCGCTCTCGACCTCCTGCGGGTAGATGTTCACCCCGCCGGTGATGATGAGGAAGCTCTTGCGCTCGGCCATGAAGAGGAACCGGTCCTCGTCGAGGTGGCCGAGGTCGCCGATCGTCGTCCAACGCTCGTGGACGGGATGCCGGGTGTCGGCGGTCTTGGCCTCGTCCTTGTAGTAGACGAAGAGGTCCTTGTCCGGGTCGGCCTCGAAGTAGATCGTGCCGACCTCGCCGGGCGGCAGCTCCTCGCCGTCGGGCCCGCAGATGTGGGCGATGCCCATGAGTCCGTCGCGGCCCACGGAGCCCGGCTTGCGCAGGGACTCCTCGCTGTTGATCACGGTGATGCCGTTGGACTCGGTGGCGGCGTAGTACTCGTTGATCACCGGGCCCCACCACTCGATCATCGCGCGCTTGACCTCGATCGGGCAGGGCGCGGCGGCGTGGATGGCGGCCCTCATGCTGGACACGTCGTACTTCTCGCGCACCTCGGCGGGCAGCTTGAGCATCCGGATGAACATCGTCGGCACCCACTGCGAGTGGGTGACACCGTGCTCCTCGATGAGGCCGAGCGCGGTCTCCGCGTCGAACTTCGGCATCACGATCACGGTGCCGCCGCGGGCGTGGGTCGTCATCACGAAGCGGATCGGGGCGGCATGGTAGAGCGGGGCCGGGGACAGGTAGACGGTGTCCTCGCCGAACTCGTAGAGGGCGGTGAAGAGCTGGATGAGCGGGACGTTCTCGTCCTCGACGGACTGGTCCTTGAGCGTCGGCAGGATGCCCTTGGGCCGGCCGGTGGTGCCCGAGGAGTAGAGCATGTCGTCGCCGCGCGGCTCGTGGTCCGGGCGCTCGGGGCTCGCGGCGGCGAGCACCGCCTCGTACTCCTCCGCACCCAACAGCGGGCCGCCCACGGCGATCCGGTGCGGGATGTCGGCGCACTCCTCGTTGAGCTCGTGCGCGGACTTCAGCCCGGTGGAGACGAGGACGACGGAGGCGTCGCAGTCGTGGATGATGTAGGAGCTCTCCGCGGGCGTGAGGTGCTGGTTGACGACGGTGATGAACGTGCCGCTGCGCAGGGCCGCCCAGTACGCCTCGATGATCTCCATCCGGTTCTCCGCGATCATCGCGACGTGGTCCCCCGGGCTGCAGGCCGAGCGCACGGAAGTGGTTGGCGAGCCGCAGGGAGCGGCCCTCGAGCTCGGCGTAGGTGAGGGTCTCACCGGTGTCGGCCATGATCACGGCCGGCTTGTCGGGGGTCGTCGCCGCCCACTTGCCTGGGTACATGCACATCACTTCCTCGTGATCGGAGAACTGCCGCGTCGGACGGGCGTCCGGACGGACCGACCGGCCGCGTCGCCGGCACACCCTTGTGAACCGGCGGTTGAGGACTACAATCAATCTTACCGAACGCTTGTTCAGAAACGTTAGTGGGAAACCCGGCCGGACACAAGACCCGCCCTCGGCCCGGTCGGTCCGGCCGGACCTGCCGGGACGGGTCGGACCGGACAGACCGACACTGGCCGACCCGACCAACCCCCGACCAGCCCAGACCCCGCCCTCGACCCGGATGAGGATCATGACCGCATCGCACTTCGCCGAACACACCGCCCGACTCACCCGCGAGCTCATCCACACGCTCGTCTCGGAGACCGACGACGCCCGCCTCGCCGAGCACACCGCGTTCATCGCGGAGAAGCTCGCGGCCGCGGCGGCCGACCCGGCGGCGGTCACCCTCGACGACCCGCACCCGCAGCGCAGCCACATCGAGCACGACATCACCCCGGCGTCCTCGGCGCGGAATCCGATCGCCCCGCCGATGGACATCCGCTGGGACGGCGAGGAGTCCCGCTGCTCGCTCACGCTGCCGCTGCAGTACCAGGGCCCTCCCGGTCGGGTGCACGGCGGGGTCGTCGCGCTCATGCTCGACCACGTGCTCGGCAATGCGGCGAACTCCGGGGATGCGCCGCGCGCCTACACCCGCTACCTCAACGTGCAGTACGACGCGGCGACCCCGGTGGGTGAGCCGCTCGTGGTCACCGGCCGGGTCGTCCGGCAGGAGGGCCGCAAGCGCTTCCTCGAGGGCGAGGTCACCTGCCACGGCGAGGTGCGGGTGCGCGCGGAGGGGCTGTGGATCGAGGCGAAGCAGTGACTGCCGCGCAGCCGCTGCCGGCGACGATGCGGGCGGCGCGCCTCACACTCGATGAGAACCTCGCGGCCGAGCAGCCCGTGCCCGCCCGTTCCGGGACGGGGCTGGAGGGCCGGGGCCTGAGCTACGGGGTCGCCGACTTCCCGGTGCCCGTGCCGGGACCCGGACAGGTGCTCGTCGAGATGGCGTACGCCTCGGTGTGCGGATCCGACGTGCACCTCGCGCTCGACGGCTTCCACCGCCCGGAGATGCTCGACGCACCGGGCTACCCGGGACACGAGGGCGCGGGCACGATCGTCGCGGTGGGCGCAGACGTCCACCTCGCAGGCGCGGACGGCGAGACCACCCCGGGCGCGCTCTCCCCAGGCATGCGCGTCATCACGGTGCCGAGCGGGCGCCTCGGCGGATGCTTCGCTCAGTACCAGGCGATCGACGCCGGCTCCGTCATCCCGCTGCGAGAGGACGACGTGCTCGAGCGGGCCCTCATGGCCCAGCAGCTAGGCTGCACGATCGCCGCGCTCGCCAAGTACTGGCGGGAGGGCACGCGGACCGCCGCGGTGCTCGGCCTCGGCTCCGCCGGCCAGTTCTTCACCCAGCTGCTCCGGGCCCGCGGGGTCGAGGTGTACGCCTCCGACGTCGATGCCGCGCGGATCGGGTTCGGGCGCGAGCTCGGGGCGCGGGCCGTTCACGCCGATGAGCTCGACGCGGTCGTCGCCGGGGCACATCCGGAGGGTGTCGACCTCGTCGTCGAGGCCGCCGGGCTCGACGCCACGCGCGCGCAGGCCGTCGAGCTCGCGCGTCACCGCGGCGTCGTGGGGGCCTTCGGCTACCCCGAGACCTGGGAGGGGACCTTCCCGACGATGGCGGCGTTCCGCAAGTCGGTCACCGTCGAATGGTTCTCCAACGCGCAGGGCGAACCTGGTCAGTGGTGCTTCCACGAGGCGCTCGAGGCGATTCGCACCGGCGCAGTCAGGGTCGACCACATGACGCAGGTGCGGATGGGGCTCGAGGACGTGCCTCGTGCGCTCGAGGCGACCCGCGCCCACGGCGAGGGAGCCGCCAAGATCACCATCACCATCCGCCCCTGAGACCTCAATTTTCGAAGGTTCCTGAGAGCGGAAACGCCGTTTTTCGCACAGTCAGTGCGCTGCAGCGGGTCCTGCAAGAGATGCACTGAGCGCGGATGCGCCGCCTCCAGATGCACTTCGCCGCGGAGCAGTGCGCGAACTGCGCGGTATCCGGAACCGAGCGCGCAATTGAGCGCTCCGAACGGGATACTCCGCAGTTCGCGTGCGCTCCGCCCCGCTCACAACCGCTCGATGACCGCGTCGACCGTGTGCAGATTGCGGGCCGTCCCGCCGAGGCGCCGGCTGATCGCCGCCGCCGGCTTCGACGCCGCCAACCCGCCCGGGGTAAGGAGGTAGGCCGTCGTCCCCTCCACCGCCACCTCGGTGTCCGTGCCCGAGGTGAGAGCCCGGATCTCGTCCATCACACCGGCCGACGGCGCGGACTCGAGGAGGATCAGGTGGCAGAACCGCGGGTCGTCCGGCGCATAGGGGCAGGCCTGCCGGGCGGCGGCGAGCACCTCGGCGGAGCGCACCGCGACCGGGACCGGGAAGCCCACGCGCTGTTCGAGGGCGGTGGCGATGCGCACGGCCCACGCCTCGGCCGCGGTGGCATCGGTGCCGCTGTCACCGTCGTGCTCGCCGCCGCCGGCTGTCAGACCTGCTCCCGCAGGATCGTCGCCCGCAGGGTCATCACCCGCACCGGCCTCCGCGGTGAAGACGATGTTCCCCGACTGGATGTACGTGGCCACGTCGGAGGCGCCGAGCTCGCCGAGCACGGCACGAACCTCGGCCATGGGAAGGCGGTGTGCACCGCCGACGTTGACCCCGCGGAGGAAGGCGGCGAACCGCCGCTTGGTCAGCTGTCCGGACATCGGAACTCCTTTCGCAGGAAGAACGCACCCCCACCACTCCCCTGCCGCGGCACCAGTTGCCGCAGCCGGGGTGAGAGTGCAATTTCTGAAGGATCTGTTCAGGTGGTGTCAAGCTTCTAACGCATCAGGAGCTTTTCGAACATGTCGGCCGGGGTCTGCAACTCGAGTGTGGGCCTCGGCCGCGTGTTGATCAGGT
>NZ_JBFAMF010000010.1:0-112510 GCF_040656435.1 Brevibacterium sp. NPDC049920
GGGGCCTTCGCCCATTCACCACCAAGCACACCCCGGTCGGGGTGTGCCTTCGCGCATTCACCCACGAAGCACCACCCACCGATAGGAGACCCCGGAACCGCGGGTTCCGGTGGCTGCCCTTCGTCGCCCCGGGGTCGGCACCATCTTCGGTCCGTGAACCCTGCGGGTCCCGCCACCCATCACGTCCATTGGGGCGCGGATGCAGCTCCCAGCATTCGTGGTGTCTTCCTTGATGCTGCCGGCTCCCCGAATGTGCTCCGGTCCTGCTTGGCATCGCGGGCACCTCGACCCCGGATGCCGACGTCTCACCAAGATCCCTCGTTGCTGGCCGGCGAGTGCGCTACCCGGTGTCAGTGCGTTGTCTCTGCGGTTGAGGGCGCGTCCCGGGCTGCGGGTCGGTCGCGGGGCTTCCGGTCGGCCACGGTGACCTTGCACAGATCGGCTGTTCCGCTCTCAGGAACCTTCGGATATTGACCTCTGGAGGGGCGGGAGTCTCGGGGGATGGGCTGGGTGATGGACCAATCGGTCGACCGCATATCATTGCACTCATGTCCTTGCATACCAGTCTTCAGCCGATCTTCGACACCGTCCTGCGGAGGAACCCCGGCGAGTCCGAGTTCCACCAGGCCGCGCACGAGGTTCTGCACTCCCTCGGAGCCGTCGTCGAGAAGCACCCCGAGTACCTCTCGCTCGCCGCGATCGAACGTCTCTGCGAACCCGAGCGCCAGATCATCTTCCGGGTGCCCTGGGTCGACGACAGCGGCCAGGTGCAGATCAACCGTGCCTACCGCGTGGAGTTCAACTCCTCGCTCGGCCCCTACAAGGGCGGCATGCGCTTCCACCCGACCGTGAACTCCGGCATCATCAAGTTCCTCGGCTTCGAGCAGACCTTCAAGAACGCGCTCACCGGCATGCCGATCGGCGGCGGTAAGGGCGGCTCCGACTTCGACCCCAAGGGTCGCAGCGATCTCGAGATCATGCGCTTCTGCCAGTCGCTCATGACGGAGCTCTACCGGCACATCGGCGAGTACACCGACGTGCCGGCCGGCGACATCGGCGTAGGCGAGCGCGAGATCGGCTATCTGTTCGGCCAGTTCCGCCGCATCACCAATCGCTTCGAGGCCGGCGTGCTCACCGGCAAGGGGCTGGCCTACGGCGGATCGATGGTCCGCACCGAGGCCACCGGCTACGGCCTCGTGTTCTTCGTCCGCGAGATGCTCGCCGTCCGCGGCATCGACCTCGGCAGCAAGTCCGTCGTCGTCTCCGGCTCCGGCAACGTGGCGATCCACGCCGCGGAGAAGGCCCAGGCGCTCGGCGCCACGGTCATCGGCATGTCGGACTCCTCGGGCTACATCGAGGACCGCGAGGGCATCGACATCGCGCTCATGAAGCAGATCAAGCTCACCGACGGGCTGCGGATCTCCGAGTACGCGGAGCAGCGCTCGAGCGCCCGCTACGTCGAGGACGGCAACGTGTGGGAGATCAGCACCGACATCGCCCTGCCGTGCGCCACCCAGAACGAGCTCGACGAGGATTCGGCCCGGGCGCTCGTCGCCGGCGGCGTGGTCGCCGTGGCGGAGGGCGCGAACATGCCGTGCACCCCGGCCGCCGTGCGGATCTTCACCGAGGGCAACGTGCTGTTCGGCCCCGGTAAGGCCGCGAACGCCGGCGGCGTGGCCACGAGCGCCCTCGAGATGCAGCAGAACGCCTCGCGCGACAGCTGGGACTTCGCCTACACCGAGCACAAGCTCGACGAGATCATGTCCGGCATCCACGAGCGCTGCGCGGCCGCCGCCGAGCAGTACGGCACCCCCGGTGACTACGTTGCCGGGGCGAACATCGCCGGCTTCGTGCGCGTCGCCGAGGCGATGCGGGCCCAGGGAGTCGTCTGAGCCGCGTACCGCCCGGCGTCCTCTCCCCGCAGACCCCGTAAGGCAGGGAACAGGGCCGAGCGGTCGCGTCGGCGCGGTCGGGACCCGGGTGCCGGGAGCCCTACGAGGAGCCGGCGCGGGGCGCGAACGTCCCGTACCCCTCCCCGAACCGGATGAGCGGACGGCCGGTGCCCCGGGCGCCGGCCGTTCCGCATGCCCGGACCTCGCCGACGATGAGCGTGTGCGTGGCGACCTCCAGCCGCTGCGTCAGCGCGAGCTCGAACCACACCGGCGCCTCGGCGACGATCGGCAGCCCGCCGGGGGAGCGGAAGGTCGGGACCGGGTCGAGGACGCCGTGGAGCGGCTGCCCGGGCTCGCCCAGCCACTGCGCCGTCCCCTTCTGCTGCGCGGACAGGACGCTGAGCGCCCAGGAGTCGGCGCGCTCGAGCGCCTCCATCATCCGCGAGCCGCTGTACACGCTCACCGCCATCGTCGGCGGGTCCCATGACACGTCGAGGAACGAGTCGACGGTGATCGCCTGCGGTTTCCCGGCGCGCAGGCATGTGAGAACCGCGACACTCCGGGAGATCTCCGCGGCCAGACCCCGGTAGGCGTCGACGAACCCCGGGTCCCCGACGGACGCGGAACGGCCTGGTAGGCGCGCCTCCGGGGACGCCGGAGACGGGTCGGCGGGTGCGGCGGACGGGCCGCCGGCGGGTGCGGGGCGAGGGTCGTCGGACATGCACTCCAGTCTAGGAGTCCTAGAATGGGGGCATGTCCGAAACCATTCCGCAGTCCGGCGGCGCCGCCACGATCGAGCGCCAGGCCCAGGAGCAGCTCGTCGAGCCCGGCGACCACGAGCGCTTCTCCCACTACGCACCCAAGGCGAAGATCATGGAGTCCATGGTCACCGGCACCCCGCTCATCGCGCTGTGCGGCAAGGTGTGGGTGCCCACCCGTGATCCCGAGCGGTTCCCGGTGTGCCCCAAGTGCAAGGAGATCTTCGAGACGATGCCCGAAGGACCCCAGGAGTAGATGACGGGTCCGCAGAGGGTCCCGGGAACCTCAGCGGCAGAGCACCTGCCACCCGCCTTCCCCGAACGCGCCGCGTGGGGAACAGCGGGCAAGCTGCGTGCCTGGCAGGCCGAGGCCCTGGAGCAGTACTTCCGCACCGAACCGCGCGACTTCCTCGCCGTCGCCACGCCCGGCGCCGGCAAGACGACGTTCGCCCTCCGGCTGGCCGCCGAGCTCCTCGCCCAGCAGAAGGTCGACCGGGTGACCGTCGTCGCGCCCACCGAGCACCTCAAGACGCAGTGGGCCGACGCCGCCGGGCGCGTGGGCATCCGGCTCGACCCGCACTTCAAGAACAGCCAGGGCCGCCACGGCGTCGGCTTCCACGGTGTGGCGGTGACCTACGCGCAGGTCGCGGCGAAGCCGGTGCTCCACCACAACCGGACCGCGGCCGCGCGCACCCTCGTCATCCTCGACGAGATCCACCACGCCGGCGACAGCCTGTCCTGGGGCGAGGCGATCCGGGAGGCCTTCGAGCCCGCCCGGCGCCGGCTGTCGCTCACCGGCACGCCCTTCCGCTCCGACACCTCGGCGATCCCGTTCGTCGAGTACGCGCCCGACGACGAGGGCATCCGCACCTCCCAGTCGGACTACTCCTACGGCTACTCCCGGGCGCTCAGCGACGGCGTGGTGCGCCCGGTGATCTTCATGACGTACTCCGGCCAGATGCGCTGGCGGACGAAGACCGGCGACGAGATGTCGGCGGTGCTCGGCGCCGAGGCGACGAAGGACATCCACGCCCAGGCCTGGCGCACCGCGCTCGACCCCAGGGGCGAATGGATCCCCGCCGTGCTCACCGCCGCGGACCGGCGCCTCACCGAGGTCCGCCGCACCGTCCCCGACGCCGGCGGGCTCGTCATCGCCACCGATCAGGAGACCGCGCGCGCCTATGCGAAGCGCCTCACGGAGCTGACCGGGGAGCCGGTCACCGTCGTCCTGTCCGACGAGGCCGGAGCGAGCCGGCGGATCGAGGAGTTCCAGGACTCCGAGCGCCGCTGGATGGTCGCCGTGCGGATGGTGTCCGAGGGCGTCGACGTGCCGCGGCTCGCCGTCGGCGTGTATGCCACCTCCTCTTCGACCCCGCTGTTCTTCGCGCAGGCGATCGGCCGCTTCGTGCGCGCCCGGCGGCGTGGGGAGACCGCCTCGATCTTCCTCCCAAGCGTGCCGATCCTCCTCGCACTGGCCAACCAGCTCGAGGCCGAGCGCGACCACGCGCTCGATCGGAAGCCGGACCCCGACGACGACGGCACGGTGACCTTCGACGACGAGGCGCTCGAGCGCGCCAATCAGTCGGAGTCCGCCCCCGACGACCTGCTCGGGGCCTTCGAGGCCCTCGACGCACAGGCGTCGTTCGATCGGGTGCTGTTCGACGGCGGCGAGTTCGGCGCCGGGGGAGCGGTCGGCTCGGACGACGAGCTCGACTTCATCGGCCTGCCCGGCCTGCTCGAACCCGACCAGGTCACCGCGCTGCTGCGCACCCGCCAGGCCGAGCAGACGAAGCGCAAGACCAACGGGGCCGGACCCGGGCCGGTCGCCGACACCGGCGACGAGCTCGAGCACCGCGCGCTCAAGGAGGAGCGGAACCAGCTGCAGAGCCTCGTCGGCGCCTGGGCGCGCCGTACGGGCAAGCCGCACGGCAAGATCCACGTCGAGCTCCGCGCCGCCTGCGGCGGGCCGGCGGTCGCGCAGGCGAGCCGCGCACAGATCCAGGCCCGGATCAAGAAGCTCCAGGCCTGGTTCGTCGGCCGCTCCTGAGCCGGCGGCTCAGCCGGAGTAGTACACCGTGGGGATCGCCGGCTCGCCGTCCTGCAGGCGGTGCGCCGAGCGCGGCAGCTCGCCGACGGACTCCGCGTGCCGCACCTGCGCGCGGCGCACGCCCTCGGCCCCGGTGAACGCGTCGTCGATCTCCCCGTCGACGACGAGGTCGACGAGCAGCGCCCGGCCGTCGAAGTCCGCCGGGAGAGCGGGAACGCCGATCGACTCCTCGGTCGCGATCGACCCGTCGTAGCTGCGCACCGCCTGCTTGATGCCGCCGTGCGAGGCCTTGGACTTCGACGCCTTCTCCACCGATACCCAGGTGCCTTCGGCTCCCTGGCGTGCGACGAGCTTGTAGACGAGACTCGCCGTCGGTGCGCCGGAGCCGGTGACCACGCGGGTGCCGACCCCGTAGGCGTCGACCGGGGCGGCCTGCAGCGCGGCGATCGCGTACTCGTCGAGATCGCTCGTCACGGTGATCTTGGTGTTCCGCGCCCCCCGCGCGTCGAGCTTCTCGCGCACCTCGTGGGCCTGGATCCCGAGGTCGCCGGAGTCGAGCCGCACCCCGCCGAGCTCCGGGCCGGCGATCTCGATCGCGGTGTCGAGCGCGGTGTCGACGTCGTAGGTGTCGAGGAGGAGGATCGTGTCCTTCCCGAGCGAGTCCACCTGGGCGGCGAAGGCCTGCCGCTCGGTGTCGTGGAGGAGGGTGAAGGAATGGGCCGAGGTGCCGATCGTGCGCAGGCCGTAGCGGCGCCCGGCCTCGAGGTTCGACGTCGATGCGAAACCGGCGATGACGGCGGCGCGCGCGGCGGCGACGGCGGCGGCCTCATGGGTGCGGCGCGAGCCCATCTCCGCGCACGGCCGGTCCCCGGCGGCGCCGCTCATCCGGGAGGCCGCCGAGGCCACCGCGGTGTCGTAGTTGAGGGCGGACAGGATGAGGGTCTCGAGCACGACGCCCTCGGCGAAGCTCGATTCCACGGACAGCAGCGGCGATCCGGGGAAATAGACCTCGCCCTCGGCGTAGCCGCGGATCGTGCCGCTGAACCGGTAGTCGGCGAGCCAGTCGAGGGTGGGGGCGTCGACGACGCCCGTGCTGCGGAGGAAGTCGATCTCTTCACCCGTGAAGCGGAAGTCCCGGAGCATCTCGAGGATCCGACCGGTGCCGGCGACCACACCGTAGCGGCGACCGTGCGGCAGCCGTCTGCCGAACACCTCGAACACGCTGCGTCGCTGCGCGGTGCCCGCGGCGAGCGCGGCCTGGAGCATGGTGAGCTCGTAGTGGTCGGTGAACAGCGCCGTCGACGGCGACGAGGGTGTGAGATCACTCATAAGGACGATCCTATTGCACACTTCCGGGCCGTCGAGCTGCGCGGGATCGCTTACAGTGGACGGGTGACATCCACCTCCGCGGGCTCCCAGGCCGTACTGGAACCTGAGGTCGAGGTCCGGACCGGGACCCGGCCGGAGACCCCCTGGGTGACCATCGTGTTCAACGATCCGGTCAATCTCATGAGCTATGTCACCTACGTCTTCCAGAGCTACTTCGGCTACTCCCGCCTCAAGTCGGAGAAGCTCATGTACGAGGTCCACGAGGACGGCCGCTCCGTCGTCGCCACCGGCTCCCGCGAGCAGATGGAGCGCGACACCGCGGCGATGCACGGGTTCGGCCTGTGGGCCGCCTGTCGCCGGGCCGACCAGGGAGACTCCTGAGTGAAGATCACCCCCGGACCCCGCGGCACCGCCCGCCTCGATCTCAGCAGCGCGGAGAAGAGCGTCTTCGTCTCCGTGTTCTCCGACACCGCCGCCCTGCTCGGCCATGACGAGGGACGGGACGCCGGTGAGCTCAGCGAGGCCGAGCAGCTCGCCCGGCTCGTCGGGATGGGCGGCGAGGTCGAGCGCCCCACCGACCCCGCACTCCTGCGGCTCCTGCCCGACGTCGACCCCGACGATCCCGAGCGCTCCGCGGAGTTCCGCCGCCTCACCGACCTCGACCTCCGCGAGTCCAAGCTCGCCAATCTCCGGATCGCCCTCCACTCGCTCGGGGCGAGCGGCCGCGTCGAGCTCGACGGTCCCGCGCAGCGCGCATGGCTGACCGCGCTCACCGATGTGCGGCTCGTCGTCGCGAGCCGGCTCGGTCTCGAGACCGACGCCGACCTCGAGGACCTCTACGCCCGCGAGGAGGAGCTGCCCGACAGCGAGGCGATGCTCGTCACCGTGTACGACTTCCTGACCTGGGCGCAGGAGCGCCTGGCCGGGATCCTGCTCGACTCCCTCACCCCACCCGAGAAAGAGGACCCCTGATGCGGCTCACCGCGATCGGCACCTCGGGCTCGTTCCCCGGACCCACCTCGGCGGCGAGCTGCTACCTCCTCGAAGCCGAGGCGGGCGGCCGCACGCACCGGATCCTGCTCGACCTCGGCAGCGGTGCGCTGGGCGCGCTCCAGGCCCACTGCTCTCCGGCCCAGATCGACGCCGTCGTCCTCACCCACCTCCACCCGGACCACTGCCTCGACGTCACCGGCCTCTACGTCCATCGCTGCTACGACCCCGATCACTTCTTCACCACCGGGGAACCCGGCGGCGGGCGCGCCCCGCTCCCGGTGTGGGGGCCGGCCGGCACCGAGCGGCGGCTCGCCGCGGCCTACCACACCGACCCGGGGCTGAGCCCGTGCGCCGAGCAGGCGCACGAGACCGACCTCACCACGGTGTTCGCCTTCCACGACATCACGCCCGGGGCCCGCTTCGAGGTGGGGCCCTTCGCGATCGAGTCCTTCCTCGTCGATCACCCGGTGGAGGCCTACGCCCTGCGGGTCACCGGGCCCGACGGCGGCGTGCTCACCTACTCCGGGGACTCCGACGAGTGCGAGGCGCTCGTCGCCGCCGCCCGGGACGCCGACGTGTTCCTGTGCGAGGCGGCGTTCCAGGAGGACCGCGACACGGTGCGCGGCATCCACCTCACGGGCCTGCGCGCCGGCCGGGTCGCGACCGCGGCCGCGGCACGGGCGCTCGTCCTCACCCACATCCCGCCGTGGACCGACACCGGGACCGTGCGCGCCGAAGCCGCGGCCGAATTCGCCGGCCCGATCGGCGTCGCCGCCCCCGGCGGCGCCTGGACCATCGACCCCATCCCGGCCGCCGGCCGGCCCACCTTCGAGGAGACCCGATGACACGACCCGACGGACGCGCAGTCGACGAGCTGCGCGAGGTGCGGATCACCCGCGGCTGGCTCGACCATGCGGAGGGGAGCGTGCTCGTCGAGTTCGGGCGCACCCGGGTGCTCTGCGCGGCTTCACTCACCGAGGGCGTGCCCCGCTGGCTCAAGGGCCAGGGACGCGGCTGGGTGACCGCTGAGTACGCGATGCTCCCGCGCGCCACGAACACCCGCAGCGCGCGCGAATCGATCAAGGGCAAGGTCGGCGGCCGGACGCACGAGATCTCCCGCCTCATCGGCCGCGCGCTGCGCGCGGTGGTCGACATGAAGGCGCTCGGGGAGAACACCCTGCAGCTCGACTGCGACGTGCTCCAGGCCGACGGCGGCACCCGCACCGCGGCGATCACCGGGGCCTACGTCGCGCTCGCCGATGCGATCTCCACCGGCCGCAGTCGCGGCTGGATCCCCGCCGCGGTCGACCCGCTCACCGACTCCGTCGCCGCGGTGAGCGTGGGGATCGTCGACGGCACCGCGGTCCTCGACCTGCCCTATGTCGAGGACTCCACCGCGCAGACCGACATGAACGTCGTGATGACCGGCTCCGGCGCCTTCGTCGAGGTGCAGGGCACTGCCGAGGGCGCGCCGTTCGACCGCACCGAGCTCGGCACCATGCTCGACCTCGCGACCACCGGCTGCGCCCGGCTCACCGAGATCCAGCGCACCGCGCTCGCCGCCCCGCTGGAGCGCTGATGACCCGGCGCTTCGTGCTCGCGACCCGCAACGAGAAGAAGCGGGTCGAGCTCGCCGCGATCCTGGGGCAGGCGCTGGGCGAGGACGTCGAGGTGCTCACCGCTGCCGACCTCGACCTGCCCGAGGTCGCCGAGACCGGCGTGACCTTCGAGGCCAACGCCCTGCTCAAGGCGCACTCGGCGGCCGCGGCCTCCGGGCTGCCGGCGATCGCCGACGACTCCGGGCTCGCCGTCGACGTGCTCGGCGGGGCGCCCGGGATCTTCTCCGCCCGCTGGGCCGGCCGCCACGGCGACGACGCCGCGAACCTCCGGCTGCTCCTCGACCAGCTCGCCGACGTGCCCGATGAGCACCGCGGCGCGGCCTTCGTGTGCGCCGCGGCCTACGTCGGACCCGACGGGGCGGAGCGGGTGCACCGGGGCCGGTTCACCGGCCGCCTCATCCGCTCGCCGCGCGGGGACAACGGCTTCGGCTACGACCCGATCTTCGTCCCCGAGGGCGAGGAGCGCACCGCCGCAGAGCTCACCGCGGCGGAGAAGAACGCCCGGTCCCACCGGTTCCTCGCTCTCACCGCTCTCGCCGCGGACCTCCCGCCGGCGCTGCGCTGAGGCTGCGCCGGCCGCCTGCCCACACCGTCCGGACGGCGGGCGTCGACTGTCCGCACGGCGAGCGCCGGCGGCGGCCCGACATTCTGCGATCACCCTGCTGACCAGGACGTGATCTCCGCTACACTGTGATCCAGACTGGCCGAACGATCGTTCGGCACTCGGGTGCGCCCGGCAGCGGCGGCATCGCCGCGGGCACAGTGAGAATGAGGAGATCCATGGGACATCGTCGCGTCATCGGAACCCTGGCGGCCGCCGCCGCGATCGCGCTCACCGCGAGCGCATGCAGCGCCGGCGCGAGCAGCACGAGTGAGGGCGAGGGCGGCGAGTCCCGCACCGACATGGTCGTCGCGCACACCGCGGAGCCGGTCAACCTCGACTTCACCACGACAGCCGGTGCCGCCATCCCGCAGGCGCTCATGGAGAACGTCTACGAATCGCTCGTGCGGATCGACCAGTCCGGTGAGCTCCAGCCCGCGCTCGCGACGAGCTGGGAGGTCAGCGAGGACCGGACCGAGTACACCTTCGACCTGCAGGACGGGGTGACGTTCTCCAACGGGGACGAGTTCACCTCCTCCGACGTCAAGTTCTCGTACGAGCGCGTGAAGTCCGACGCCTGGCAGAACCAGCTCAAGACGAAGATGGACATCGTCGAGAGCATCGAGACGCCCGACGACTCCACCGTGACGATCACGCTCACCCAGCCCTCGAACCGCTGGCTGTTCGACCTCGCCTCGCTCGTCGGTGCGGTGTTCAGCGAGGACGCCGTCAACGACCTCGCGAACCAGGCCGTCGGCACCGGACCCTTCGAGGTCTCGGCCTTCACCCGCGGCCAGGAGATCGTGTTCGACGCCCGCGACGACTACTGGGGCGAGGCCCCGGCGCTCGAGGAGGTCACCTTCAAGTACTTCCGCGACTCCGTCGCCGCGACGAATGCGCTGCGCTCGGGGGAGGTCGACGTCATCGGCAACCTCCAGGCCCCCGAGCTCGCCGGCGAGCTCGAGTCCACCGAGTTCCAGGTCATCGAGGGGACCTCGAACGGTGAGGTCGTGCTCTCGATGAACAACGCCGACGGCGTGTTCGCCGACCAGAAGGCGCGCGAGGCGGTCCTCTACGCGATCGACGAGCAGACGATCCTCGACACCGCCTGGGGCGGCTACGGCACGCTCATCGGCGGCATGGTGCCGCCCACCGACCCCTACTACGAGGACCTCACCGGGGTGTGGGAGCACGACGTGGAGAAGGCCCAGGAGCTCGTCGAGGAGGCCGGGATCGCCGGCGAGGAGATCCGCTTCGCGGTGCCCAACCTCCCGTACGCCACCGCGATCGGCGACATCGTCGTGTCCCAGCTCGAGGAGGCCGGTCTGTCGGCGACGATCGAGTCCCAGGAGTTCCCGGCGGTGTGGCTCGACCGGACCTTCACCAACCACGACTACGACATGTCGGTGATCAACCACGTCGAGGCACGCGACATCCTCACCGTGTTCGGCGAGGGGTCCTACACCGGCTACGACCACACCCGGATCGACGAGCTCGCCGCGCAGGCCGATGCCGGCACCGAGGAGGAGTACGTCGAGGGCATGAAGGAGGTCGCCCGGACGATCACCGAGGACGCCGGAGCCGGCTTCGCCTTCCTCTTCCCCAACCTCATCGTCGCCGACCCCGCGGTGCAGGGCCTGCCGGAGAACTGGGTGTCCGACGCGTTCCCGATCGCCACGCTCTCGTGGAGCTGACGGCGGGATCCTGACACCGATGCTGCGCTATGTCCTCGTCCGGGTGCTCCAGTTCCTCCTCACCGCCTGGATCGCCTCGATCATCGTGTTCGCCCTCATGCAGGTGCTGCCCGGCAACGCCGCGCAGGTGGCGCTCGGCACGAACGCCACACCCGAGGCGGTCGCCCGGCTCGAGGCCGAGTACGGGCTCGACCGCCCCCTCGTCGTCCAGTACCTCGACTGGATCGGCGGGGTCGTCATCGGCGACTTCGGCCGCTCCTACGTCACCGAGGCCGACATCACCCCGGTGATCTCGGACTCGATCCAGGTCACGCTCATCGTCGTCATCGCCTCGATGGCGCTCGCGCTGCTCATCGCGGTGCCGCTCGGCACCGCCGCCGCGGTGTTCCACAACCGTGCCGCCGGCGTGGCGATCTCCGGCGCCTCGCAGGTGGGCATCGCGATCCCGAACTTCCTCGCCGCGATCATCCTGGTGATGATCTTCTCGCTCGGCCTCGGCTGGTTCCCGTCGAGCGGCTGGCGGGCCCCGATCGAGGGGATCGGGGAGTTCCTCGAGCGGCTCGTCCTGCCCGTCACCGCGCTCGCGCTCGTGCAGGCCGCGATCCTCACCCGCTACGTGCGCTCGGCCGTGCTCGAGGTCATGCGCGAGGACTTCCTCCGCACCGCCCGCGCCAAGGGGCTCACCGCCGGCCGCGCGCTCGTCAAGCACGGCCTGCGCAACGCCGCGATCCCGGTCGTCACCGTCGCCGGCGTGCAGCTGGCCACGCTGCTCATCGGCGCCGTCGTCATCGAACAGGTGTTCGTGCTGCCGGGGATGGGCTCCGAGCTCGTCCGCGCCGTGTCCAACCGCGACCTCCTCACGGTGCAGGGCATCGTCATGGTGCTCGTCGTCCTCGTCCTGCTCCTCAACCTCATCGTCGATCTCCTCTACAGCGTGCTCGACCCGCGTGTCAGGAGGGCCGCATGACCCCCGAACCGCAGCACCCGGACCCCGCCGCTCCCGAACCGTCGGCGGCGGCGCGCACCGCTCCCGCCGCGACGGCCGGGTCAGCTCCGCGCAGTCCGATCCCGAACGGGAACGACCCTCGCAGCACCGACCAGCACGGCGCGGACCAGCACCGCACGGCCCCGGACGGCACCGACCCGGACAGCACCGATCCGACCGGCCCGGCGGCGCCCGCCCGGCAGCGGGTCGGCTGGAACGCCTCGCTCGTCATCGGGGTGGTGCTCGTCGGGATCGTCGTCCTCATGGCGCTCGTGTCCTACCTGTGGACCCCGTACGACCCGACGCAGGCCGTCCCGGACGACCGCCTGCAGGGGATGACGGGGGACCACTGGTTCGGCACCGACCGGTACGGCCGCGACACCTTCACCTGGATCATGTACGGCTCCCGGATCACCCTGCTCGTGGGCATCGTGTCCGTCGCGATCGCGATGCTCATCGGCGTACCGCTGGGCATCATCGCCGGGATGACGAACAGCGGGATCCTCTCCGGGCTCATCATGCGCGGCAACGACCTCCTGCTCGCGTTCCCGGCGCTCCTGCTCGCGATCGTGTTCTCCGCGGTCTACGGGCCGGGCACGGGACCGGCGATGGTGGCGCTCGGCATCGCCTCGATCCCGGGGTTCGCCCGCGTCGCCCGCTCGGGCACGATGCAGGTGATGAGCACCGAGTACGTCATGGCCGCGCGCGCTGCGAACCGGCGTGCGCCGGCGATCGCCGCGCGCCACGTGCTGCCGAACATCGCCGGGATGGTCGTCGTCCAGGGCTCGGTCGCGTTCGCGCTCGCCGTGCTCGCCGAGGCCGGCCTGTCGTTCCTGGGCCTCGGCACCCAGGCACCCACCCCGTCCTGGGGCCGGATGCTCCAGGAGTCCCAGCAGTTCCTCGGCACCCGGCCGGAGCTCGCACTGTTCCCCGGCCTGTTCATCGCGATCGCCGTGCTCGGCTTCAACCTGCTGGGCGACGGACTGCGCGACCGGATGGACCCCAAGCTCCGAGGACGGGAGTGAGATGAGCACACCGCACACACCCGCGGCCCGCGACACCGCGAACGGCGGCCCCGCGACGACGGACAGCACAGCGGACGCACCGCTCGTCGCCGTCGAGGACCTGACGATCAGCGCCGGCGGGCGCACCCTGCTCCACCCCACCTCGTTCGCCATCGGCGCCGGCGAGCGCGTCGGGCTGATCGGGGAATCCGGGTCGGGCAAATCGCTGACCTCGCAGGCGATCATGGGCCTGCTGCCCCAGGAGCTCACCGCGCGCGGCTCGATCGCGCTCGCAGGCGGCTCCGGCAACCTGCTGCAGCAGTCCGAATCGCAGCTCGCCCGGCTCCGCGGCCGGGAGATGAGCATGGTGTTCCAGGAGCCGATGAGCGCCCTCAACCCGCTCATGCGGGTGGGCGACCAGGTCGCCGAGGTCATGCGCATCCACCGCACCGCCGGTGCCGCACGCGCCCGGGAGCGCGCCGTCGAGCTGCTCGACAGCGTCCGGCTGCCCGACCCCGCAGCCGCCGCGCGCGCCTTCCCGCACCAGCTCTCCGGCGGCCAGCGCCAACGCGTCATGCTCGCCATGGCACTGGCGAACTCGCCCCGCCTGCTCATCTGCGATGAGCCGACCACCGCGCTCGACGTCACCGTCCAGGCGCAGGTCCTCGAACTCATCGGCGAGGCGGTCGAGAGGGAGAACACCGGGCTGCTGTTCATCACCCACGACCTCGCCGTCGTCGCCGGGGTGTGCGAGCGGGTCATGGTGATGTACCGCGGGGAGCTCGTCGAGTCCGGGACGAGCGAACAGATCTTCACCGACCCCCAGCACGAGTACACGCGCGGACTCCTCGCCGCCTCCGACCTCACCGCCACCGACGCACGCGGCCGCCTGTTCACCATTGCCACCGCCGCGCAGTACCACTCCGGCGCCGAGGCGGGCAGCGATACGGACAGCGACCCGGGCCGCACGACAGGCGCGGCGACGAGCACTCCGGCCGGCGAGGCGACGCGCGGGGGAGTGGGCACCTCGGCCGATCCCGATGCGCCGCTCATCGAGGTCACCGACCTCGTCAAGACCTACCGGCGGACCAAGTCCTCGCTGTTCGGACGCGCCGACGAGGTGCCCGCGCTCGGCGGGATCTCGCTCTCGATCCCCGCCGGCCGACGGTTCGGGATCGTCGGCGAGTCCGGCTCCGGCAAATCCACCCTGCTCAAGATCCTGTCCGGGCTCGACACCCCGACGAGCGGGCGCGTGCGCGTGGGCGACGTCGAGGTCGGTTCCGCCGGGGAAGCCGAGCTGCGCCGGATGCGCGAGGATCTGCAGATCGTGTTCCAGGATCCCTTCGCCTCCCTCGACCCCCGCATGCGGGTGGCCGACATCATCGCCGAGCCGCTCGTCCCGATGGGCGTCGCCGCCGGCGAGCGGCGCTCCCGCGTCGCCGACGTGCTGCAGGCGGTGGGCCTCGACGCCGATTCCGCGCAGCGCTACCCGCACCAGTTCTCCGGCGGGCAGCGGCAGCGTATCTCGATCGCACGCGCACTCGTGTGCCGACCGCGGATCCTCGTCGCCGACGAACCGGTGTCCGCACTCGACGTCTCCGTCCGCGCGCAGGTGCTCAACCTGCTCACCGACCTCGTCGAGGAGTACGCGCTCACACTGGTGTTCGTCTCCCACGACCTCGGAGTCGTGCGCCACCTGTGCTCCGACGTCGCGGTGATGCGCGGCGGGGAGATCGTGGAGTCCGGCCCCGTCGAGGAGATCTACACCGACCCCCAGCACCCGTACACGGCCGACCTCGTCGCCGCCACCCCGACCCTCGCGGCAGTCTTTGCCGACGCCGGATCCGACCCCAGGGAGCGACCATGACCTTCCCCCGCACTCTCGCCGACCTCTCCACCGCGGAGCTCGGCTCCGGCTACCAGGCCGGCGACTTCTCCCCGGGCGAGGTGCTCGACGCGGTCGCCGAACGGATCGCCGCGTGCGAACCGACGATCAACGCGCTGTGGCACGAGGACCTCGCCGCCGCGCGCTCCCGGGCGGAGGAATCCGGCGCCCGCTGGCGCTCCGGGCAGCCCCGCGGCGCGCTCGACGGGGTGCCGGTGACGATCAAGGAGAACATCGCCCGGAAGGGTGTGGCGATGCCCTCGGGTCACGCCGCCGGCGACCCGCAGCCCGCCGACCACGACGCTCCCATCACCGAGCGGCTGGAGGAGGCCGGGGCGATCATCGTCGGCTCCACGGTGATGCCCGACTGGGGGATGCTGTCCTCCGGGGTGTCCTCCCGGCACGGGATCACCCGGTCCCCGCTCGACCCGGCCCTCACCACCGGCGGCTCGTCCTCCGGGGCGGGTGCGGCGGCCGCCGCCGGCTACGGGCCGATCCACATCGGCTCCGACATCGGCGGCTCGATCCGGCTCCCCGGCACCTGGCTCGGTCTCGCCACCCTCAAGCCGAGCTTCGGTCGGATCCCGCTCGATGCCCCCTACCTGGGCCGCTGCGCCGGGCCGCTGGCCCGCACGGTCGACGACCTGCGCGCGGCGATGACCGTGATCGGGCGGCCCGATGCGCGCGACTACTCGCAGCTCCCGCCCTACTCGGGGGACTACCGGGTGCCGGACTTCTCCGTCAGTGGCCTGCGCGTCGCGGTGCACACCGAGGCGGGGTGCGGCATGCCCACCGACCCGGAGGTGGCCGCCGCCGTCGATGCCGCCGCGCAGCGCTTCGCGGACGCCGGGGCGCAGGTGACCCGGATCGCACCGTTCATGTCCGAGGAGCTGCTCGTCGACGTCGACCGGTTCTGGCGGGTGCGCTCCTGGGTCGACTACCACGGCCTCGACATCGAGGACCAGCGCCGGATCCTGCCCTATGTGGCCCGCTGGTGCACCGCCGGGGCCGATGTCCCCGGCGCGGAGCTGCTCCGCTGCTACCAGAGCATCCAGACGATGCGGCAGGCGACCGTCGCGGCGACCGAGCCCTTCGACCTCGTGCTGTCCCCGGTCGCGCCGGTGGCGGCGTTCCCGGCGGAGTGGCCGATGCCCTTCAACGATCCCGACCAGCCGATGGGGCACATCTCCTTCACCGTGCCCTACAACATGTCCGAGCAGCCGGCGGCGAGCGTCAACGCCGGGTACACGGCCGACGGGCGCACCGTGGGGCTGCAGCTCGCCGGCCGCCGCTTCGACGACGCCGGGGTGCTCGCCGCCGCGGAGTGGTTCGAGCGCTCCGCCGAAATCGCGGCACCGGAGCGCACCGTCGGCTGACCGCGGCCGCGGACCATCGTGCGCGGCAGCGCTCCCCGAGACCGCAGCGGCGGCCCCGGCCGAATGGCCGGGGCCGCCGCTGCATTCATCCCGCGAGGTGCGGGCCCGAAGCGCTGGGGCCGATCAGAAGAACGAGACCGAGACGGCGTCCCCCTCGATCGCGACCGAGCCGGAGACGCTGAGGTCACCGCTGCCGGTCCACGCTCCCTTGCCCTGCGTCTTGGAGTCCATTGTGAACTCGATCTTGCCGAGCGAGGAGGTGAAGAAGGAGCCGGCGGACAGATCCGAGCTCATCGTCGCGGAGACCTTGGGCTGCTTGCTGATCGTGTAGTCCACGCTGCCGTCCACCCCGTCGTCGAGCGCCTCGACGCCGGTCCGCGAGTCGGTGCCGCCGATGCCGAACGGGCAGCCCTCCGGCTCGAGGTCCTTCTTCTTCGCGCACTCGTTGAGCGCGTCCTCGACAGCCTTCTGCACGTCGGTGCTGAACGCGTCGGTGGCCTGCACGTCGATGGTCATCGACGCCGGCTGCGGCTGCTCGGTGGGGGAGAAGCCGACGGTGAGCTGATCCGATCCGGCCTGGAAGTACTTGCTCTCCGGGGTCGCCACCGCATAGGTGCCGGGCATCACCGCATACTCGGTGCGGCCGCCCTCCTCGGGGTTGAATTCCTCGCCGTTGACCGTGGCGCCCTCGATCTTGGGCAGCTCGACCGCGATCGTCTGCAGGACCGGGCCGGTGAGCACCCAGTTGTCGAAGAACAGGCCCTGGCGGCCCTCCTTGTTCGCGGTCAGGGTGAGCTCGTGCGGCTGGCCGCCGAGCGTGTAGACGGCGTCGATGGTGGCGGTGTCGCCGTTGATCGTCGTGTTCTCCACCGTCGCGTCGGTGATGACGTCCTCGGAGGCCGCGGCGAACTTCGGGTCGAGGAGCAGCTCGTTGGCACCGTCGGGCACGGTCGGCGCGGCGATCTCGTTCGCCGCCGCGATGTCCTGGTTCTCGAGCGCGGTGAGGTACTCCTGCGCGACGGTGTCCGGCCCGTACTGCGAGCGGTTGACCGAATTCACCACGATCGCGCCGATGACGACGAGGAGGATGACGACGCCCACGGCGGTGAGCGAGAGGATGAGCGGCAGCTTCGACTTCTTCTTCGCCTGCTGCTGCTCGGGCGGGACGTAACCCGGGGCCGGTGCCGGCTGCGGTGTCGCACCGGCGGCACCCATACCGGGGCCGGAGGCGGAGTAGGCCGGGGGAGGGGACCCCTGGGCCGGTCCCGAGGCGGAGTAGGCCGGGGGAGGGGTGCCGTGCTCCGGCTGTCCCCAGCCGCCGCCGGACTCGCCCTGCGGCGAGTAGCCGGGACGCGGCGGCACGCCACCGGGGCCTTTCGCCGGGGGGCCGGGCTGCTGCCAGCCCTGCGGACCGCGGGGATCGCCCGGGGAGCCAGGGGGGAGATTGCTTCCGGAGCTCATCAGGATCCGTTCCTCACAGTTGTCGGGGGGCATGGGACACTGGGATCAAAATTATCACGGAGGCCCGGACCGGGGTGTGTCGAAGCGGCAACATCCCATGACGGTTCGGGCATCATGGCATGGGTGAAGGGACCAGCGGACTCCGGGCGGGCGCCGGGCATGATCGGGCGGCACCCGGCCGTCATCGGACTGTTCGAGAGCGCCCGTGTGCTCCTCCTGCTCGTCCTCACCGCTCTCCTCCTGGCCGCCGTCGCGTGGTTCATCGGCATCGCCGAGCAGCGGCCGCTCGCCGCGATCGCCGCCTGGGCGGCCACCGGGCTCGGCGTCGTCCACGGTCTGAACGCCGACCTCGAGACGCATCGGCACTCCCTGCCGCCCACCTCGCTCACGCTGCTCGTCTGGCTGCTCGTGCTCCAGGCCGCGCGCCGGACCCGGCGCGCACTGCACGCCAACGAGCGGCTCGCCGCCGCCGGTGCCCCACTGGTGCTCACCCGCCCGCGCCTCATCGCCGGGTCCGTGCTCGCGGGCACCCACCTCCTGCTCGTCCTCGTGCTCGCGTTCGGCTTCGGAGCGATCGGTGCGAGCGTGCTCGGGTTCGCCCGGATCATCGTGCTCGTCGGCAGCGCGGTGCTGCTCGGCTTCGGATGGCGGCCCGACGCCGAGCCGGTGCGCGCCCGGGTGCGCGACCTGGCGGGGCCGCACTGGGCCGAGGCGCTGGCAGCCGGCCATGCGGTGTTCCGGAGGGCGGGGCTCGCCGCGCTCGTCGTGGGCCTGCTCGCCCTCGGCGCCGCGCTCGCGCTGCGCTGGGAGCAGGCGGCCTCCGTGCTCGCGCTCTACTCCGATGCCACCGCCGCGGCGGTCGGCCTCACCGCCGTCCAGCTCCTCTTCGCCCCGACACTCGTGGTGCTCGGCCTCGCCTGGACCTCCGGGGCGGGCGTCGTCCTCGCCTCCGGCGCGCTCGCCTCACCATTCACCGCGGTCGAGGTGCCCGTCGCCGGGTTCCCCGTGCTCGCCGCGGTGCCCCAGGACCCGGCCGGGGCGTTCGTCCTCGTCCCGCTCGCCGTCGTGCTGTGCGGGATCGTCGCGGTCATCGGGCGGCCCGCCTGGCACCTCGTCGATCTGCGAGCGGTCGCGGTGATCGGGATCGAGATGCTGCTCGCGGGACTGTTCGTCGGCCTGTTCGCGTCCGGGGCCGTGGGCCCCGGGGGCCTCGCCGGGTTCGGCCTGCAGCCGGTGCTGTTCGCCCTCGCGGTGGCCGGGGAGATCGCACTGGGAGCGGCGATCGGCTGGGGACTGGTGCGCCTGGCCGGGCGGGGCCGCGCCGCGGACTGAGCGCCGCACGCTGCATCGAGGCCCGCTGCGCTCTGAGCGGTCAGCCGGGGTACGGCTGTCCGGTCGTCTTCTCGAACCAGGTGGAGAGCCCGGAGTTGTACTCCGCCGTGCAGCCGACGGAGGCCTGCTCGGTGATCGCTTCGCGGATGCACGTCTCGTACTGCGCCTGCACCGGCCAGATGGCGATCGTGCCGAGGGTCGCCAGCAGCATGTAGAGGCAGCTGAGGGCGGCGAGGATCCCGAGGACGATCCAGCTGCCCTTCTTCTTCGTCCGGGCGCCGGCGATGAAGTAGCGGACCACCCACACGAGGGCGAGGACGGCGAAGACGCCGGCGGCCATCCGATAGGGGAGGGGGAACGTCGTGGCGAGCAGCGCCCCGCCGAAGAACAGCGCGAGGATCGTGCCTTCGCGGTTGCGCGCGGCGGCCGCGCGGGTCTCCGCGTCCTCGGTCCGGTCGGGCTCGGTGCGGGGTTTCTGGTCGACGGGGCTCACCCGTTCAGTCTGGCATAGAATGGCCGCGTGCGCTGTGTTCTCCTCGCCTCCGGATCCGGCAGCCTGACCCAGGCCGTGCTCGACGCCTTCGTCGTCCCCGATCCCGCCGGCGCGGCCGCACCCGGCCCGGCCTCCGGCCGCAGCGATGGTGCGGCGACCGGGCCCGCGAGCGGCGTGGAGATCGTCGCCGTCGGCTCGGACACCGCCTCCGCCGGAGCACTCGAGAGGGCGGCGCGCGCCGGGATCGACACCTTCGTCGTCGCCCCCCGCGACCACCCGGACCGGGACGCCTGGAACCATGCGCTCGCCGAGGCCGTCGCGGCCCACCGGCCCGACTGGGTGGTATCGGCCGGCTTCATGCGCATCCTCGGCCCGACGTTCGTCACCCGCTTCGCCCAGCGCATCATCAACACCCACCCCGCGCTGCTCCCGGCATTCCCCGGCGCGCACGGGGTGCGCGACGCGCTCGCCCACGGCGTCAAGGTCACCGGCACCACGATCCACCTCGTCGACGACGGGGTGGACACCGGGCCGATCATCGCCCAGTTCCCGGTCGCCGTCCGCGACGACGACACCGAGGACACCCTCCACGAGCGCATCCGCGCCGTCGAGCGCGCACGCATCGTCGAACTGCTCGCCTCCCTGGCCGAGCACCCCCTGGATGTCTCCGGGCGGCGCGTCACCGGCTTCGTGCCGGCGCCCGCCGGCCGGATCTGAACCGCACCCAACGAAGGAGAACCCGTGGAAGCCGTACGGCCCATCCGTCGCGCACTCATCAGCGTGTACGACAAGTCCGGACTCACCGAACTCGCCACCGGCCTCGCCGCCGCCGGCGTGACGATCGTGTCGACCGGCTCCACCGCCGCCCGGATCGCCGAGGCCGGGGTCGACGTCACCCCGGTGGAGGACCTCACCGGCTTCCCCGAGTGCCTCGAGGGCCGCGTGAAGACCCTGCACCCGCGCGTCCACGCCGGCATCCTCGCCGACACCCGCAAGCCCGAGCACCTCGACCAGCTCGCCGAGCTCGGCGTCGAGGCCTTCGACCTCGTCGTCGTCAACCTCTACCCCTTCAGCGAGACCGTCGCCTCGGGCGCGGGCTTCGACGAGTGCGTCGAGCAGATCGACATCGGCGGGCCCTCGATGGTGCGCGCCGCGGCGAAGAACCACCCGAGCGTCGCCGTCGTCACCGACCCGGCCCGCTACGCCGAGGTCGTCGAGGCCGCCGCGGGCGAGGGCTTCGACCTGGCGACCCGGCGCCGGCTGGCGCAGGCCGCCTTCGAGCACACCGCGGCCTACGACGTCGCCGTCGCGACGTGGTTCGGCGAGCAGGACTCCCGCAGCGACGAGATCGCCGGCCGGGCAGGCGGCGCCGCGGCAGGTGACGGAATCGAGACCGGCACGGCTGCGCTGCCGGGGTTCTTCGGGCTCGCCATGGAGAAGACCGCGGATCTGCGCTACGGGGAGAACCCGCACCAGAAGGCCGCGGTCTACGCCTCCCCGGGTGCCGGGGGGATCGCGAACGCCCGGCAGCTCCACGGCAAGGAGATGTCCTACAACAACTACCAGGACACCGACGCCGCGATCCGCGCCGCGAACGACTTCCGGACCCTGGCCGTCGCGATCATCAAGCACGCCAACCCGTGCGGCATCGCCACCGCCGACACCGTCGCCGAGGCGCACCGCCTCGCCCACGAGTGCGATCCGGTGTCCGCGTACGGCGGCGTCATCGCCGTCAACCGGGAGGTCACCGTCGAGCTGGCGGAGTCGATCGCCCCGATCTTCACCGAGGTCGTCGCCGCGCCGTCCTTCGCACCTGCCGCCCTCGAGGTGCTCCAGCGGAAGAAGAATCTGCGTCTGCTCGAGCTCGGTGAGCCCGCCGCCCCGGAGGCCGAGTTCCGGCAGATCTCCGGCGGCCTGCTCGTGCAGGACCGCGACGTGTTCCAGGCCCCCGGCGATTCCCCGGAGAACTGGACGCTGGCAGCCGGTCCCGCCGCCGATGCGCAGGCGCTCGCGGACCTCGAATTCGCCTGGCGCGCGTGCCGGGCGGTGAAGTCGAACGCGATCCTGCTCGCCCGCGGCGGCGCCTCCGTGGGCGTCGGCATGGGCCAGGTCAACCGGGTCGACTCCGCTCACCTCGCGGTGCAGCGCGCCGGAGGAGAGCGGGCCCGCGGTGCGGTCGCCGCTTCCGACGCCTTCTTCCCGTTCGCCGACGGCCTCGAGGTGCTCATCGCCGGCGGGGTCACCGCCGTCGTGCAGCCGGGCGGGTCGATCCGCGACGAGGAGGTCATCGCCACGGCCGAGGCCGCAGGACTCACGATGTACCTCACGGGTACCCGCCATTTCTTCCACTGATCCTCAGTCCGCGGCCTCGGCGCCCCGCACCCGCGCCGAGGCGCGGGCCCGGGCGGCGGATGCCGGGGCTCGGCACGCCGCGCGCAGCGCCCACGTTCCGGTGCACGCCGCCCCCGGGGACACCGGGGCGGCCCGGCACGCGGCGGCGAGTGGCGATCCGGCACGACGGCATGCGGTGCGACGCCCGCCCCTGCGCCGCACCTCGAAGGGCCGCAACCCGATCGCGAAGCGCTGGATCTACTGGCGCCGCCGGTACTCGAACCCGACCCGCCGGGACTGGCTGCTCCTCATCTGCCTGCTGTGGATCCTCGCGTCCGCGGCGCTGAGCCTCGTCGACTTCCGGCTCGGCGGGATCGCGCTGGCGGCCTGTCCGCTCGCGCTCGCGGGCCTGCGCGCGATGCCGTCGCCGTGGGGCGAGATCTGGATCAACCGCTCCCGGGGCGTCGACATGGCCACGATGGTCCTCGTCGCCGTCCTGCTGCTCTCCCTCACCGTCACCGTCCCCAACGTCTGAGCGGTGCCCGGGATCGACTGTTTACAGCCGCCCGCATCCGATGTCAGGATGAATGCGTGGGCGGGGGGACCCCCGCCTGATCCCGACAGCGAAGGAGAATCACCATGGGACTCGGAGACCTGGGAAACAAGGCACAGGACGCTCTCAACACCGAGAAGGGCGAGCAGATCAGCGATCAGGGCATCGACAAGGCGCACGACGCGGCCTCCGGTGTGGGCGGCGGCAAGTTCGACGACCAGATCCAGCAGGGCCGCGACGCCGCCGACCAGCGCGTGGGCGACGACGGCGCCGACGAGAAGTGACGTTCCACCACTGACCCCCACCGCGTGAGCGCCGCCGGCGGCGGATCTGCGGACGTTCAGGGCCGGCACCCGAGAGGTGCCGGCCCTGAGCTGTGTCCGCGCCTCAGCTGATCTTCTCGACCGGGGCGTAGCGCATGAGGAGGCGCTTGGTGCCCTCCGAGCCGAAGTCCACGGTGGCGACGGTCTTGTCCCCGGCCCCGGCGACCTCGACCACGGTGCCGAGTCCGAAGGAGTCGTGGGAGACCTTGTCGCCCGGCTCCACCTGCGGCACCTCGCGGTTGGGGCGGATCCGGTTGGGGAACCCGCCCGGGGACGTCCCGGCGCGCGCCCCGCCGCGGCGACCGCCGCGGGAGCCGGACGCCCCGGACCCGTTCGCCGGGGAGCCCGCGCCGCCGGAGCGGGAACCGGGGGACCAGGCGCCGGAGAAAGCACGGTCGGCTCCGGAGGTGTTCAGCGATCCCGTGCTCTCCCAGTCGACGAGCGAGTCGCCGAGCTCGCTGAGGAAGCGGCTGGGCGGGTTGTACGTCGGCTGGCCCCACATGCTGCGGGTCTCCGCGCGGGACAGGAAGAGCTTCTGCCGGGCCCGGGTGAGGCCGACGTAGGCGAGGCGGCGCTCCTCGGCGAGCTCCGCGCTCGTGTTGAAGGACCGCTGGTGCGGGAACGTGCCGTCCTCGAGCCCGGTGAGGAACACGACGGGGAACTCGAGCCCCTTGGCGGTGTGGAGGGTCATGAGCGTGACCTCGCCGACGTCCTGATCCGGGATCTGGTCCGCGTCGGAGGACAGGGACACCTGCTCGAGGAACTCGTCGAGCGTGCCCTCGGGATTCGTCCGGCCGTAGTCCTCGGCGACCGCGACGAGCTCGGCGAGGTTGTCCACCCGCGACTCGTCCTGCGGGTCGGTGCTGCGGTGGAGCTCGGCGAGGTAGCCCGTCTGCTCGAGCACGGACTCGAGGATGCGCGACACCGGGGCGCCCTCCGCGGTGGTGCGGAGGTCGGCGAGCAGCTCGCGGAACCGGGTGATCGGGCCGAGCGAGCGGCTCGACAGGCCCGGGGCCTCCTCCGCGCGGTCGAGGGCGGCGGCGAAGCTCATCCGCTCGCGCTCGGCGAGCGCTCCGACGAGCGCCTCGGTGCGGTCGCCGATCGAGCGCTTGGGGACGTTGAGGATGCGGCGCAGGTTGACGTCGTCGTCGGGGTTCGCGATGACCCGCAGGTAGGCCAGCGCGTCCTTGATCTCCTTGCGCTCGTAGAAGCGGGTGCCGCCGACCACTTTGTACGGCATGCCGGCACGCATGAGCGCGTCCTCGATCGCGCGGGACTGCGCGTTCGTGCGGTAGAACACCGCGAAGTCGCCGTAGGTCAGGGAGTCGGAGTCCATGAGGGTGTCGATCCGCTCGGTGATGAAGCGGGCCTCGGCCTGCTCGGACTCCGCGACCCAGCCGGTCACCGGCTCCCCGGGGCCGGCGTCGGTCCACAGGCGCTTGTCCTTGCGGTCGTCGTTGTGGGAGATCACCGCGTTCGCCGCGGACAGGATGTTCTGGGTGGAGCGGTAGTTCTGCTCGAGGAGAATGACACGGGCCTGCGGGAAGTCCTCCTCGAACTCGACGATGTTGCGCACCGTCGCGCCGCGGAAGGCGTAGATCGACTGGTCGGCGTCGCCGACGACGGTGAGCTCCGCGGTGGGTGCGGGGAGGTCCGCGCCGGCGAGCTCCCGGATGAGCCGGTACTGCGCCGGGTTCGTGTCCTGGTACTCGTCGACGAGGATGTGCGCGAAGCGCGCTCGGTAGTTCGCCGCGATGTCGGGGAACGCGTCGAGCAGGTGGACGGTCTCCATGATGAGGTCGTCGAAGTCGAAGGCATTGGCCAGGCGCAGGCGCTCGGAGTAGCGGCGGTAGATCTCCGCGAGCGCCTGCTCGGAAGGATTGTTCTCCTGCGCTCGGGAGGCGTAGTCGTCCGCGGTGAGGAGGTCGTTCTTGAGGTTGGAGATCCGGTGCTGCAGGGAGCGCGGGGTGAACTTCTTCGAGTCGAGGCCGGCCTCGCGGACGCACTGCGTGATGAGGCGCAGGGAGTCCTGGGAGTCGTAGATCGTGAAGTTCGACTTCATCCCCAGGGCCTTGGCCTCACGGCGCAGGATCCGCACGCACGCGGAGTGGAAGGTCGAGATCCACATCCCGCGGGCGGCCGGCCCGACGAGCTCGGTGATCCGCTCGACCATCTCCTTGGCGGCCTTGTTCGTGAAGGTGATCGCGAGGATCTGGCCGGGGTGGGCGCGCCCGGTGCGCAGCGCGTAGGCGATCCGGCGGGTGAGCACGGCGGTCTTGCCCGAGCCGGCGCCGGCGACGATGAGGAGGGGGGAGCCGGTGTGCTCGACGGCGGCGAGCTGCTGCGGATTGAGGCCCTCGACGAGAGCGGCCGCGGTGGCCGGAGCGGCAGGGCCGGGGGCGGCGGGCTCCTGGGCCGAGGGGCCCGCGGGGGCACCGGCGGATGCGGCGGTGCTGGACGGCTCGGACGCGGGCGGAGCGTTGAGGAACTCGAACGGTGAAGTCATGGTGACACGCAATCTACCTGGCGGTGCGGACACGGGCGAGGTCGGCCGCCGCGGGCCGGCGGACGCGAAGCGACCGGGGACCGCGGCTGCGGTCCCCGGTCGTGGGCCGGGACGGACGGGCGATCGGGCAGGACCCGTCCACCGGGCGAGGGATCAGACGAAGACGGCGACGGCGACGGCGATCACCGCGGCGCCGAAGGTCAGGTGCGCCATCGCGGCCGAGGGGTGCACGACCGGGGCCGGCGGTGCGGTGTCGCCGGCGTAGCCGTCGGTGCGGGCCGGGGCGCCGGCACCGGCGTGGGCACGGGCCGCCTTCTCCTTGCGGGCGCCGATGAACGCGAAGACGGCGACGAGGATCGCGAGGACGAGCTTGATGCCGATCTTCATGTGGTTGATCTCCACGCCGTCGGTGAATTCGAGGACGGTGACGAGGAGCAGCCCGGTGACGAGCTGGAGGTAGGCGCCGTGGAGCATTCCGGACACGACTCGCGGCGCGCGCAGATTGGCGAAGTACGAGCCGATGATGATCGCCATGCCGAGCAGGTGGATGAAGACGAGAAGATCGCGAAGAATTTCCATAGGATCAACCTTAGTGGCAATAATGGTGGCTCCCGGCACGGGGTCGTCGCTGTGCCGATCCGCCTTGGTGTAATGGCAGCACGCCGGCCTTTGGAGCCGTGCAGTCTAGGTTCGAGTCCTAGAGGCGGAGCGACGTCCGGCAGGCCGGTCGCCACCGTAATTCTCTGTGCAGAGGAGCCCTCTTCCATGACTCAGCACCGCCCCGCAGCGGTCATCGTCCTCGCCGCCGGCGAGGGCACCCGGATGAAGTCCGCGACGCCCAAGGTCATCCACCCGATCGGGGGGCGGTCCCTCCTCCACCACGCCATCAACGCCGCCGCCGGCACCGCCCCGGAGCACCTCGTCGTCGTGCTCCGCCACGCCCGCGACCAGGTGGCCGAGCACGTGGCCGGGATCGCCGAGGTCATCGACCGCACCGTGCTCGTCGCCGACCAGGACGACATCCCGGGCACCGGCCGGGCTACCGAGTGCGCGCTGACCCAGCTGCCCGACGACCTCACCGGCACCGTCGTCGTGACCTACGGCGATGTCCCGCTGCTCACCGCGCACACGCTGAGCACGCTCGTCGAGCACCACGAGGAGCACCGCGGCGCCGTCACCGTGCTCTCCGCGCAGGTCGCCCGCCCCCGCGGCTACGGGCGGATCGTGCGCGACGCCGCCGGCGACCTCGAGCGGATCGTCGAGGAGAAGGACGCCGACGAGCAGCAGAAGCGCATCACCGAGATCAACTCCGGCATCTACGCCTTCGACGCCGCCGTGCTGCGTGAGTCGCTCGCGCAGGTCGGGACCGACAATGCGCAGGGCGAGAAGTACCTCACCGACGTCATCCAGATCGCCCGCGGCTCCGGCGCCCGGGTCGCCGCGCTCACCACCGAGGACGTGTGGCAGGTCGAGGGCGCGAACGACCGCGTGCAGCTCGCCCAGCTCGGCCGCGAGCTCAACCGGCGCATCGTCGAGGACTGGATGCGCGCCGGGGTCACCGTCATCGACCCCGACACCACGTGGATCGACTCCGACGTCACGCTCGCCTCCGATGTCACCCTGCTGCCCGGGGTGCAGCTCCACGGCGCCACCGACATCGCCTCGCACGCGGTGATCGGCCCGGACACCACGCTCACCGACACCGAGGTCGGAGCCGGCGCGCAGATCGTGCGCACCCACGGCCAGCTCGCGGTGGTCGGGGCCGGTGCGACCGTCGGCCCGTTCGCCTACCTGCGCCCGGGCACCCTGCTCGGTGCCGAGGGCAAGATCGGCACCTTCGTGGAGACGAAGAACGCGCGGATCGGCACCGGCTCGAAGGTCCCGCACCTGAGCTACGTCGGCGATGCGACGATCGGGGAGTACTCGAACATCGGCGCCTCCTCGGTGTTCGTCAACTACGACGGGGTGGCCAAGCACCACACCACGGTGGGGTCGTACGTGCGGACCGGCTCCGACACGATGTTCGTCGCCCCGGTGACGGTGGGGGACGGCGCCTACTCCGGGGCCGGCACGGTGATCCGGAAGGATGTTCCCCCGGGTGCACTCGCCATGACCGTCGCGCCACAGCGTAATGTTGAGAACTGGGTCGTCGAACAGCGACCGGGCACGCCTGCGGCGCAGGCGGCCGAAGCAGCCGCACAGGCGAAGAAGGAGTCCGACTAAGTGAACTCGATCACCACCGCGGGGGAGAAGAAGCTCGTCCTTGTCACCGGCCGCGCCAACATGGAGCTCGCCGAGCAGGTCGCCGAATGCCTCGGCACCGAGCTGCTGCCCACCGACGTCTACAACTTCGCCAACGGCGAGATCTACGTCCGGTTCTCCGAGTCCGTGCGCGGCACCGACGTGTTCGTCATGCAGTCGCACTGCTCGCCGATCAACGACTGGCTCATGGAGCAGCTGCTCATGGTCGACGCGCTCAAGCGCGCCTCGGCCAAGCGGATCACCGTCATCGCCCCGTTCTTCCCCTACGCCCGGCAGGACAAGAAGCACCGCGGCCGCGAGCCGATCTCCGCCCGTCTCGTCGCGGACCTCTACAAGACCGCCGGCGCGGACCGCATCATCACCGTCGACCTCCACACCGCGCAGATCCAGGGGTTCTTCGACGGGCCGGTCGACCACCTCGTGGCGCTGCCGATCCTCGCCGACTACGTCAAGGCCAACCACCCCGGCGACCTCGCCGTGGTGTCCCCGGACGCCGGCCGGATCAAGGTCGCGGAGAACTGGTCGGCGAGCCTCGGCGGCGTGCCGCTGGCCTTCATCCACAAGACGCGCGACATCTCCCGGCCCAATTCGACCAAGGCGAACCGCGTGGTCGGCGAGGTCGAGGGCCGCACCGCAGTGCTCGTCGACGACATGATCGACACCGGCGGCACGATCGTCCAGGCCGCCGACGCCTGCATGGAGGCCGGGGCCACCGGCGTCGTCATCGTGTCGACCCACGCGGTGTTCTCCGGCCCGGCCGTCGAGCGCCTGCGGGACTCGGTGGCCAAGGAGGTCATCGTCACCAACACGCTGCCGCTGTCCGAGGACATGAAGTTCGACAAGCTCACCGTGCTCTCCATCGCCCCGCTGCTCGCGCGCGCCGTCCACGAGGTGTTCGAGGACGGCTCGGTCACCAGCCTGTTCAACATCTGAAGCCCGTCCACCGTCCGAACCGGGCCTGCCCGGCCCGGACCTCCCCGCGGGGAGCCGCACCCGAGGCGCCCACCGGCCACCGAGCCGGCGGGTGCCTCGGCGTCGGTGGGACGGCACGGGAGTGCGGTCCGGAGGGCGCCGGCGGGCGACGAGTGGCGGCGGCGGCCCGGGAGGGACTACACTGGACGGGTTGCCTCGGCGAGGGAGGCCGGTTCCCCGGCACTCCGTTATCGACGCGGTCTTCACGTGACGGCTCGCTGAGTCGGCACCACGAGGATTGTTCGCCGTGGTGCCCACACCACTCACGAAGGAGCTTCACATGGCAGTCGACGCCAAACTCATCGCCGAGCGCCGGACCGAATTCGGCAAGGGCGCAGCCCGCCGCATCCGCCGCACCGACCGGATCCCCGCGGTCCTCTACGGCCACGGCCAGGACCCCATCCACCTCACGCTCGAGGGCCACGCCACGATGATGGCGCTCAAGACCTCGAACGCGCTGCTCGAGATCGAGAACCCCGACGCGACGAAGAACGAGCTCGCGATCGCCCGCGAGGTCCAGGTCAACCCGGTGACCCGCCACATCGAGCACGTCGATCTCATCATCGTCAAGCGCGGCGAGAAGATCGAGGTCGACATCCCGATCCACGTCGACGGCGAGGCCGCGCCCGGCACCATCGTGTCGGTCGACAACCAGACCCTCCTGGTGTCCGCCGAGGCCACCCACATCCCCGAGTACTTCGAGGTCTCCGTCGAGGGCCGCGAGGTGGGCGACCACCTCTACGCCGCCGACGTCACCCTGCCCAAGGGTGTCGAGCTCATCGCCGACCCGGAGATGCTCATCGTCAACATCTCCGCCGAGCTCTCCGAGGAGCAGCTCGAGGCCGAGCTCGAGTCCGAGGCCGTGGACGAGGAGGTCGCAGCCGCGACCGGCGCCGAGTCCGACGAGGACGCCGAGGCCGGCACCGAGGACGCCGAGGGCGATTCCGACGAGGAGAAGTCCGAGGACTGATCCCCGCGCGTGTGCGGACGGCCCGGGTCGTCCGCACGCACCGCGCCCGAGTGTGGGGCGTTCAGGGGAGAGTGGTGGCCACGACGGTCGCACTCTCCACCGGACGCCCCACAGTCATGTCCGGCCGCGGTGCGGACGGGGAGCCGGCCGGCCGAGGTGCGGGCCGGTACAGTGGGGGCGGCGATCCACGCGCACGGAGCGCGTGCGAGCAACGACGGAGGGAGAGCGGTGGCCGGCGACACGTGGCTCATCATCGGGCTGGGGAACCCGGGGCGGCAGTACGCCCGGACCCGGCACAACATCGGCCACATGGCCGCCGATGCGCTCGCCGCGCGGATGGGCGCGAGCTTCACGAGCACCCGCGCCAAGGCGGTCGCCGCGACCGGTCGGCTCGGGATGCGCGGGGGAGTGCCCGGACCGCGCGCCGTCGTGATGAAGTCGCTGACCTACATGAACGTGTCCGGGCCGCCGGTGGCGCAGCTCGCGCAGTTCCATTCGATCGACCCGGAGCGGATCATCGCGATCCACGACGACGTCGACCTCCCGTTCGACTCGATCAAGCTCAAGCGCGGCGGCGGCGAGGGCGGCCACAACGGCCTGCGCTCGATGACGCAGTCGCTCGGCACCAAGGACTACCTGCGGGTGCGCGCCGGGGTGGGACGCCCGCCCGGCCGGATGGACACCGCCGACTACGTGCTCAAGCCCTTCATCGCCGCGGAGCTCACGACCCTGCCGATCCTCGTCGACGACCTCGCCGACGCCGTCGAGCTCCTCACCGCCGAGGGCCTCGAGGCCGCCCAGCAGCGCTTCCACGGCCGCAGCACTGCTGTCTGATCCGTCGAGCCGACCCGGCAGGGTGACCCGGCCGGCCCGCCGCGTGGGATGCGGGACGGAGCGCGGTGCTCTCCCGGACCGTCATTCGAGGCCGAGCTCGCGCAGACCGTAGGGGTCGTCGCGCCGTGCCTGCTGCGCCCGGCTCCGGGCGAGCCTGCGGTTGTCCCCGCGGCCCAGCCACACCGCGGCGAGTCCGCCGCCGACCGCCCCGAACAGGTGCGCCTGCCAGGAGATGCCGGGATAGAGCGGCAGCACCCCGGTGAGCATCGACGCCCCGAACACCATGACCACGACGACGGCGACGACGGCGTACCCGATCCGGTGCGCCATCGACCGCACGACGAAGGCGCGGACGAGCAGGTATCCGAAGTACCCGAACACGAGCACCGAGGCGCCCACCGTCACCGTGCCGGGCAAGTTGACGAGCCAGGTGCCGACCCCGCCGACGAGCGCGATGAGCGCGGTGACGAGCCAGAAGCGGCGCGCTCCCTCGGCCGCGACGAGCAGCCCGAGGACGAGGAGCGGGACCGAGTTCGCGATGAGGTGGCCCCAGCCGGAGTGGAGGAGCGGCGCGAGGACGAGGCCGAAGGCGCTCGTCACGTCCCAGGAGCGGATGCCGTAGGTGTTGAAGGTGCCCGGCAGCACGAAATCGGCCGCGCGGATCACCCACATGAGGGCGAGGAGCGCGAGCGGGTGGACGAAGCGGGTCAGCGTCCGGCCGAGCTCGGCGGTCGGAGCGGAGGCGGGCGGGGACGAGGGCTGGAGCGGGCTCATGCGCCCAGTGTCCCAGAACCGCCTGAGCGTCGGATCGACAGGCACCCGGCCCTCCTGCGAGGGCCGGCGCGGAGCACACTCCGGACGACCGCCGCGGCCCCGCCCCGCGTGTGGCGCGCGCGTGCCGCGAGTAGACTGGAGCGCGTGCCTCTGACCGGAATCACCACCACCCTGCGCGCCCACCCGACCTTCGCCGACGCCGTCTCCGCGCTCGCCGACCCGAGCCACCGGGCCGGTACCATCAACGCCGTCAAGGGCCTGTGGCCGGCGCTCGTCGCCGACGCCGCGGCCGCCGGCACCGTGCTCGTCGTCACCGCCACCGGCCGCGAGGCCGAAGAGCTCGCGACCGCGCTCGCCGACCACCTGGCGCCCGACCGGGTGGCCGTGTTCCCGAGCTGGGAGACCCTGCCCCACGAGAAGCTCTCGCCGCGCTCCGACACCGTCGGCCGCCGCCTGTCCGTGCTGCGGCGGCTCGCCCACCCGCGCCCCGACGCGCCGCTGTCCGTGGTCATCGCTCCGGTCCGTGCGCTGCTCCAGCCGCTCGTCAAGGGACTCGGGGCGCTCACACCCGTCGAGCTCGCGACCGGTGACACCGTCGAGCTCTCCGCGCTCGCCGCGCAGCTGTCCGACCTCGCGTACTCGCGCGTGGACATGGTGTCCCGCCGCGGGGAGTACGCGGTGCGCGGCGGCATCCTCGACATCTTCCCGCCGACGGAGGACCACGCGCTGCGCCTCGAGTTCTTCGGCGACGAGATCGACGAGATCCGCCCCTTCGCCGTCGCCGACCAGCGCTCCCTGCCCGTCGCCGAGGGTGCCGAGTTCCGGCTCTGGGCCCCGCCCTGCCGCGAGGTGCTCCTGACCTCGGCGGTCCGCGAGCGGGCCCGCACGCTCATCCCGATCCTGCCCGCGGCCCGCGAGATGCTCGAGAAGATCGCCGACGGCATCGCGGTCGAGGGCATGGAGTCGCTCGCCCCCGTGCTCGCCGACGGCATGGAGCCGCTCATCGCCTGCCTGCCGGAGCACACCCGGATCGTCGTCACCTCCCCGGAGAAGGTCACCGCACGCGCCGAGGACCTCGTCGCCACGACGGCGGAGTTCCTCGCCGCCGCCTGGACCGGCGCCTCGGGCGGGGGCGAGGCACCGATCGACCTGTCCGCGGCGAGCTTCCGCACGCTCGCACAGACCCGCGAGGCCGCCGCCGCGATCGGCCTGCCGTGGTGGGAGGTCGGCGGGTTCGCCGTCGACTCCGAGCTCGTCGGCGACTCCGAGGTCGTCATCGACATCGACGCCCGCGCCCCGCGCGGCTACTCCGGCGAGGTCGAGGCGATCCTCGCCGACGTCCGCGCCCTCACCCACGCGTCCTGGCAGGTCTACGTCCTCACCGAGGGCAAGGGGCCCGGGACCCGGCTCGTCGAGGTGTTCACCGAGGCCGAGGTGCCCGCCGCCTTCGCCGACGACCTCGCCGCCCCCGGCACCCCGGGCACGGTGACGGTGACGACTGCCGCGGCGTACGGCGGCTACGTCATCGAGTCGGAGAAGCTCGCCGTGCTCACCGAGGCCGACGTGCTCGGCCGGGCGGCGGCCGCCTCGACGAAGGACATGCGCCGCCTGCCGGCCCGCCGCCGGCGCAACCAGGTCGACCCGCTCGACCTCAGCCCCGGGGACTTCGTCGTCCACGAGCAGCACGGCGTCGGCCGCTTCGTCGAGCTCGTGCAGCGCACCTCGGGCCGCGGGGAGGCCGCCCGCACCCGCGAGTACCTCGTCATCGAGTACGCGCCGTCCAAGCGCGGCCAGCCCGGGGACCGCCTCTACGTGCCCTCGGACTCCCTCGACCAGGTCACCCGCTACGTCGGCGGGGAGAGCCCGAGCGTCAACAAGATGGGCGGCTCGGACTGGTCGAAGACGAAGGCCCGCGCCCGCAAGGCGGTCAAGGAGATCGCCGGCGAGCTCATCCGCCTCTACTCCGCCCGCCGCGCCACCCGCGGCTTCGCGTTCTCCGGGGACTCTCCCTGGCAGCAGGAGCTCGAGGACGCCTTCCACTACGTCGAGACCCCCGACCAGCTCACGACGATCGACGAGGTCAAGGCCGACATGGAGAAGGAGATCCCGATGGATCGCCTGATCTGCGGCGACGTGGGTTACGGCAAGACCGAGGTCGCGGTGCGCGCGGCGTTCAAGGCGATCCAGGACGGCAAGCAGGTCGCCGTCCTCGTGCCGACCACGCTGCTCGTCCAGCAGCACCTCGGGACCTTCGCCGAGCGCTACTCCGGCTTCCCCGTGAGCGTCGGGGCGCTGTCGCGCTTCCAGACCTCGGCGGAGAGCCAGAAGGTCAAGGACGACCTCGCCGCCGGCACCCTCGACGTCGTCATCGGCACCCACCGGCTGCTCTCCGGCGAGGTCCGGTTCAAGGACCTCGGCCTCGTCATCATCGACGAGGAGCAGCGGTTCGGCGTCGAGCACAAGGAGACCCTCAAGGCGCTGCGGACGAACGTCGACGTGCTCGCGATGAGCGCCACCCCGATCCCGCGCACCCTCGAGATGGCCGTCACCGGGATCCGCGAGATGTCGACGCTGGCGACCCCGCCGGAGGAGCGCCACCCCGTCCTCACCTATGTGGGCCGCTACGAGGACCGGCAGGTCACCGCCGCGATCCGGCGCGAGCTGCTGCGCGAGGGCCAGGTGTTCTACATCCACAACCGGGTGCAGGACATCGAGCGGGTCGCCGGCCACCTCGCCGAGCTCGTGCCCGAGGCGCGGATCGCCGTGGCCCACGGCAAGATGAGCGAGGCGCGCCTCGAGCAGGTCATCGTCGACTTCTGGGAGAAGCGCTTCGACGTGCTCGTGTGCACGACGATCGTCGAGACCGGGATCGACATCGCGAACGCGAACACCCTCATCGTCGACCGCGCCGAGCGGATGGGGCTGTCCCAGCTCCACCAGCTGCGCGGCCGGGTGGGCCGCGGCCGCGAGCGCGCCTACGCCTACTTCCTCTACCCGCCCGACCACATGCTCACCGAGACCGCGCACGACCGGCTGCAGACGCTCGCCTCGCACACCGAGCTCGGCGCGGGCATGCAGGTGGCGATGAAGGACCTTGAGATCCGCGGTGCGGGCAACCTGCTCGGCGGCCAGCAGTCCGGGCACATCGAGGGTGTGGGCTTCGACCTCTACGTCCGGCTCGTCGGCGAGGCGGTCGCGAACTTCCGCGGCGACGGGCCCGTCGAGGAGCCGGAGATGCGCGTCGAGCTGCCGATCGACGCCCACCTGCCCACCGACTACGTCTCCCACGAGCGGCTCCGGCTCGAGGCCTATCGCAAGCTCGCCGCCGCGGCGAAGGAGGAGGAGATCGCCGAGGTGCTCGCCGAGCTCACCGACCGCTACGGTCCCTACCCGGCCTCCGTCGAGGTGCTCGCCGACATCGCGCGGCTGCGGATCCGCGCGCGGGCGTCCGGGGTCGCCGAGATCGTGGCGCAGGGGAACTTCATCCGCTTCGCCCCCGTCGAGCTCGCCGACTCCCAGCTCGTCCGCCTCAAGCGCCTCCACCCGAAGTCGCTCGTCAAGCCTGCGATCCGCTCGATCCTCGTGCCCAAGCCGCAGGCCGGCACCGGGTTCGACAAGCGGGACATGACCGACACCGAGCTCATCGGCTGGGTCACCGGCTTCCTCGACCAGATCCTCCCCGCCCCGGACCCGGCGCCCGCCCCGGATGCGGCCGAGGTGCCCGCCGGGACCGCCGAGGCGTCTGCCGGGACCTCCGCCGGGTCGGCCTGACATGGAGTGGGAGCGGCCGGACACGAGCACCCTCGCACCCGCCGAGGTCACGGCCTACATCCGCGCCCGCTGCCCGTGGGCGGCCGCCCACACGCACACGAGCCTGCAGAAGTACCTGCTCGAGGAGACCCACGAGCTCATCGCCGCGCTCGACGCGCACGCGGCCGCCGGGACCCCGGTGACCCGGGCCGAGGTCGTCGCGGAGCTCGGCGACGTCCTCTACCAGGTGCTGTTCCACGCTGCCCTGCTCGATGCCGCCGACGGTGACGATGACGGCGGTGAGGCGAACGGTGACGATGGCGTCGGTGACAGCAACGGCGCTGCGGGTGACCTTCTCCCGGCGACCGCGCTCCGCGGGGAGCCGGCCGCACCCCGTGCGATCGACGAGGTCGTCGCCGGGCTGACCGCCAAGCTCATCCGCCGCCATCCCCACGTCTTCGACTCCGACGGCCCCGTCGATCTCCGGGAGGTCGAGCGCCGCTACGAGGCGGTCAAGGCCGCCGAGCGCGCCGCGGCCGGCGCAGCGGGGGAGCAGCCTGCGCACCCTACCCCGGGTCCCGGGGCAGTGCCCCCGGCAGGGGCGGCGACGAGCGATCGGGCGGAGCAGGCGCGCGCCTCGTTCGCCTCGGTCCCGGTGACCCTGCCCGCGCTGACCCGCGCCCAATCCGTGCTCGGCCGCATCGACCGCCTCGAGCTGCCCGTGCCGGACGCTCCGGGCGCTCAGGTCGAGGCCGCCGCGATCGGTGCCGAGCTGTTCGACCTCGCCGTGCGCGCCCAGGCCGCCGGCATCGATGCCGAGGCCGCGCTGCGTGGGGTAACCTCCGAGGTGGAAGCGGCGGCGATCCGCGCTGCCGCCCGGGAGCCCCGGGGAGGAGAGCGCCCATGACGCACACCACCGAACCCGCGCTGTCGACGGCGCAGGCCTCCGCACGCATCCCCGTGCCGGGCACCTTCAACTTCCGCGATCTCGGCGGCCACCTCACCCCCGACGGCCCCGTGGCCACGGGCCGTCTGTTCCGCTCCGACGGGCTGGCCCACCTCACCCCCGACTCCCACCGGATGATCGACGCGCTCGGCATCCGCTCCGTCATCGACCTGCGCGAGACCAAGGAGTCCGCCTCCGCCCCGGACGCCCTCGGTGCACCGGTGCGCCCGGCGGGCCCTGCGCTCGACCACATCCGGCTCCCGCTGTTCGGCGACCGCTACTACCCGCTCGAGGCCGACCACCCCGAGCGGCTGCAGCTGCCCGACCACTCCCTGCCGACGATCTACGCGGCCGTGGTCGAGAACTGCGGGGAGCGCATCGCCGACACGATCCGGCTGCTCGCCGACGCCTCGGCTCCGGTCCTCTTCCACTGCTCGGCCGGCAAGGACCGGACCGGGATCGTCTCCGCCTTCGTCCTCACCCTGCTCGGGGTGGACCGGGCGGACGTGCTCGACGACTACCAGGCCACCGAGCGCTACCTCGGCGCGGAGTTCCTCGAAGCGATCAGCCGCAACTTCGCGCAGGCCGGGATCGTCGCGAACCTCTCCCACACCGCCACCCAGGCGCCGCGGGAGTACATGGCGGACCTGCTCGCGCGCGTCGACGCCGAGCACGGCTCCGTCGAGTCCTATCTCACCGGCCACGGGCTCGCACCGGCGGAGATCCACCGGCTGCGCGAGGTCTGTCTGACCCACGGGTGAGCCGCGGTCTCCGGCCTGCACTAGGGTGGGCCGTGGTGGAGTTCTCCGCCGTCGAACTGTGAGCGCGACAGAGGAGCAGGCATGGCCGAAATTCTTGCAGCCAATGCACGAGAGATTCTTGATTCCCGCGGCAACCCCACCGTCGAGGTGGAGGTGCTGCTCGAGGACGGCTCGGTCGGCCGGGCCGGAGTGCCGTCGGGCGCATCGACCGGTGAGTACGAGGCCGTCGAGCTGCGGGACGGCGATCCCGAGCGCTACCTCGGCAAGGGCGTGCAGGGCGCGATCGACGCCGTGCTCGACGAGATCAACGACGCGATCGCCGGCATCGAGGCCGACGACCAGCGCCTCGTCGACCAGGTGATGATCGACCTCGACGGGACCGACAACAAGTCCCGACTCGGCGCCAACGCGATCCTCGGCGCCTCGCTCGCCGTGGCCCGGGCCGCCGCGATGTCCGCCGACCTGCCCCTCTACCGGTACCTCGGCGGGCCCAACGCCCACGTCATGCCGGTGCCGATGATGAACATCCTCAACGGCGGCTCCCACGCGGACTCGAACGTCGACATCCAGGAGTTCATGATCGCCCCGATCGGAGCGGCGACCTTCCGCGAGGCCCTCCAGTGGGGTGCCGAGGTCTACCACGCGCTCAAGGCCGTGCTCAAGAAGCGCGGACTGTCCACCGGGCTCGGCGACGAGGGCGGCTTCGCCCCCAACCTCGACTCCAACGCCGAAGCCCTCGACCTCATCATCGAGGCGATCGAGAACGCCGGCCGCCGCCCGGGCAAGGACATCGCGCTCGCCCTCGACGTCGCCTCGAGCGAGTTCTGCGAGAACGGCACCTACACCTTCGAGGGCGGGTCGAAGACCGCCGCGGAGATGACCGCCTACTACGCCGAGCTCGTCGAGAAGTACCCGCTCGTGTCGATCGAGGACCCGCTCGACGAGAACGACTGGGACGGCTGGATCGGACTCACCGACGAGCTCGGCGACGCCGTGCAGATCGTCGGCGACGACCTCTTCGTCACCAACCCGGAGCGCCTGCAGCGCGGCATCGAATCGGGTGCCGCGAACTCACTGCTCGTCAAGGTCAACCAGATCGGCTCGCTGACCGAGACCTTCGATGCGGTGTCGCTCGCGCAGACCCACCAGTACACCGCGATGATCTCCCACCGCTCGGGCGAGACCGAGGACACGACGATCGCCGACCTCGCCGTCGCGACGAACGCCGGGCAGATCAAGACCGGTGCGCCGGCCCGCTCCGAGCGCGTCGCGAAGTACAACCAGCTGCTGCGGATCGAGGAGCAGCTCGGCGACGCCGCGCGGTACGCCGGGCGTGCGGCGTTCCCGCGCTTCCGCGCCTGAGCACGGGTCCGATCGCTCGGCCCGGGTGAGTTCGCCCGGATGAGCCGGAGACGGGTCCGGGCCCGCTGAGCAGGGCCGATCCGTGCGGACACACCGGGGTCAATCCCCGTCGGGGAAGGGAAGGCAGGGCACACTGGGTGTGTCGCGCCTTCCCTTCCCCTATGTGCGATTCCCGAGGTGTCATGAGCAAGCAGCGCAGGCGAGCCAGGTCGAGACCGGCCTCTGCCGCGCCCCCGCGCAGCCGCACCGGCACCTTCCGCAGCACCCGCCCCGCCGCCGTCGCGGCCGCCGATCCCGAATCGGTCGACGTCACCGCGGCCGGCCGGCGGATCTCCCTGCGCAGCCTCATGCTCATCGCCGTCGCGGTGGTGCTCGTGCTGATGTTCGCCCCGAGCATCAGCACCGGGATCCGCCAGTGGCAGCAGATCTCCGCGCTGGAGAAGGACATCGCGACCACCGGCGAGGAGGTCGAGCAGCTCAAGGACAAGCAGGAGCAGCTCCACGACCCGCGCTACATCGAGCGCGTGGCGCGGGAGGAGCAGTTCTACGTCAAGCCGGGGGAGGACGCCTACATCGTCGTCGACGACACCGTCGGCGACACCACCGCGGAAGGCGCCTCGACCGACGCCTCCGGCGACCGCGTCGACCGTCCCGTCCGGTCCCAGCCCTGGTACATCGAGCTCCTCGACTCCCTCAGATCCGTGGGCTACGCGACCAAGGAATCCGCCCCGCCGGAGGAGACCGAGCGCGGGAGCGGCGACGAGGAGCGGGACGCGGCCGCCGCGCGACACAGCACCGAGACCGGAACCGAGGACAGCCGATGATCACCCCGTGCACCACTGCCGACACCGCCACGATCCGCGAGCAGCTCGGCCGGATGCCGCGCGGCGTCGTGGGAGTCGCCGCCCGGTCGGCGGCCGGCGAGCCGCTCGTCGTCGCCACCGCGCCGCGCCTCGAGGACGGCACGCCGTTCCCCACCACCTACTACCTCACCCACCCGGACTACGTCGCCGAGTGCTCGCGCCTCGAGGCCTCCGGGGTGATGGCCGAGTGGACCGCCGAGGTCGCCGCGGACGAGGACCTCGCCGCCGCCTACCGGGCCGCCCACCGCGCCTACCTCGCCGCTCGCTCGCGGATCGGGAAGGATGCCGGGCTCGCCGAGGTCGAGGAGATCAGCGACTTCTCCGCCGGCGGCATGCCCACCCGCGTCAAGTGCCTCCATGCGCTCGTCGGCCACGCGCTCGCCGCCGGCCGCGGCGTCAACCCGATCGGCGACCGCGCCCTCGACCTCCTCGAGGGCGTGCCGAAGCCCGCCTGAACCCGCCCGGACGCCGCACGCGGCACGGGCCGGCGGCACCCGCGCCGCCTGCATCCGCAGGCCCCCGCCCGGCTCGGACCGGACGCCGACTGTCCTAGAGTGAAGCCATGACACGTGTAGCCGCCTACGACTGCGGAACCAACTCCCTGCGCCTCCTCGTCGCCGACATCACCGGCGACCGGATCACCGAGCTCGCCCGGGAGACGACCATCGTGCGCCTCGGCCAGGGCATCGACGCGACCGGCGAGTTCGCGCCCGAGGCGCTCGCGCGGACCTTCGCCGCGTGCGAGGAGTACGCCGCGATCGTCGGACCGCTGGCCCCGGAGGCGCAGCGCTTCGTCGCCACCTCCGCCAGCCGCGACGCCGGCAATCGGGAGGAGTTCTTCACCGGGGTGCGCGAGCGCCTCGGCCTCGATGCCGAGGTCATCACCGGCCGGGAGGAGGCCGAGCTGTCCTACCTCGGCGCGGTATCGGGAGTCGCGGACGCGTCGACCACGGCGCCCTACCTCGTCATGGACCTCGGCGGGGGATCGACCGAGCTCGTCCTCGGCACCGACACGGTCGAGCAGGCCTTCAGCATGGACATCGGCTCGGTGCGCCTCACCGAGCGCCACCTCCGCTCCGATCCGCCCACGGAGGGCGAGGTCGCAGCCGCGCTCGCCGACATCGACGCCGCGTTCGCCGAGGCCGAGCAGCACGTCGACGTGTCCCGCGCCCGGACCTTCGTCGGCGTCGCCGGGACCATCACGACGATCACCGCTGCCGCTCTCGACCTCCCGGCCTACGACCGCGAGGCCATCCATGGAGCCGAGCTCACCGCCGAGCAGACCGCGGACACGACGCAGCGGCTCCTCGGGATGACCAGCGAGGAGCGCGTCGGGCTGCCGTACATGCATCCGGGCCGTGCCGACGTCATGGGCGCCGGCGCCCTGATCTACGCCCGGCTGGTCGAGCGGATCGGGCGGCGCGTCCGGGACGCCGGCGGCGAGCTGCGGATCCTCACGAGCGAGACCGACATCCTCGACGGCATCGCGCTGGGCCGGGCGCGCGACGCCCAGGCCTGAGATGACGCGGGTTCCGGTGGACGGCGCGCGGGCGCCTGGCGCGGTGCGCGGTGCACTCGGCGGGGTGTGCGCGCTCGCGCTGCTCCTCGGGGGGCAGGTGCCTGCGCTCGCCGTCGCCGGCGAGGTGCCCGGTCAGCGTGCGACGGCCACCTCGGCGGCGTTCCCGACCTCGGCCGCGGTGCCTTCTGCCGCCGCGATGCCCACCTCGGTGGCCGCACCCGGCACCGGGGTCGCCCCGCCGGAGACCGCGGTCGAGCCCGAGCCCGCACCGGAGGAGTCGGCTCCCGGCACCGCACCGGGCGGCGGCCCCGCGGCCGGCCCGGGCCAGTGGTTCATCGACGACTACGGCATCGACACCCTGTGGGAGCAGACCACCGGTGACGGGGTGACCGTCGCCGTGATCGACTCCGGGGTCGACGACTCGCACGAGAACCTCACCGACACCGTGCGCGATGCCCGCGACTTCAGCGGCTCGGGCACCGACGGCCGCATCCCGATCGGACCGGAGGCCAATCAGCACCACGGCACGGCGGTGGCCGGGGTCATCGCCGGCAACGGCGACGGGGCCGGGCCGACGGGGGTGGCCCCGGACGCGGAGCTCCTGTCCGCCTCGATGTGGCTGGGCTCCGGCCTGCCCGAGGGCGCGAAGTCCTCCCGCGAGCAGGCCGTCGACGCGATCCGCTGGGCCGTGGACAGCGGCGCCTCGGTCATCAACATGTCGCTCGGCTGGGACGACCCGGCCTGGCCCGAGTCCTGGGACGAGGTCTTCGCCTACGCCTACAGCAAGGACGTCGTCATCGTCGCCTGCGTCGGCAACAGCTCGCAGGGTGCGACCCAGGCGTGGTCCCCGTCCACCGTCCCCGGGGTCGTCGGGGTCGGTGGCCTGGGCCAGGACGGTCAGGTGCGCCACCCCTCGACCGCACCCGGCACCGCCGTGGACGTCATGGGCCCGGCCGAGGAGATCCCCGTCCCCTTCCACACCGGCGGCTACGCGCAGGCCGCCGGCTGCTCCTTCGCCGCCCCCGTGGTGTCCGGCGTCGTCGCACTGCTCCGCAGCGCGCACCCCGAGCTCAGCGCGGACGAGGTCGTCGCCGCGCTGGAATCGACGGCCACCGCGGTGCCCGGCCACGACGGGCGCAGCACTCCGGAGTCACCGGACCCGGTGATCGGCTGGGGGAGGATCCAGCCGGTGTCCGCACTCGAGTCCGGACCGCCCGCCGAGGTGCCCGTCGCGGCCGAGGAGCTCGCCTCCTGGGTGCATATGCACCGGCAGGCACCTGCCGAGGACGATGCGGGTCTCTCCGCATCCGCAGGCGGGCCCGAATCGCAGGCCGCGACCGAACCCGGTGGTGCGCGGCCCGCGGCCCGCACCCCCGTGCTCGGACCGGTCGTGCTCATCACCGGGGGCGTGACCGCCCTCGTGCTCGCCGCGCTCGCCCTCGTCCGGGCCCGCCGCGCCGCCCGGGCGACAGCCCCCGCGGAGTCCGCGGACGGCCCGGCAGACGATCCCGGGGAGGACCCTGCAGACGGCCCCGGGGAGGGCCGTGGAACCCGGTAGTGAAAGTTTTCACAAAGCGTTAGCATGAGGACATGGCTTTGATCAGAAACAGCAAACTGCGTCCTCGTATCCTCATCGTCGGCGGCGGCTCCGTGGGCCTGCTCGCTGCTCAGCACCTGCTCAAGAACCTGGGCCGGGGAGAGGCGACGGTCACCGTCGTCGACCCGAACCCGTACATGACCTACCAGCCGTTCCTCCCGGAGGTCGCCGGCGGCAACATCGAGCCGCGCCACGCCGTCGTGCCGCTGCGCCGCAACCTCAAGGGCGCGGAGGTCATCACCGGGGCCGTCACCCGCATCGACCACGCTGCGAAGTTCGTCGTCGTCGAGCCCGAGGGCGATGAGCCGTTCGAGCTCGACTACGACCAGATCGTGCTCGCCGCCGGCTCCGTCGCCCGCACCCTGCCGATCCCGGGTGTGGCCGAGGAGGCCATCGGCCTCAAGCGCATCGAAGAGGCCGTCGCGCTGCGTGACCACGTCCTCAACCGCATCGGCGAGGCGTCCCTCATGGAGAACGACGAGCAGCGCCGCCGCGCCCTGACCTTCGTCTTCGTCGGCGGCGGCTTCGCCGGCATCGAGGCGCTCGCCGAGCTCGAGGACCTCGCCCGCTCCGCCGTGGGCCAGTACGAGACCCTCACCGAGGCCGACCTCCGCTTCGTCCTCGTCGAGGCGATGGGTCGCGTCATGCCCGAGGTCGGGGAGGCCCAGGCCCGCTGGGTCGTCGATCACCTGCGCGAGCGCGGCATCGACGTCTACCTCGAGACCTTCCTCCAGGACTGCACGGACAAGCACTGCAAGCTCTCCAACGGCGAGGAGTTCGACGCCGACACCATCGTGTGGAGCGCCGGCGTCAAGGCCAACCCGGTCCTCGTCGACTCGGACCTGCCGATCGACGAGCGCGGCCGCGTGACCGTGCGCGCCGACCTCCGGGTCGAGGGCGAAGAGGGCGTCGTCGACGGCGCCTGGGCGGCCGGCGACAACGCCGCCGTCCCGGATCTGTCCGGTGGGGGAGTCGGCGGCTTCTGCGTGCCGAACGCCCAGCACGCCGTGCGCCAGGCCCCGGTCCTCGCCGCGAACCTGCTCGCCGCGCTGCGCGGGGAGACCGAGTTCCAGCAGTACTTCCACAAGACCATCGGCTCCGTGGCGGGTCTCGGCCCGTACAAGGGCGTGTCGCAGATGGGCAACTTCGAAGCACGCGGCCTGCTCGCGTGGCTCATGCACCGCGGCTACCACGGCTACGCGATCCCGACCGTGGACCGCAAGGCCCGTGTGTTCGGCAACTGGGCGCTCAACCTCGTCTTCGGACGCGACTCGATGCCGCTCAAGGATCTCGACGTGCCGCGCAAGGCCTTCGTCGAGGCCGCGCACTCGAAGCCGGCTCCCAAGAAGGAGCCCGCGAAGGCCTGATCACCCCGGCCTGCCGGTCCACGTGACCGACGCCGCCGCGCCCCGCCTCGGACTCCGAGGCGGGGCGCGGTGCGTCTGCGCTGCGGTGGTGCGGGTCGACGGAGGGTGCGACTCGTAATCGCATCCCTGTGTAGGCTGAGATCACCGGCTCCGCGCGGTGGTGATGCACACCCGGAGCCTGCGCCCTCGTAGCCCAATCGGCAGAGGCAGCCGACTTAAAATCGGTTCAGTGCGGGTTCGAGTCCCGCCGGGGGCACCCGTTTCATGAGTCGCGTCCTCACCCTCCGGGCGCGGGCGATGAGCCCCCAGCCGGGCACGACCGCCGCGGCGAGCATGACGATGTCGTAGGCCACAGCAAGGTACAGCTGCGGTGTGCCGTCGTGCGCTCAGTCCTGCGGGCCTCCGCAGTCGGGGAACGCCGGGCCGCTCGGTTCGTGGGCGGAGTACGCGGCGAGGAACGCACCGGCGATGATCGAGTAGCCCTCGGCGTTGGGATGCAGGCCGTCGGAGAGCGTGTCCACGGTGCCGCGGAGCGGATAGCCGAGGTCGAGGTACTCGACCGTGCGCGCCTCGGCCGCGGTCCGGATCTCATCCCCGAGCTCGTCGAGCCGCTCGGCAGGGACGTCGTCGCGGTGGAACGGCGAGGTGGCGACGATCGGGGTGTCGGGCAGCGCATCGCGCAGGCCTCCCAGGGTCCTGGCGATCGCGGCCCGCTGATCGGCGTCGGCGGAGTTCGCCGCCGTGGACACGACGACGAAGTCCGGTTCCGCCTCGATCGCCTCCGGGACCCGGTCGACGTAGGCCGTGTTCGGGCGGACCCGATTGCTCACCGCGTAGCTCGAGCCGCTGACCGCGATATTGACCTCGTTCCATCCCTGCTGCCGGGCGACGATCGTCGACCAGCGTTCCGACTCGGTGTCGACGCCCGCGCCGACGGTGAACGAATCGCCCATGAACACGGCGGTGGGCTCGTTGAGGCAGCCGTGTGCGGCGGTCGGGTCGCCGCTCGGCGCGCCCTCCGCGGGGCCGTCGGCCTGGCGCGGGGCACCGGAGCAGGCGGTGAGGAGGAGTGCGGCGAGCCCGGTGACGGCGAGGAGGGTGCCGCGGACCGACTGTCGGGCGGTGCGGGGATGAGTGGTGCGGGGACGAGGTGCCACCGGGCTCCTTCGGGATGCGGGCGGTGTGCTGGGTCGCTCACGATCGTACCGGCGGTCTCGGTGCCGGTCCCACCTGCCCCGGTGACGCGGGTTCGACCGGCGGCGGGCACCTCGGGAGCGGCAGTCCGGGGGAATGACAGGACCGGGATGCTCACACTGCGGCGGTTCACTCGCAGTTCACATGCGGGTGAATAGACTGGGAGCACGGCCATTCGAAGGAGAATCATGCATCCTCACCAGCGCGAGAACCTGCGCGAGTACATCGACAAGCTGCGGCTCGAGGGGTATACGGTCCAGGAGGGACACACTGCGGACCCCGACCTCATCGACCCGGGCGGCAAGGCCGTGGAGACCTGGCGCGAAGGCTACCCGTACGACGAGCGGCTCGATCGCGAATCCTACGAGATGGAGAAGTACAAGCTCCAGATCGAGCTGCTGAAATTCCAGTACTGGGGCCAGGACAACGGGCTGCGCCACGTGCTCCTGTTCGAGGGGCGCGACGCGGCCGGCAAGGGCGGCACGATCAAGCGCTTCACCGAGCACCTCAACCCGCGTGCGGCTCGCGTCGTGGCGCTCAACAAGCCCTCGGACCGCGAGCAGGGCCAGTGGTACTTCCAGCGCTACGTCCAGCACCTGCCCACGGTGGGCGAGATCGTGCTGTTCGACCGCTCCTGGTACAACCGCGGCAACGTCGAGCGCGTCATGGGCTTCTGCTCCGACGAGGAGTACGAGACCTTCATGCGTCAGGCCCCGGTGTTCGAGCAGATGCTCCTGGACTCCGGGATCCACGTGACGAAGTTCTGGTTCTCCGTCACCCAGCACGAGCAGCGCACGCGGTTCGCGATCCGCCAGCTCGACCCGGTGCGGCAGTGGAAGCTCTCGCCGATGGACCTCGAATCGCTCGACAAGTGGGAGGAGTACACGGCGGCGAAGGAGGCGACCTTCCTCCGCACGGACACCGACTACGCACCGTGGGTGACGATCAAGTCGAACGACAAGAAGCGCGCCCGCCTCAATGCGATGCGCTACTTCCTCAACCAGTTCGAGTACGACGGCCGCGACGACTCGGTGGTCCACCCGGCCGACGAGAAGCTCGTGCAGCGCGGACGCGACGCCGTCGGCGACTGAGCCGCAGGGCCTCGCACGGGCAGATCCTGTCCGACTGCGCGGTATCCGAAGAGCGACGCGCAATTGCGCGCTTCGTCTCGGATACCGCGCAGTTCGCGTGTAGAGCGAGAGAGAACGGGGCCGGGTGACAGGGGAAAGCCACCCGACCCCACGTGTGTGTCGGCCTTCGTTCGGTCCGCGCCGCGGCCTTGGCTCAGACGGTCTCGGTGCGCTTCGCCTCGGTGCGCTCGGCCTTGCGGGCCTTCCGGCGCGCGCCCGCGCCCATGAAGCTCAGGATCAGGGGGATCAGGGCGCCGACCAGGATGATGACGCCGACCGCGATCCCTGCATCGATCCAGAACGGGGCGGGGAACAGGCGGATGAGCGCGTCGTCGAGGTAGAACTGCCACGTCCCCTGATCGAAGAACAGGGTGTGGAAGCCGGTGAAGAACCGGTCCCAGCCGAGCACCGCGAGGACCGCGAGCGCGGTGGCGGCGACGAACGTGAGGACGGCGCCCCAGCGGATGCCGTGGCGCAGGCCCGGGCCGGTGCGGCGGGACAGGTAGAGCGCGAACACGACGCCGACGACCGCGGCGATGACGCCGACGAGGTAGAGCAGCTGGACGAGCGCCTTGACGTCGGCCATGTGCGTGATCTCCTCGGCCGCGAACACCGGCACCCCGTTGGGCAGGACGACATCGGCGAGGTAGCGGCTCGAGTCGAGGTTGTTGAGGTAGTCGACGGCATAGGAGCCGTAGTGGAGCCGGTCGTCGGAGGTGAAGCCGTAGTCGTCGACCGGGAACCCGGGACGGTAGAAGTACTCGAACTTGAGGAACAGGCCGGAGGCGACTGCGCGCACCGCGATCGCGGCGAGGACGAACGGCATCGCGAGCGTGATCCAGATCGTGCCGATGACGTCGAGCGCACCGAATCGGCCGGTGCCGGGCACGTCGACCTCGCGCGAGCGGTCTCCGCGGACATCCGCAGTGCCCTTCCGGCCGGCCTTCCCGGCCTTCCCGGTCTTCCCGGCACCGCTCGTGCCCGCCGCCGAGGCGCCTGCGCCGGCTGCTGTGCCGCCGCCGAGGATCGCCCACTCCTCATCGGAGAGCAGCGCCGGCTTCCCGGAGCCCGCGCCCGTGTCGGCACTTGCCTGAGCAGGCTTCGCCGCGGTGTCGGTGCCGGCCGAGCGTGCCGGGGTCTCCCGGGTGGGGCCGGGGTCGTCGTGGAAGGTGTCGAAGGCCTGGGTGTCCTCGAGATGCGAACCGGAGGCCCGGTCGTCGGCCGCCGGGGCGCGGGACGGTTCGGTCCCGGAGCTCAGGCGGCGCGAGAGCAGGTCATCGGAGTTCTTCGGGTCATCGGTAGCCACCCCACCATTGTTCGTCCCCGGCCCGGCCGCGCGGCGGACCGACACGCACTAGCGCCGAACTCGGGGCGCCGCTCAGCCGCCGAGGAGCACCGCGACGACGATCATCGTCGGCACGGACAGCACCGTGGTGATGAACACCGCGTCGCGGGCCAGCCGCTCGGCCTGGTTGTACTGCATCGCGTAGATGTAGACGTTCTGCGCCGTCGGCAGCGCGGAGGTCACGACGATGCCGAGCAGGTCGAGCCCGGAGTATCCGAGCAGCGGACCGCCGATCGCCCAGGCGATCGCCGGCTGGGCGAGAAGCTTGAGCACGGTGATGAGGGTGAGCTGGCGGCGCGAGCCGGGCGCCGGCAGCGTCCAGCCGTCCTTGAGGGAGATCCCGAACGCGAGCAGCGCCCCGGGCACCGCGATCGCCCCGAGCATCCCGAGCGGCTCGTGGATCACTCCGGGCAGCCGCACGCCGGCGACCGAGCACACGACGCCCACAGCGGCACCGATGACGATCGGGTTGCGGAGCACGACGACGATCGCCTTCCACCACTCCCGGGTCGCACCCGGCCGGGTCGCGTCGAGCAGCGCCATGCTCACCGGACCGAGCACGACGAGCTGGAACAGGAGCACCGGTGCGACGTAGCTCAGATCGCCGAGCACATAGGTGGCGATCGGGATGCCGAGGTTGCCGATGTTGACGTAGCCGATCGACATCGCGCTGATCGTCGACTCCCCGAGCGAGCGCCTCCGCCACCACTTCGTCACGATGAAGCCGAGCACCGCGAGGAGCACCGCCGAACCGCCCGTCGCCAGCAGCGCGGAGGAGAAGATCATCCCGACGTCGGTGTCGGCGAGGGTGACGTAGAGGAGCGCGGGGGTCGCGGCGTAGAACACGAGCTTGGCGATGACCTGCTGCCCGGACGGCCCGAGCACCCCGCTGCGGCCGAGGAGCAGGCCGGTGAGCACGACGACGGTGATGACGCCGAAGCCCTCGAGCACTCCGATCACCGCTGCCTCCTTCTCACTCCGCACTCGGCCCGCGCACGGGCCGGTCGGCCCGCCCGTGCGCCTCGGCCCACCTGCGTGCCGCGACCCAGCCTAGACCCGCAGCCGCGGAGGCGAGCGGCCGACCGCACTGCGGGCACGGTGCACGGCCGCGGCGCAGTGCCCGCCACCCGTGCCCGCCACCCGTGCCCGCCACCCGTGCCCGCCGCCCAACGGCATGACCCCGCCACCCGTGCCCGCAGCCCGTGCTCGCCGTCGGCACCTCGCGTCCCGGTAGTCTGGGAGCCGTCATGACCGAGAACCGATCGTCCCGCCCCGCCCGCCGCCGCGGCTCCCGCTCCCGGGGCCGCGGCCACCAGGAGAACGACCGCGGCCGCCGCGGCCCGCGCGAGAACCGCCGCAGCGCCGCCCTGCGCACCGCGCGCCAGGGCTTCGCCCCGCACATCACCTATCCGCCGCAGCTGCCGGTGAGCGAGCACCGCGACACCATCGCCGCGGCGATCCGTGACAATCAGGTCGTCATCATCGCCGGTGAGACCGGCTCGGGGAAGACGACGCAGATCCCCAAGATCTGCCTCGAACTCGGCTACGGCATCGACGGGATGATCGGCCACACCCAGCCGCGCCGGATCGCCGCCCGCGCGGTCGCCGCCCGCCTCGCCGAGGAGCTCGACGCGGAGCTCGGCGGGGGCATCGGCTACCAGGTGCGCTTCACCTCGCAGGTCGCCGACAGCACCCGGGTCAAGGTCATGACCGACGGCATCCTCCTCGCCGAGCTCCAGCACGATCGCCGGCTGTCGGCCTACGAGGTCATCATCATCGACGAGGCGCACGAGCGCAGCCTCAACATCGACTTCCTCCTCGGCTCCCTCGCCCGGCTCCTCAAGGAGCGCCCGGACCTCAAGGTGATCATCACCTCGGCGACGATCGACCCGGAGTCCTTCGCCGCCCACTTCGACGACGCCCCGATCATCCGCGTCTCCGGCCGCACCTACCCCGTCGAGGTCCGTTACCGCCCGCTCACCGATGACACCGCCGCATCCGACGACGACGCCGACGGCCCGGGTGCCGACGGTGACTACGAGGCCGGGGCGGCGGACCAGACCGAGGGGATCCTCGCCGCGGTCGACGAGCTCCTCGCCGAACCCCCCGGCGACATCCTCGTGTTCCTGTCCGGCGAGCGGGAGATCCGCGACACCGCCGAGGCGCTCGGCAGCCACCTCGCGCGCCGTCCGCGCACCCAGCACTGGGAGGTCATCCCGCTGTTCTCCCGGCTGTCGTCCGCGGAGCAGCAGCGGGTGTTCGCCGCCCACCGGAACCCGCGCATCGTCCTCGCCACGAACGTCGCGGAGACCTCGCTCACCGTGCCCGGCATCAAGTACGTCATCGACGTCGGCACCGCCCGGATCTCCCGCTACTCCAACCGCACCAAGGTCCAGCGCCTGCCGATCGAGCGGATCTCGCAGGCGAGCGCGAACCAGCGGATGGGCCGCTGCGGGCGCACGAGCGACGGCATCTGCATCCGGCTCTATTCGGCCGACGACTTCGCCTCCCGCCCCGAGTACACCGATCCGGAGATCCTGCGGACCAACCTCGCCAGCGTCATCCTCCAGATGTGCTCTCTCGGGTTCGCTCGCACCGAGGCCGACATCACCGGCTTCCCCTTCCTCACCCCGCCCGACCCCCGCGCGGTGCGCGACGGCCGGATGCTCCTCGGCGAGCTCGGCGCGCTGCGTCACGACGGGGACGCGATCCGGCTCACCGGGATCGGCCGGAAGCTCGCCCGGCTGCCGATCGATCCCCGGCTGGCGCGGATGCTGCTCGCCGGGGCCGAGGCGGGATGCGGCGGGGAGGTCGCCGTCATCGTCGCCGGGCTCTCCATCCAGGACCCGCGCGAGCGCCCCACCGAGGTGCGCGCCGAGGCCGATGCGCTCCACGCCCGCTTCCGCGACGAGGCGAGCGACTTCCTCTCCCTGCTCACCCTGTGGAACCATCTCCAGGACTCCGCGGCGACCCTGTCGTCCTCGAAGTTCCGCCGGCTCTGCAAGGCGGAGTTCATCAACTTCGTCCGGGTGCGCGAATGGCAGGATCTCGTGAGCCAGCTCCGCTCGCTGCTCGGTGGGGCCGGCGTCCACATCGAGCGCTCCCGGTGGCGCCCCCTCGAGGAGGAGGAATCCGGTGCCGCCGGGGCGGTCGGTGCGCCTGCCGGGGACGCCGGCGGCGGACGGCGCGGCGCTCAGCAGGGTGGCAAGGCCCAGCGCGGTGGGAAGCCCCGGGGCCCTTATGACGACGAAGCGGTGCAGATCCACCGTGCGCTGCTCACCGGCCTGCTGTCGATGATCGGCGTGCGCACCGAGACCGGGCGCGGCGACCGGGCGGGCGGACGCTCCGGGCGCGGTGAGCGCGGCGGACCGGGCCGCGAGTACCAGGGTGCGCGCGGCACCCGGTTCGCGATCTTCCCCGGCTCCGGCCTCAGCCGGTCACGGCCGGAAGTCGTCGTGGCCGCCGAGCTCGTCGAGACCTCGCGGCTGTGGGCGCGCACCGTCGCCGTCGTCGAACCCGAATGGATCATCGAGGCCGCCGGACCGCTCGCGCTGCGCCGGCACAGCGAACCCCACTGGTCGCAGCGCAGCGGTTCGGCGATGGCCTACGAGACGGTGACGCTCTACGGGGTGACCCTGAGCAGCGACCAGCGGGTGGGCTACGGGAAGATCGATCCGGTCGTGTCCCGCGAGCTGTTCATCCGCCACGCGCTCATCGACGGCGAATGGCGGGAGAGCCACGCCTTCCTCCGCCGCAACGCCGCCGCGATCGCCGAGGCCGAGGAGCTCGCCTCCCGGGTCCGCAACCGACGCCTGCTCGCCGAGGACGAGGTGCTCTTCGACTTCTACGACGCCCGCCTGCCGGAGACCGTGGTATCCGGCGCCCACTTCAACTCCTGGTGGAAGACGGTCCGGCAGGACCAGCCCGAGCTCCTCGACATCCCGGTCGAGGCGCTGCTGAGCGACGACTCCGCCCAGCTGTCCTCCCGGGCCGCCGCCGACTTCCCTCTCGAATGGCCCCTGCCCGACGGCACCGCCGCCCGGCTGCGCTACGCCTACGACCCCGGCTCGACGTCCGACGGGGTGACCGTCGAGATCCCCGCCGACGCCCTCGAGACCGCCGATGCCGACGCCTTCACCTGGCAGGTGCCCGGCCTGCGCCACGAGCTCGTCACCGCGCTCATCCGCTCCCTGCCCAAGGCCAAGCGCCGCTACTTCGTGCCCGCCCCCGACGTCGCCTCCGAGGTCCTCGCCGGCCTCACCCCGTACGAGGGCCGGCTGCCTGAGGTGCTCGCTGCGTCGCTCACCGCCCGCGCCGGGGGAGGGGAGCTCACCGACCTCGTGCCGATCACCGTCACCGCCGACGACTTCGACCGCACCCGGATCCCGCCCCACCTCGTCATGGAGTTCGCCGTCATGCGCGGGGACACGGCAGTGACCCGCGACCGGGACCTCGGCGCCCTGCGCACCGCGGTCCCCGCCCCGGCACCGGCAGCCCGCGCCACCAGAACCGGGTTCGCCGAGCGCACCGGGCTCACCGGCTGGACCTTCGGGGAGCTGCCGGGGCCGATCGAGCAGGGGTCGGTGACCCTCCACCCCGGCCTCCGCGACGACGGGGACGCGGTGACGCTCACCGTGTTCCGGGACGCAGACGAGGCGCGCCGGGAGACGCAGCGCGGCATCGTCCGGCTCCTCGCCCTGCGCCAGACCGAGGCGCTCGCGCACGTCACCCGCGAGCTCGGCAACGCCGACAAGCTCGTGCTCGGCGCCCACCGGTCCACCGGCCACGACCCGCTGCAGGACGCGGTTCTCGCCGCGATCGCCGGACTGCCGGCAGTGGTGGAGGACGGTCCGGCGGTGCGGACGGAGGTGGAGTTCGAGGCGCTCGCCGTGCGGGTCAACGCCGGGATCATCGCAGCCCTCGAATCGACCGCGGCGCTCGTCGCGGAGATCCTCCGGCTCGGCGACGCACTCGACCGCGCGGTGACGAAAGCCTCCTCGCTGACGCTGCTCGCCAACCTCGCCGACGTCAAGGACCTGCGCGCCGATCTGCTCGCCGCCGGCTTCGTCTCAGCGACCCCGCCCGCCCGATTGCGCCGCCTGCCGGTCTACCTCGCCGCCGCGCTGCACCGGGTGGACAAGATGGGGGAGTCCGCGGGCCGTGACAAGCAGCTCATGGACCGCGTGCGCGCCGTCGAATCGAGCGTGCGCACCAAGCTCACCCGGACCACGCGGCTCGAGCCCGCGCCCACCGCGCAGCTGAGCGCCCGGCTCGGGGAGGACTGGAACCGGGTGCTCTGGGACCTCCACGAGCTGCGGGTGTCCCTGTTCGCCCCGCACCTCGGCACCGCCCACACGGTGTCCGAGCAGCGCATCGCCAAGGCGCTCGCGAAGATCTGAGGCCGCGCGCAACCCGCCGGCGAAGGGGGAGATCCCGCGATTCCTGCAGTCTCCCGCACAATCCGACCAGGATCCGGGGGTGGGTGCAGGAATCGCGGGACTTCCGCATCCTGCCCCGCCGGGCGCGCTCAGCCCGGGATCAGTGGCCGAAGATCAGGCGGAGGCTGATGAGCACCATGACGATGCCGATCGCGATGTCGACGATCTGCCACACCCGGGGCCGGGCGGCGTACGGGGCGAGCGCATGGGCGCCGAACCCGATCGCTGCGAACCAGGTGATCGATCCGAGGACCGCGCCGGCGGTGAACGCCCAGCGGTCCGTCCCGAGCTGGTTCGCGAGGCTGCCGATGAGGAGCATGGTGTCGATGTAGACGCCGGGATTGAGGAAGGTCAGCGTGAGCGTGGTGATGATGACGGTCCGCAGCCGCACGGAGCCCCGGGTCGCGGTGAGCCCCTCGGGCTTCGCCGCGGAGCGGAACGAGGTGTAGGCGAACCACAGCAGGTACGCCGCGCCGCCCCAGCGGAGCAGGTCGAGGAGGATCGGCGCGCGCTCGACCACCGCGCCGATCCCCGCGGTGCCGAGCACCATGAGCAGCGCGTCGGCGACCGAGCAGATGACGACGACGAGCGCGACGTACTCGCGCCGCATGCCCTGCCGCAGCACGAAGGCGTTCTGCGGGCCGACGGCGATGATGAGGGACCAGCCGGTGAACATCCCGGTGATGACATGTGTGAGCACGCAGTCGACTCTAGATCCGGCCCGGTATCAAGTGAAGCGCAAGAAAATCATCGTGATGCACAATTGCTTCATGCATGCCGATCAGCTCGCCGCTCTCCGCGCCGCCGTCGACCACGGCTCCTTCGAGGCCGGAGCCCGTGCGCTCCACATCACGCCCTCGGCCATGAGCCAGCGCATCCGCACGCTCGAGGCGGGCGTCGGCAGCGTGCTCGTCCTGCGCACCCTGCCGGTCGCCGTCACCGAGGCCGGGCAGGTCATCCTCCGCCTCGCCCGCCAGATCGACCTGCTGGAGACCGAGGCGCTGTCCCGCCTGCCCGGGCGCACCGCGGACGCGGAGAGCGGGGGAGGGTCCGAGGTGCTCGCCCTGCGGATCACCGTCAACGCCGATTCGCTCGCCACGTGGTTCCGACCGGTCTTCGACGCCGCCGCGACGTGGACGGATGCGGTGCTCCAGGTCGAGATCGCCGACCAGGACCAGGCCGACCGGGCGGTCGCCGAGGCGCAGTCGATGGGGGCGACCTCGTCGCGCGCCCGGCCCCACCACGGCTGCCGGGTCACTCCGCTGGGAGTCATGCGCTACGTCGCCGTGGCCGTGCCCGAGCTCCTCGAACGCTGTCCGGCCGGCCCCGGAGTGCCGCAGGGGCTGCACGCCGACATCCACCGGATGCCGATGGTCGACTACGGGCCCGACGACGAGCTGCAGGGGAGGTTCCTCGCCCGCTGGGATGCCGTCCGTCCGCAGCGGCGCACCCTCGTGCCGAGCTCCGCGGAGTTCCTCGCCGCGGTCGAGGCGGGGCTCGGCTGGGGCATGCTCCCCGAGCTCCAGCTCGCCGGCAGCACCGCCGAGCTCATGCCCATCGCGGCTGCCGGCCGGAACCACATCGACGTGCCGATCCACTGGCACCGGTGGAAGATGCCCTCGGACGTGCTCGAGCGCCTCGAGACCGCAGTCGTCGATGCCGCGCGCGTGCTGCGGCCGTTCGAGGAGGGGGCACGGCGCCGCAGGTGAACGACCGCGGGACACGGGGGATGAGACGCCGGGGTCGGGAGGCTGGTGGTGCGACCCAGGGGATGAGGTGCAGGCGATGAGCGACTGCGGGCCGGGCGCCCCGTCAGGCGGGGCCGGTGAGGCCGAAGAGCAGCCAGCTCACCGGCAGCAGGGCGGCGCAGGCGAGTGCGCCGAGCGCCCAGCCCACCCGCCAGCGCCACGTCCGGCGCCGCGTGCCCACCCACAGGCACACGAGCGTGCCGAGCAGGGAGACGAAGCCGGCGAGCGTGAGGAGCACGAGCCCGACGATCGTCCACGTGTCCGTGCCGAGGCTGACGACGTAGAAGCCGATCTGCCCGATGAGCAGGGAGAACTGGACGGACAGCCACACCAGGGGGAGCGCGCCGAGCGCGGCGACGATGAGCGGCAGGCGGCGCAGCCAGCGGTCGCCGGCGGTGCGGTCGCGGGCGACCCGCGAGTACTCGGACTCTTCCATCACCGCCCACAGTAGCCGCTGACACGATAGGGTGCAGGTGACCCGGCACCCACCCGGTGCTTCAGCTTCCCGAGGAGCCGCCCGTGCGAATAGCGCTGTTCGCCACCTGCATCGTCGACGCGATGTACCCCGATGTCGCCAAGGCCACCGTGCGCATCCTCGAGCGGCTCGGCCACGAGGTCGTGTTCCCGGCCGGCCAGGCCTGCTGCGGGCAGATGCACATCAACTCCGGCAAGTTCCGCGAGGCCTACCCCGTGGTCCGCAACCACGTGGAGGCCTTCGAGGCCGAGGACTGGGACCACGCCGTCGCCCCGAGCGGCTCCTGCGTTGCGAGCCTCGGCCACCAGCACCCGATGATCGCCGAGCACAACGACGACCCGGAGCTCTCCGCGCGCGCCTCCGCCGTCGCCTCCCGCACCTACGAGCTCGCCCAGCTCCTCACCGATGTGCTCGGCGTGACCGACGCCGCCGCGCAGCTCGGCTCGTACTTCCCGTACTCCGTCGTCCACCACAGCTCCTGCCACGGCATGCGCCTGCTCCGGCTCGGCGACCGGCAGCTCGACCTGCTCCGCAGTGTCGAGGGGGCGACCGTGGTGGAGCCGGAGCACCCGGATGCGTGCTGCGGGTTCGGCGGCACGTTCTCGGTGAAGAACCCCCAGGTGTCCGCGGCGATGCTCAGCGACAAGGTCGACGCGCTCGTCACCACCGGGGCCTCCGTGTGCTCCGGCGGGGACGCCTCGTGCCTGATGCACATCGGCGGCGGGCTGCAGCGCACCCGCGAGCTCATGCCCGCTCAGGCCGGCGTGCCGCGCACCGTCCACCTCGCGGAGATCCTCGCCTCGACGAAGGAGGACCCGCTCGTGCTCGAACCCCTGGACGCCCCCGCGTCCCGGACACCGGCGCGGAGCAGCCGCGCCTCCCGGCTGCGCGCGGCGCTGAGGCGCACACCGACCGACCGGACGACGGGAGCCCTGCGATGAGCGTCACCCACCTCGGCATGCCGACCGTGCCCGGCAAGGGCAACATCGTCGAGCCCTCGCCGTTCCCGCAGGTCGCCGAGCTCGAGCTCGGCAAGATCCAGATGCGCACGAACCTGGCGCGGGCCACCTCGACGATCCGCGGCAAGCGGCTCGCCCGCGTCGCCGAGGTGCCGAACTGGGAGGAGCTGCGCGACCACGGCTCGGCGGTGAAGACCGCGGTCATGGACCGTCTGCCGGAGCTCCTCGAGCAGTTCGAGCACAACGTCACCGCGCGCGGCGGCCACGTCCACTGGGCGCGCGACGCCGACGAGGCGAACGCGATCGTCACCCGGCTCGTCGAGGAGCACGCCCCGGTGCTCGACACCGGCCGGCGCGAGGTCATCAAGGTCAAGTCGATGGCGACGCAGGAGATCGGCCTCAACGAGCACCTCGAGGAGATCGGGATCGACGCCTACGAGACCGACCTCGCCGAGCTCATCGTGCAGCTCGGCCACGACCGGCCCAGCCACATCCTCGTCCCCGCCATCCACCGCAACCGCCGCGAGATCCGCGAGATCTTCCTGCGCGAGATGCCCGACGTCGATCCTGACCTCACCGACGACCCGACCGCGCTCGCCGAGGCGAGCCGCAAGCACCTGCGCCGCAAGTTCCTCTCCACCCCGGTCGCGGTGTCCGGGGCGAACTTCGGCATCGCGGAGACCGGCACCCTGTCCGTCGTCGAGTCCGAGGGCAACGGCCGGATGTGCGTGACCCTGCCCGAGACCCTCATCACCGTCATGGGGATCGAGAAGATCCTGCCGCGGTTCGCCGACCTCGGCACCTTCATGCAGCTCCTCCCGCGCTCCTCGACGGGCGAGCGGATGAACCCCTACACCTCGTTCTGGACCGGCGTGACCCCTGGCGACGGACCGCAGAACGTCCACGTCGTGCTCCTCGACAACGGCCGTACCCGCGCCCTCGCCGACGAGCACGGCCGGCAGGCCCTCCACTGCATCCGCTGCTCGGCATGCATGAACGTGTGCCCGGTCTACGAGCGCACCGGCGGGCATGCCTACGGCTCGGTGTACCCCGGGCCGATCGGCGCGATCCTGTCCCCGCTGCTCACCGGCACCGACGCCGGGGCCAACGACACCCTGCCGTACGCCTCGAGCCTGTGCGGGGCCTGCTACGACGCCTGTCCGGTGAAGATCGACATCCCGCAGATGCTCGTGCGCCTGCGCAACGAGGACACGGAGACGAAGGCCCGGAAGACCGGTCGGCTGCCCCGCACCCAGCTCGACGCCGCGCTCACCGCGGCCTCCTGGGTGATGTCCGACGGCCGCCGGATGGCGGTCGCGGAGAAGAGCCTGCCGCTCGCCCACCTGCTCACCGGCTCCGAGGGCATCCGGAGCCTGCCCGGCGTGGCGGGGAAGTGGACGCACTCGCGCACCCTGCCGCAGCCGCCCGAACAGTCGTTCCGGTCCTGGTGGAAGAAGGAGCGTGGCACCCGATGAGCCCGCAGACCGCCCGCGCCGAGGTGCTCGCACGCATCCGCTCCGCCCTCCGCCGCGAGGATGCCACTGCCGGCGGCGCGTCCGCCGAGCCGTCCGGCCCGGCCGGAACCTCGGCCGCCGCATCCGCCGCCGCCGCGCAGGTCGGCCCCGCGCCGGCCGACCCCGGCCCCCACCCGGACGGGGACGCGCTCATCGAGCTGCTCACCGACCGGCTGCTCGACTACGACGCGAGCGTCTCCCTGCTCACCGCGGCCGAGGTGCCCGCCCGCATCGCCGAGCTCCTCACCGGGGCGCGCACGATCGTCGCCCCGCACGACCTCGACCCCGCCCACCTCGCCGGGCTCACCGCCGAGGTGCTCCCCGACTCCGCCGATGCCCCGCTCGACCTCGCGACCCTCGATTCCGTCGACGCCGTCGTCACCGCCTCGACCGCGGCGGTCGCCGACACCGGCACGATCGTGCTCAGCGGCCCGCAGTGCGGCAGGCGCGCGATCACTCTCGTGCCCGACCACCACATCTGCCTCGTGCGCACCGCCGACATCGTCAACCGGGTGCCCGCGGCCGTGGAGATCATCGAGGAGCGCGGACTCGTCGAGCACCCTCAGACCTGGGTGTCGGGGCCCTCGGCGACCTCCGACATCGAGCTCGAGCGCGTCGCCGGGGTGCACGGCCCGCGCACCCTCGACGTCATCCTCGTCACCGGCTGATCCCGGTGCCCCGGGGCGGTCCGGGGCACCGGCACCGGGTCCTGCCTGGAGAGCCCGAGCGCGTAGACTGTGGCGGTGACTTCTGCAGGCACGCCGAACCCGGCCACCATCCGCCGCGAAGCTGCGCGTCGCCGCACCTTCGCCGTCATCTCGCACCCAGACGCGGGCAAATCCACGCTCACCGAGGCGCTCGCGCTCCACGCCCGGGTGATCGGGCAGGCCGGCGCCACCCACGGCAAGGGCGGCCGCCGGGCCACCGTGTCGGACTGGATGAAGATGGAGCAGGATCGCGGCATCTCGATCTCCTCGGCCGCCCTCCAGTTCGAGTACCGCGACACCGTCATCAACCTCCTCGACACCCCCGGCCACGCCGACTTCTCCGAGGACACCTACCGGGTGCTGTCGGCCGTCGACTGCGCGGTCATGCTCGTCGACGCCGCGAAGGGCCTCGAGGTGCAGACGATGAAGCTGTTCGAGGTCTGCCGCCACCGGAACATCCCGATCATCACCGTCATCAACAAGTGGGACCGGCCCGGCCTCGACGCGCTCGCCCTCATGGACGAGGTGTTCGAGCGCACCGGGCTCACTCCCACCCCGCTGACCTGGCCGGTCGGGCAGTCCGGCGACTTCCGCGGCGTGCTCGACCGGGCCGGCGGCACCTTCACCCGCTTCACCCGCACCGACGGCGGCGCGACGATCGCCGGCGAGGAGACCCTCGATGCGGCCGCCGCCGAGGCCGCCGAGGGAGAGGCCTTCACGAACGCCGTCGAGGAGTCCGAGCTGCTCGACCTCGAGGACCAGAACCACGACCAGGAGGCCTTCCTCGCCGGCCGCACCACCCCGGTGATGTTCGCCTCCGCGGTCCTCAACTTCGGGGTCCACAAGCTCCTCGACACCCTCGTCGACATCGCGCCCGCCGCTGAGGCCCGACCGGACCGCGACGGCGAGCCGCGCCCCGTCGACGCCCCCTTCTCCGGATTCGTGTTCAAAGTGCAGGCGGGGATGGACACGAACCACCGCGACCGGCTCGCCTACATCCGCGTGTGCTCCGGCGTGTTCGAGCGCGGCATGGTCGTCACCCACGCCTCCACCGGCAAGCCCTTCGCCACGAAGTACGCCCAGCAGGTGTTCGGCCGCGACCGCGAGGTCGTCGACGAGGCGTTCCCCGGTGACGTCGTCGGCCTCGTCAACGCCTCCGCGCTGCGCGTCGGCGACTCCCTCTACCTCGACAAGAAGGTCGTGTTCCCCGAGATCCCGACCTTCTCGCCCGAGCACTTCATGGTCATCCGCGCCAAGGACTCCTCGAAGTACAAGCAGTTCCGCCGCGGCATCCAGCAGCTCGACCACGAAGGCGTCGTGCAGGTCCTGCGCTCGGACCTGCGCGGCGACCAGGCGCCCGTCGTCGGGGCCGTCGGCCCGATGCAGTTCGAGGTCGCCGAGGACCGGATGGTCAACGAATTCAACGCCCCGTGCACGCTCGAGCGCCTCAACTACTCGCTCGCCCGCCGCACCACGCCCGAATGCGTGAGCACGCTCGCCCGCGAGCGCTCCGTCGAGGTCCTGTCCCGCTCCGACGGCGAGCTCCTCGCGCTGTTCTCCGACCGCTGGCGCCTGGCCGGGGTCGAGCGCGAGCATCCCGACCTCGTGCTCGAACCGCTCGTCGTGTCCTGAATCGCCGACGGGAGGTCGATGGGCGCCGCGGGCCGGCGCTCAGCACCGTCCGGGGGCACCACCCGGGGACCTGGGGCGCACCGGCGAGCGCGCCTCGGCGCGGCTTTTGGTCGGGTGCCGGGGGAGGACTAGGATGGAGTGTTGTGCCTGAGACTTCCGCGCGCGCGTGCGGCGCTCGGCGGAAGAGCCCCGCTTCGGGTTCCTCACACATTCGCTGCAGAATCCCAGTGCAGGTCCGAGAAGGAGAGTTCGACCAAGTGGCAAACCAACCGATCCGAGTCGCGATCGCCGGTCTCGGCAATTGCGCGACCTCGCTCATCCAGGGTGTCGAGTACTACAAGGACGCCGCACCCGATGAGCAGATCCCCGGCCTCATGCACGTGAACTTCGGGGACTACCACGTGGGCGATCTCGACTTCGTCGCCGCCTTCGACGTGGACGCCGCGAAGGTCGGCCTCGACATCGCCGACGCCCTCCAGGCCTCGCAGAACAACACGATCACCATCACCGAGGTGCCCGCCACCGGCGTCCAGGTGCAGCGCGGGCCCACCCTCGACGGGCTCGGCCGCTACTACCGCGAGACCATCGAGGAATCGACCGCGGAGCCCGTCGACGTCGCCGCGGTGCTCCGCGAGCGCGAGGTCGACGTCCTCGTCTGCTACCTGCCCGTCGGCTCGCAGCAGGCCACCGAGTTCTACGCTCAGGCCGCGATCGACGCCGGCGTCGCCTTCGTCAACGCCCTGCCGGTCTTCATCGCCGGGACGAAGGAGTGGGACGAGAAGTTCCGCGCCGCCGGCGTGCCGATCGTCGGCGACGACATCAAGAGCCAGATCGGGGCGACGATCACCCACCGCGTCATGGCGAAGCTGTTCGAGGACCGCGGCGTCATCCTCGACCGGACCTACCAGCTCAACGTCGGCGGCAACATGGACTTCAAGAACATGCTCGAGCGCGAGCGCCTCGAGTCGAAGAAGATCTCGAAGACGCAGGCCGTCACCTCGAACACCTCCGCCCGGCTGTCCGAGCGCGACGTGCACATCGGCCCGAGCGACTACGTCGCCTGGCTCGACGACCGCAAGTGGGCCTTCGTCCGGCTCGAGGGCCGCAACTTCGGCGACGCTCCGGTGTCGCTCGAGTACAAGCTCGAGGTGTGGGACTCGCCGAACTCCGCCGGCGTCATCATCGACGCCGTGCGCGCGGCGAAGATCGGGCTCGACCGCGGCGTCGGCGGGCCCCTGATCTCCGCGTCCTCGTACTTCATGAAGTCCCCGCCGGAGCAGCAGCACGACGACGCCGCGAAGGCCGCCGTCGAAGCCTTCATCCGGGGTGACATCGAGCGCTGACGCGCCTCTGCGCACTCCGCCGTTCCGGGCCCGCCGCATCGCGGCGGGCCTGCGGCGTTCCCGGGCGCTCGGAGACGGGTGAGCGGCGACCGGTCCGCGAGGTCCTGGGCGGGCTTCTGGAGGCCGCCCACCTGCTGTTACTCTGAACCAGTCCCAACCCCTGGCGGCGACATCCGCGTCCCCGCCCCCGAGGCCGAAAGGCGACCGATGTCGACAGCAGCGGCAGGCACGCAGGGCTCCCCGCCCGGCAAGACCGACGACAACCTCAACTTCCTCATGCGCTCCCTGGTCTTCATCGAGAAGGCCGGCAACAAGCTGCCGCACCCGTTCTGGCTGTTCCTCAGCCTCGCGGTGATCGTCATGATCCTGTCGTGGATCCTCGCGAATGCGGGCACCTCGGCGGTCAACCCGGCGACGGGGGAGACCGTCACCGCGGTCAACCTCCTGTCGCAGGACAACCTCCGTGAGATCGTCGCGAACGTCGTGACGAACTACGTGACCTTCCCCGCCCTCGGTCTCGTGCTCGTCGTGCTGTTCGGCGTCGCCGTCGCCGAGCGCTCCGGCCTCATCCCGACGATCATGCGCTCGGCGATGGCGAAGACCTCGCCGCGCTGGATCACCCTCATCGTCGCGCTCACCGGAGCCGCGGCCTCGATCGCCTCCGACGCCTCGTACATGATCGTCATCCCGCTCGGCGGGCTCGCGTTCAAGGCCGTCGGCCGCAACCCGGTCATCGGCTGCGCCGTGGCCTACGCCGCGACCTCCGGCGGCTACTCCGCCGCCCCGTTCGTCAACAGCCTCGACGCGATCCTCGGCGGCATCTCCACCTCGGCCGCCCACATCATCGACGAGAGCTACACCGTCACCCCGGTGGCGAACCTCTACTTCAACTTCGTGTCGATGTTCGCCGTCGCGATCGCGATCACCATCGTCACCGAGCTCCTCCTCAACAAGCGCGGCGAGCAGCTCGAGCTCACCGAGGAGGAGGTCCCCGAGGGGGAGGACCGCGACCTCACCACGAAGGTCACCCCGGCGGAGAAGCGCGGCATGATCGCCGCCCTCATCACCCTCATCGTGTGCGTCGGCATCGTCGTGGCGCTCGCCTGGCCGGCGGACTCCTTCCTCCGCGACACCGAGGGCGCCTTCGGACCCGAGTCCGGCCTCATGGCCGGGATCGCCGCGATCATCGGCTTCGGCTTCTTCGTCATCGGCATCGTCTACGGTGTGGTCACCGGCTCGATCCGCCACCCCAACGACGTCCCGGAGATGATCGTCAAGGGCGTCGCGCCCTTCGTCCAGGTGCTCGTCCTGTTCTTCGCCGCCTCCCAGTTCCTCGCCCTGTTCAAGATGTCCGCGCTCGGCGAGATCCTCGCGATCCGCGGCGCCGAGTTCTTCCAGGAGATCGGTGCGAGCACCTTCCTCATCCTGTTCGGCGCCTACCTGCTCGTCGCCGTCGGAGCGCTCTTCATCACCTCGGGCTCGGGCCTGTGGACGCTCATGGCCCCGGTCCTCGTGCCGATGCTCATGCTGCTCAACATCTCCCCGGAGACCACGCAGGCGGTGTACCGCATCGGCGACTCGACGACGAACATCGTGTCGCCCATGAGCCCGTACTTCGTCATGATCCTCGGCTTCATCCAGCGCTACAAGAAGGACGCCGGGATCGGCACCCTGCTGTCCCTGACGATCCCGCTGTCGATCGGCATGTTCATCGTCTGGGGCCTGCTGTTCTTCGTCTGGTGGGCGCTCGGCATCCCGTGGGGACCCGGTGCGGCGATCAGCTACGAGCTGCCGGGCTGAACGCCCGCGGGCCTGCGCATAACAGGTCTGTAACGCCCGCTCGGGGACCCCTGGACTCAAGGGTTCTGTCAGATTCGGACTGTACTGTTGTGGACGGACGACATCCGCCCTCGAAAGGAATTCTATGAGCAATCCGCTTGTACGCCGCGGCCTCGAACAGGGGATCCAGGCCGGGCGCTCCCAGACGCCGGCCCCGTCGGCCGAGCAGCTCGACCAGATGTACCGCATGCCCTCGGCAGAGCGCCCGACGGCACCGGCCGAGCGGCCGATGACCTACGACGACGTGCTGATGAAGACCGCGTTCTGCTTCGCGGTGCTCCTCGCCGGTGCGGTCGTCGGCTGGTTCATGCCGATTCTCGCGCTGCCCGCGGCGATCGTCGGGCTCGTGCTCGGCCTCGTCAACGCCTTCAAGCGCGAGCCGAACAAGGCCCTGATCCTGCTCTACGCGGGCATCCAGGGCGTGTTCCTCGGCGGCATCTCCGGGATCTTCGAGGCGAGCTACTCCGGCATCGTCATGCAGGCCGTGCTCGCCACGCTCTGCGTGTTCGGTCTGATGTTCGCGCTGTTCCGGTTCCGCGTCATCCGGATGAGCAAGGGATTCACCAAGTTCCTCATGCTCGCCGTCGGCGGCTACGCGCTGTTCTCGATCGTCAACTTCGTGTTCGTGCTCGCCACCGGCTCCGGCGGCGCGCGCAGCGTGGAGATCTCGATCATGGGCGTCACCATGCCGCTCGGCGTGCTCATCGGCATCGTCGCGGTCGTGCTCGCCTCGCTCACCCTCGTCGCCGACTTCCAGATGATCGAGGACGGCGTCAAGCACCGGATCCCGGAGCGCTACTCCTGGACCTGCGCGTTCTCGCTCATGGTCACCCTGGTGTGGCTCTACATCGAGATCCTGCGCCTGCTCTCGTACTTCCGGAGCAACTGAGGCGCAGGACGGCTGAGGCACAGGCCCACATGAAACCGGACACGGCGGCGGATCTCCACACGGAGATCCGCCGCCTCCGCATTCGCATCGCCGGGCTCAGCGGCGATGAGCTCGACGCCGGGCGGCGCACGGAGATCCGCAGCGCGCTCAGCGCGCTCTCCGCCCTGTCCGCGGACGGCCGCCCGGTCCCCGCACTCGCCGACCGGGTGCTCGGCGATCAGCTCGTCGTGCTCCTCCAGGACTGCCTGCCGGAGTACGGCGCCGCGCCCGCCGTCACCGCCCGGGCGCTGCAGATCGCCGTGGAGTTGCGGCGGCACCTGGCATGAGTCCGGTCCCGGCCGCGCCCGGGCGGATCGCACCTCGGACGCGGGTGAGCCCGGCGGGCCGTCCGGGTGCCGGGCGGCATTCCGGCCCGGTCGGGTGACCCCGGTCACCTTCCGGATCGGGCGCAGGATAGGGTGAGCCGGACGAGTCCACCCGGAACCGGAGCGCCGCTGCCGGCCGGGGGCTCGTCGCGGAACTGCTCGCACCCCACTGGAAGGCCAGCGCTCATGTTCGGATTGCCGGCGGTCACCACCGCGGTCCTCATCGGGATCCCCCTCTTCTGGGTCCTCTACACCATCGGGTTCCTCGTCGTGTCGCGGAACTGGGCGCGGGAGGACGCAGACACGGATGCCCCGGGCGGCCCGAGCGCACCTGCCGGCCCCGGGACACCGGCCGGACCCGCCGGTGCGACGGGGGGTGACGTGCGATGAACCTCGAGACGATCTTCCTCATCATCTACTTCATCGCGATGATCGCGATCGGCGTGTGGGCGATGCGCCGCGGCACCCAGGACTCCGAGGGATTCCTGCTCGGCGGCCGCAGCCTCGGCCCGGCGGTCACCGCGCTGCGCCTGCAGAGCTCGTCGATGTCGGGCTACATGTTCCTCGGTGCCGGCTCGCTCGGCTACACCCAGGGCTACTTCGGCATGTGGTACGCGATGGGCGACATCGGCGGCGGCGTGCTCAACCTGTCGATCCTCGGCCGCCGGATGCGCAAGCTCTCCCAGATCCTCGGCTCGCTCACCTCGATCGAGTATCTCGAGCACCGGTATCCCTCGAGGTGGACGCGGCTGATCGCTGCGCCGATCGCCCTGTTCTGCATCTTCTTCTACGTCATGAGCCAGTTCATCGCCGGCGGCCGCGGGCTCGAGATGGTCACCGGGGTCCCCTACGTGTGGGCGCTTGCGATCGCGATCGGCGTCATCGTCGCCTACACCTTCCTCGGCGGGTACCTCGCCGTGGCCTACACCGACTTCGTGCAGGCGATCATCATGGTCATCGGCATGCTGTGGATCCTCATCGCCACCCTCATGGCCGTCGGCGGACTCACGGCCGGCAACACCGCGGTCGCGGAGATCAACCCGAACCTGCTGTCGATGTGGGGTCCGGACGGGATCGCCGGGGTGCAGTGGGGCGTGATCATCGGCGCGCTGCTCGTGTTCTCCATCGGCTACATGGGCTGGCCCCACGTCAACGTCAGCCACATGGCGATGAAGAACCCCTCGGTGGCCCGCCGGGCGGGTCTCTACGCGACCGTCTACAACCTCCTCTTCATCCCGGCGCCCTACCTCATCGGCGTGCTCGCCCTCATCATCGTGCCCAACCTCGCCGACCCGGAGCTCGCGATCTTCGAGGTCGCGGACATCGTGCTGCCGGCCTTCGCCGTCGGAATCGTCATGGCCGCGATCATGGCCGCGATCATGTCCACCGCCGACGCCCTGCTGCTCCAATCGGGCACGATCGCGAGCTACGACCTCTTCCGCCGGTTCATCAACCCGCGCATGACCGACCGGCAGTCGGTGTGGGTCTCCCGCATCACGGTGCTCCTGCTCGCGATCATCGGCTACGTCGTCGCGATCGTCGGCGCCCCGGCCGTCGCCCAGGTCGTCATCTTCTCCACCACCGTGCTCGGCGCGGCCTTCGTGCCGGCCTACGTGTGCGCGGCCTGGTGGAAGAAGGCGAACACCGTCGGCGCGATCTCCTCGATGATCGTCGGCACCGTCGTCGTCGTCGTGTGGCAGTTCTCCGGACTCGTCGACGTCACCGGGATCGACCCGATGGGCGTGGGCATCCTCGCCTCGACGCTCGCGATGATCATCGGCTCGCTCGTCACCCAGCGCACCAGCCCGGTGCCCGCCCATGTCCACGAGGCACTCGTGGAGACCGACCGGGTCGGTCCGATCCCGGCGCGCCTGCTCACCGGGCAGAACCCCGCGCTCGGCGGCCAGGTGCCCGGCACCCACGGATCCGCCGACCGGGCGTGAGCGCACTCCCGGGCGCGCTGCGCCTGCCGGTCGTGTGCGGCGCCGCCGAGGCGCGGGCCGTGCTCGTCCGGCGCCTGCCCGGTGCCGCGGCGAGCGCGACCGCCGTCGTCCACCCGTACTGGTGGGTGCGCGCCGGGGTGCGGCGCACCGGCCTCCGCAGAGCCGGCAGAGGAGCAGGTGCCGGTGCGGGAGCAGGCGGGGGAGACCCGCTCGGCGAGATCGTCGACGTGCTCGTCGACGTCTACTCCGGCAAGGGATTCATCGCGGCCTTCGAGCCGCACGGGGAGCCGGTCGAGGAGGCGGAGTTCGTCGCCGCGCTCGAACGCACACCGATCCCGGAGGACGACGCGGTCGAGGTCGCACGGAACCTCCTGCGCACCCGGGTGCAGCGCCGCTGGAAGCTCGGCATGGGCTACCGGGTGGAGATCGCGGAACCGGTCCGCGGGGTGCTCAAACCGAACTGGCTCGTCAGCGGCCGCGACCGCACGCACGCCGTGCAGATGCTCGTCGACGGGCTCGACGGCACCCACTTCGTCATCAGCGCCCAGGCGCTCTAGACACGGGAGGACCCACCATGCACGTCATCGTCGTCGGGGCTGGGATCGTCGGGCTCGCGAGCGCCTTCCACCTCGCCCGGGCGGGTGCGGAGGTCACCGTGCTCGAGCGCGAGCGGGTGGCCGCCGGGGCGAGCTGGGGCAACGCCGGCTGGGTGTGCCCGGGGCTCGTCGCCCCGCTCGCCGAGCCCGGTGGGTGGCGCCATGGGATCCAGGCGCTCACCGACCCGGACGCCCCGCTGTCCGTGCCGCGGCCCACCCCGCAGATCCTCAGGTTCCTCACCCGGTTCGCCGCCCAGATGACGACCAAGCGGTTCTCCGCGGCCATCGAGGCCAACGCCCCGCTCACCCGCGAGGCGCTCGCCGCGTTCGACCGGCTCGCCGAGTCCGGGGTGACCGCTCCGGTCCACCGCGCGGACTACCACGTGGGGGCGGAGTCCGCCTCGACGATCGCCGCATTCGAGCACGAGGTCGAGCTGCTCGCAGCCTCCGGCGTCGAGGTCGCCGTTCGCCGCACCGATCCGGCCGGACTCCCGTACTTCACCGACCGCGTCGCGCACGCGCTCACCGTCACCGGGCAGGCCTACATCGATCCCGGAGCCTACTGCCGGGACCTCGCGAGGGCCGCGCGCGCCGCCGGCGTCGAGATCCGCGAAGGGGTCGAGGTCGTCGCCGGGCACGCGGGGAGCTCCGCGGTCAGCCTCATCGACTCCGCGGGAGCCGCGCACACCGCCGACACCGTGCTCGTCGCGGCCGGCGCCTGGTCCGACGAGGTCCTCGGCCCGGTGTTCGGCACCCGCGCACGGACCCGGCAGACGAGCGGCCGCGGCTACTCCTTCACCGCCGCCGTGGCCCCCGGCCGGATGCCCGAGGGTCCCGTCTACCTCCCCACCCAGCGCATCGTGCTCACCCCGTACCGCGCAGGCGTCCGCATCGCCGGGACGATGGAGTTCCTGCCCCCGGATGCCCCGCCGCGCCCGGGCCGGATCGACTCGATCGCCGCGACGCTCGAGCCGTTCGTCACCGGGATCGACCTCGCCGACACGAGCGACCACTGGGTGGGCCCGCGCCCGGTGAGCGACGACGGCCGGCCGGTGCTGCGCCGGGTGGCTCGACGCGGGTACGTCGCCACCGGACACGGGATGTGGGGGATCGTCCTCGGACCCGTCACCGGGGAGCGGATGGCCGAGCACATCCTCGCCGGCGGCTGAACCGACGGTTGAACCGGCGGCTGAACCGGCGGCTGAGCCGGCGCCGCGAGCGGCCGGTGCGACCCGCCCTCCGTAGTCGTGTCCGTGGGGTGCGGGGCCGACCCGGGGTGAGGCACATCACGGCACCGTGATGTAATGGCGTCTGAAGCGCGCAGAGTGAACGATCGAACGGGGAGCGGTGCGGTGAAGACGGAGCCGGAGCGGAGGCTGTGGTCGAAGGACTTCATCCTCGCCCTCGTCATCTGCATCTTCCTGTCCTTCGTCTTCTACCTCCTCGTCACCTCGATGGCGGAGTACGCGGTGACCCGCTTCGCCGCCTCGGACACCGTCGCCGGCTTCACCGCGAGCGCATTCGTCGTCGGCGCGCTCATCGCCCGGATCTTCACCGGCGCGTTCCTCGACGTCGTCGGCCGCTACCGGGTGCTCATCGTGTCGCTCGGCGCCTCGGTCGCGGCCTCCCTGCTCTACCTGCTCGCCGACTCCCTGTGGCTGCTCATCGTCGTCCGCCTGCTCCACGGGATGACGTTCGGCGTCGGGCACACCGCGATCATGGCCGCCGTGCAGAGCATCATCCCGCCGGCCCGGCGGGCGGAGGGCACCGGCTACTTCTCGACCTCGACGACGCTCGCGGCCGCGCTCGGGCCGTTCATCGCGCTCACCGTCATCGCCGACCTCGGCTACGACTGGCTGTTCGTCGTGTCGACCGCCTTCACCCTCGTCGGATTCCTCGGGCTCTTCTTCCTCCGCGTCCCGGAGCTCGACAGCCGGTACGTGCCGCGGGTCGGCCTCACGACCTTCCACCCGCGGAACCTCCTCGACCGCGACGGGCTGCGGATCGGGGGAGTGATGTTCCTCTGCGGCATCGCCTACTCCTCCGTCATGGCGTTCCTCTTCGGGTACACCTCGCAGATGGGGATGGCGCACGCCGCGCCCTACTACTTCCTGTCCTTCGCGTGCTTCTCGCTCATCGCCCGGCTCACGCTCGGCCGGGTGCAGGACCGGTACGGCGACAACATCGTCGTCTACCCGCTGTTCGTGTGCTTCCTCGCCGCGATGGTGCTCGTCGCCGCGACCCAGGCGACCTGGATGATCGTGCTCGCCGGGATGCTCGCGGGCGTGGGCTTCGGCTCCCTCATGGCGAGCGCGCAGGCGATCACCATCACCGCCGCAGGCCCCGCCCGCGTCGGGGTGGCGACCTCGACGTACTTCCTCATGATGGACCTCGGATTCGGGATGGGCCCGATCCTGCTCGGCACGCTCGTCGGCGCATTCTCCTACGAGGCGATGTACCTCGTGGCCGCCGGTGTCGTGTTCGCCGCCGGGGTCCTCTACTTCCTCGTCCACGGCCGCTTCGCCCGCCGCCGCGCCCGAGGTGGCGGCCACCGGGCCGGCTGACCCCGGGTCGAGCATCGAGTGGTCACCTCTCTTCGGTTACGCGCGGGTATTCGAAGAGAAGTGACCATTCGACGGCAGTCGGGCCCGAGCCCGGGGCTCAGGCCAGGGCGCGGCGCAGGGTGTCGAGGCCGACCGAGCCGAGGTCGAGCGCGCGGGAGTGGAACGCCTTGAGGTCGAAGGCACGGCCGTCCGCCTCGGCCGCGGCGCGCGCCTCCTCCCGGGCCTGCTCCCACAGCCGGCGGCCGATCGCGTAGCTCGGCGCCTGGCCGGGCCAGCCGAGGTACCGGTCGAGCTCGAAGGCGAGGAAGCTGCGGTCCATCGCGACGTTGGCGGTGAGGAACTCCCACGCCTTGTCCGCGTCCCAGATCCCGCCGCCCACGGACTCCGGTGCCTCGAGGCCGCAGTGCACACCGATGTCGACGCACACCCGGGCGGCCCGCACACGCTGCGAGTCGAGCATGCCGAGGCGGTCGGCCGGATCGTCGAGGAAGCCGAGCTCGGCCATGAGCTTCTCCGCGTAGAACGCCCAGCCCTCGCCGTGGCCGGACACCCAGCAGATCTGCCGGCGCCAGGTGTTGAGCGTGTCCTTGACGACGACCGCCTGCCCGATCTGCAGGTGATGGCCCGGCACGCCCTCGTGGTACACGGTGGTGAGCTCCTGCCAGGTCGAGAAGGTCTCCACCCCGGCCGGCACGGACCACCACATGCGGCCCGGCCGGGAGAAGTCGTCGGTCGGCGGGGTGTAGTAGATGCCGCCGGTGCCGTCGGCGAGCACCATGCACTCGATCGTGCGGACGGGTTCGGGGATGTCGAAGGCGGAGCCGCCGAGCGCGGTGATCGCGGCATCGGCCTTCTCCTGCATCCACGAGCGCAGCGCGTCGAGGCCGTGGAGCTGCTGGGCGGGATCGGCGTCGAGATCGTGCATGACGGCGAGCACGTCCGTGCCGGGAGCGATCCGCTCCGCGATCCGGCGCTGCTCGGCATCGATCCGTTCGAGCTCCGCGAGGCCCCAGGCGTAGGTCTCGTCGAGGTCGACCTCGGTACCGAGGAACGCGCGGCTCAGCAGCCGGTAGTCCTCGCGCCCGCAGGCGTCCTCCTCACGGGCGTGGGGAGCGATCTCCTCGGCGAGGAACTCCGCGAGCTCGACATAGGCGGTGCGGGCGGTCTTCGCGGACTCGGCGAGCTCGGCGGCGAGCGCCTCGGGCACCGCGGTCGCCTTCGCGACGAAGCGGTCGAAGTGCCCGCCGGCCTTCGCCGCCTCGCGCGCCTGCTCGATGCCGCGCTCCACCTGGCGGCGGGCCGGGGCGCGCCCGGCATCGCGTGCGGCGAGCAGGCTCTCGCGGTACCCGGCGAGCGCGGTGTCGACCGCTCGGAGCTTCGCTGCGCTGTGCTCCCAGTCGGCCGTCGTCTCCGTCGGCACGAGGTCGAACAGCTCGCGCACCTCCTGCAGGGGCGAGGCGATGACGTTGAGCTGCCCGATGTCGAGGCCCGCGGCGTGGAGGTCGCGCTCGACGCCGAGGCGCTCGCGCATCGCATCGAGCGTCACCGCATCGACGGCGTCGGGCGCGGTGCCGTCGGCGGCCATCGCCGCCTCGGCCTCGTCGAGCGCGGCGAGGGTGCGTGCGTTGAGGGCGTCGCGGGCGGCGGCGCCGGCCGGTGAGTAGTCGTCGAGCACGGTCTCGTCGCCGGGCCGGCCGAGCTCGACCCGCAGGGCCGGGGACATCTCGATGAGCCGCTCCGTGTGCTGCTCGGCGACGGCGTCGATGGCGGACGGGGTGCGGTGCTGGGTCTCGGTGGTCATGGCCACCACCCTACCGATCCGGGCGCCCGGTAGAGTTGATCCGTTCGGGACGGAGCCGGGCGGGAGGACGGACGGCCAGTGGAGCAGCAGCGGTTGTGGACCCGGGACTTCGTCCTGGCGTTCCTCGTCAACCTCACGATGTCGCTGACCTTCTACCTCCTCATGACCTCGATGGCCGGCTACGCGATCGAGCGCTTCGGGGCCGCGGACTCCGTCGCCGGGCTCGCCTCGAGCGGATTCATCATCGGCGCGCTCATCGCCCGGGTGTTCGCCGGCAAGTACCTCGACTTCATCGGCCGCAGACGGATGATCCTCGGCGCTCTCGTCGTGTTCGTCGCGTGCGCGGCGCTCTACGTCCCGCTCACCGGGGTGTGGGCGGTGATCGCCGTGCGGGTGGTCCACGGCATCGCGCTCGGGGCGGGGAACACCGCGGTCATGGCGGCGGTGCAGACGATCATCCCGCCGGCCCGCCGCGCGGAGGGCACGGGGTACTTCGGCACCTCGACGACGCTCGCCACCGCGGTCGGCCCGTTCCTCGCGACCCACACCGCCCAGCTCGGCGCGCCGGACGCCGCGAGCGCCTTCTTCATCCTGTTCGCGATCGTCATGCTCGCCGCCCGGCTGCTCGTCGGCCGGATCCAGGACCGGCACGGCGACGACGTGGTGATGTACCCGATCTTCGCCCTCTTCACGCTCGGGCTCGTGCTCATCGCGCTGGCCGACTCCGGGTGGATGATCGTCGTGGCCGCGGTGCCCATGGGTCTGGGCTTCGGATCCCTGTTCCCGTCCGCGCAGGCGATCGCCGTCACCGTCACCGCGCCCCACCGGGTGGGTCTGGCGATCTCGACGTTCTTCATCATGCTCGACCTCGGCACCGGGCTCGGGCCGGTGGTGCTCGGCACTCTCGTCCCGCGCCTCGGGCTGTCCGGGGTGTACCTCATCTGCGCCGGGCTCGTCGTGCTCGCCGCCGGGGTGTACTACCTGTTCCACGGGCGCAGCCGCGGCGGCAGGCCGGGCACGCGCGGCTGAGGGCATCGGCGAGCGCGCACCCGCAGCACGGCTGGCGGCCGGGTCGGCCGACGCAGCCGGGGCGCGCGGCTGAGAGCGGGCGGCCCGGCGTGCGCGGGATCCGCGCGGTCGGGCTCGGAAGCGGTCGGGCTCGGAAGCGGTCGGCCTCAGAAGCGGTGGCGCCAGGACCCGGCCGGGGTGCGCCGGTGGGCGCGCGCCGGAGCGGCGAAGCGCGAGGCGCGCGGCTCCGGGGTGTCGGCATGCATCGCCTCGACGTGACGGAGTGCGACGAGCGCGGCCACGACGGCCGCCCGGGCGAGCTCGCGCTCCCGCTCCGGGCTCAGCGGTTCGGACCCCGGCAGCGGCTCGACGGCGACCGGCAGGTCCGGTGCGTGCGCCCCGGCCGGCGCGGACTGCGCCCCAGCGGGTGCCGCGTGTACCTCGGCGCGCTCCTGTCCGTCGGTGTGCTCCCCGGTCACAGCGGGATGTTCCCGTGCTTGCGGCTGCTCGCCTCCACGTGCTTGTTCGCCAGCGCCCGCAGTCCGCGCACGATCCGCTCGCGGGTCTCCCGCGGGGCGATGACGGCGTCGATGTAGCCCTCCTCGGCGGCGAGGTACGGGTTGAGGAGCGCATCCTCGTACTCCTGGATGAGCTCCTCGCGCTTCGCGTCGACGTCCTCACCGGCGTCGGCGACGGCCTTGAGCGTCTTGCGGTGGACGATGTTCGCCGCGCCCTGGGCGCCCATGACGGCGATCTGCGCACTCGGCCAGGCGAGGTTGAGGTCCGCGCCGAGCTGCTTGGAGCCCATCACGCAGTAGGCGCCGCCGTAGGCCTTGCGGGTGATGAGCGTGATGAGCGGGACGGTCGCCTCGCCGTAGGCGTAGATGAGCTTGGCGCCGCGGCGGATGATCCCGCCGAGCTCCTGGTCGGTGCCCGGCAGGAACCCGGGGACGTCGACGAAGGTGAGGATCGGGAGGTTGAAGGCGTCGCAGAACCGGACGAACCGGGCGGCCTTCTCCGAAGCGTCGATGTCGAGCGTGCCGGCGAGCTGCATGGGCTGGTTGGCGATGATGCCCACGCTGCGGCCCTCGACGCGGCCGAACCCGGTGACGACGTTCGGCGCGAACAGCTCGGACACCTCGAGGAACTCCCCGGCGTCGAGCACCGTGGTGACGACGTCGAGGATGTCGTAGGGCTGCGCGGGGGAGTCGGGCATGAGCGCGTCGAGCGCCTCGTCGTCGGAGTCGACGGTGAGGTCGGCCGGGGCGTGGACGAGCGGGGCCTCGTCGAGGTTGTTCGACGGCAGGAAGGAGATGAGGTCGCACACGAAGTTGAGCGCGTCGGACTCGTCGGCGGCGAGGTAGTGGGCGTTGCCGCTCACCGAGTTGTGGGTGCGCCCGCCGCCGAGCTCCTCGTGGCCGACGTCCTCGCCGGTGACGGTGCGGATGACGTCGGGGCCGGTGATGTACATGTGCGAGGTGCCGTCGACCATGATCGTGAAGTCGGTGAGCGCCGGGGAGTACACGGCACCGCCGGCCGAGGGTCCCATGATGAGGCTGATCTGCGGGATCACGCCGGAGGAGGCGACGTTGAGCCGGAAGATCTCCGCGAACAGCGCGATCGAGCCGACGCCCTCCTGGATCCGCGCGCCGCCGGAGTCGTTGATGCCGATGATCGGGCAGCCGAGCTTGAGCGCGAGCTCCTGCACCTTGACGATCTTGCGGCCGTTGGCCTCCGCGAGCGAACCGCCGAGCACGGTGAAGTCGTGGGCGAACACCGCGACGGTGCGCCCGTCGATGGTGCCGAGGCCGCACACCACGCCGTCGCCGTCGGGCCGGTTGGCCTGCATCCCGAACTGCGTGCTGTGATGGCGGACGAACTCGTCGATCTCCTGGAAGGAGTCGTCGTCGAGCAGCTGGTCGATCCGCTCCCGGGCGGTCTGCTTGCCCCGTTTGTGCTGGTTCTCCACGGCCCGTTCGCTGCCGGCGTGGGCCGCCCGGCGGCGGTCCTCGAAAGCGGCGATGCGGTCGGCGGTCGTGCGCGGCACAGAAGTCTCACTCATGGTGTCAGCCTAACGGCGGGGGTGCGCCGTTGTATCCGGGTGCCAAACCCCATAGGGTGATCTGGTGCACACCGAACCTTCCCGCCGTCCCTTCGACCTGCCCCGATTCCAGGAGCTGAGCGAGCGATCCCGGACCCCGGTGGCGCACCTCGAATGGCCCGCCGAGCTCGGCTCGACGAACGACGCGCTCGCCGAACGCCTCACTGCCGACCCGGACTCCTGGCCCGACTTCTCCGTCCTCGGCACCGACTTCCAGTCCGCAGGTCGCGGGCGCCTGGGACGCGTGTGGACCGTGCCGCCCGGCGCCTGCCTGACCTTCTCCCTGCCCGTCCGCGTTCCGGCGGCCTTCCCGATCGAGATGATCGGCTGGCTGCCCGTCGTCACCGGCTGGTGCGTCGCCGAGGCGCTCGGCGCGGCCGGTGCCGGTGCCGGCGTCAAGTGGCCCAACGACGTGCTCGTCGACGGACGCAAGATCTGCGGCATCCTCACCCGCGCCCATCCCGCCGTCGGCGGCACGATCGTCATCATCGGCATCGGGATCAACGTCTCGCTGACCGCCGCGGAGCTGCCCGTGCCGACCGCGACCTCGCTCCTGCTCGCCGGGGGCTCCACCGACCGCGAGGCGCTGCTCGCCGGTGTGCTGGAGCGCCTGCGCCCGGCCGTCGCCGAGGTGCTCGCGGCGGGGGAGGGGGCCGGCGCCTCGGCGTCCGCCGCCGGGGTCCGTGAGGCGATGGTCACCCTGGGTGCGGACGTGCGCGTCGAGCTGCCCGGGGACGAGCACTTCACCGGCCGGGCCGTCGCGCTCGACGACACCGGCGCGCTCGTCGTCGACGTCGGCGGCGCGCGCCGCCGGGTGAGCGCCGGTGACGTCGTCCACGCGAGGGCGCTGTGAGCGCTCCGTTCGACGACGGCACCCAGCCGGATCCCGATGGCGCCGGCCCGGTCCCGGATCCGCCCACGGCCGGGCTCGACGGCAGGCCCGGGCTCGACGGGGGAGCCGAGGAGCCGCACGGCCCCGATGACTGGTCGGCCCCGGACGTCGATCCCGACGAGGAGATCGATCCCGGGGTGATCGGGGAGCGGGAGCGCAGGGAGATCGAGGACACGATCTTCGAGATGCGCTCGGCCGCGGCCCGGCTCGAGGAGACTCTGCTCGGCGGCAAGCGGGTGCTGACCCGCCGCGAGGTCGCCCAGCTCGCCGGGGTGTCGACGATCTCCGCCCGCAAGTTCTGGCGCACCCTGGGTCTCGCCCGGGTGCCCGAGGGGCAGGTCGCCTTCACCGTCAACGACGCCACCGCGCTGAGCGAAGTCGCCCGGATCGTCGGCACCGACCAGCTCGACGAGGAGACGGTGCTCTCTCTCATGCGCGCCACCGGTCAGACCACCGACCGGCTCGTCGTGTGGCAGATGGAGACGATCGTCGAGTACCTCTCCGATGAGCGCGGCTACTCCGACTCCGAGGCGCGCGCCGTCGTCCTCGACCTGTTCGAGGAGATCCTCGACCCGCTCGAGGCGGTGCTCGTCTACTCGTGGAAGCGCAACCTGGCAGGCGCGCTCGGCCGGCTCAACATCAATCCGGCCAGTGGTCATCCGGTGGACGCCGGCCACGGCTGGTACGACTCCTCGATGCCGCTGGCCCGCGCGGTCGGCTTCGTCGACCTCGTGTCCTACACGCGGCTCTCGCAGCAGATGGAGCCGCGTCAGCTCGCGTTCATGGTCAAGCGCTTCCAGGACCTCGCCTACAACGTCGTCGCGACCGGCGGCGGGCGCGTCATCAAGACCGTCGGCGACGAGGTGTTCTTCGCCGCGCAGACCCCGCACGACGGGGCGGAGATCGCGCTGCGCCTGCAGGAGGAGATCCAAGCCGACGTGCAGCTGCCGAAGGCCCGCGTCGGGTTCGCCTGGGGGCGGGTGCTCTCCCGCCTCGGGGACATCTTCGGGTCGACGGTCAACCTCGCTGCCCGGCTCACCGCGGTCGCGGACCCCGGGAAGGTCGTCACCGACTGGGACACCGCCCACATCATCCAGCGCACCGATGACTACGAGTTCGCAGGCCACAGCACCCTCAACCTCCAGGGGCTCGGCGAGGTGTCCGTGCTCGAGATGGAGCGCGGCACCGCGGAGCCGCTGGCGATGGACATCACCGGCGACAGCTGAGCGGCAGCGGTTCGGGATCCGCCTCGGACGGCTGCACCAGGCGGAGCGGCTCAGAACAGGGAGCCGGGCTCCTCATCGTCCGCGCCGTCCTCGTCGCGGCTGATGATCACCGCGGCGTCGTCCTCGTCCGTGCGCGCCCGCGCGATCTCCTCGCGGCGCGCCTCGAGGTCGGGATCCCGGCGGCGCGGGGCGTGCGCCGGCAGATCGAGGGAGTCGTCCCCGCCCGGTGCGCTCGCGGCAGCCCCACCGGCCCCGGCATTCGCCTCCGCGGCCTCGGCGGCGGCCGCCTCGTCCGCCTCGGGCTCGGCCCCGCGGGCATGGGGGAGGGCGCCGAGCGCATCGATCTTCGTCTCCAGCGGGGTGCCGGTGCCGTCGCGGCGGCCGTACTCCTCGGGCAGGGCGCGCGCTCCGCCGCCGGCTGCCGCGGCCTGCGGTGACGGACCGGTGTGGGCGAGCGCGAGGCCGGTCTCCCCCTTGAGGAACCGGTGGGCGCGCACGCCGCCGGTCGCCCGGCCCTTCGTGGGGAACTCCGCGAGCGCGGTGAGCTTGATCGACAGCGCGGGCTCCCCGTTGAAATTCACGCCGTCGGCGACGGTGACGACAGTGTTCTCCTCATCCGGGTCGACGAGGTCGACGGCGATGACGCGGGCGTCCGCGGCGACCTTCATCCCCGCCACGCCCCCGGCGTTCCATCCCTGTGCGCGCACGAGGTCCGCGCCGTAGGTGAGGAGCTGGCCGTTCGAGGCGATGAGGACGAGCCGGGCGGCATCCGGGTCCGGGAGCTGCCCGACGCCGACGACGGCGTCCTTCGGCTTGAGGTTGATGACGGGCCACGAGTCCTTGTTCGCCGGCGCCTCGGCCCCGGCGACGCGCTTGATGACGCCGCCGGCGGTGCCGAGGAAGAAGTCGGTGCCGATGTCGACGAGGGCGAGCACCCGCTCCCCGGCGTCGAGGGTGACGAACTCCCCGATCCGCACCCCGCCGGCGAGACCCGGCCGGGTGGCCTGCGGCGGCAGGGCCGGAAGGGCGACGATGTCGACGGTGAGGAGCCGCCCGGCGGAGGTGATCGCCCCGACGGTGCCGCGCGTGGTCGTCGCCACCTGGGAGCGCAGGGCGTCGTGGGACACCCGCCGGCCGGTCGTGGGCAGCGGGGCAAGGCTGTTCGTGCGGGCGATCCGGCCGGAGGTCGACAGGAGCACCCAGCAGGGCTCGTCGGCGATGGTGAGCTCGGGGGCGCCGGCCTTCCGCCGCGCCCCGGTGACCTCCTGGGTGCCCTCGACGAGCGCGGTGCGGCGGGCGGAGTCGATCGCCTCGGCGGCCTCGCCGAGCTCGGCGGACACGAGCGCGCGGAGCTTCGCGTCGGAGGCGAGGATGCTCTCGAGGTGTGCGATCCGGGCACGGAGCTCGTCGCGCTCGGCCTCGAGCTCGAGCCGGGAGAACTTCGTCAGCCGGCGCAGCTGGAGGTCGAGGATGTAGGTGGCCTGGAGCTCGGACAGGTCGAACACGTCCATGAGCCGGCCGCGGGCGGTCGGCGCGTCGTCGGAGGACCGGATGAGCTGGATGACCTCGTCGATGTCGAGGATCGCGATGAGCAGGCCCTCGACGAGGTGGAGCCGGTCTTGGGCCTTGCGGAGCTGGAAGCGGGTGCGGCGGAGCACGACGGAGAGCCGGTGGTCGACGTAGACCTCGAGCAGCTCCTTGAGCCCGAGCGTGCGCGGCTGGCCGTCGACGAGGCACACGTTGTTGATCCCGAAGGAGTCCTCCATCGGCGTGAGCCGGTAGAGCTCGGAGAGGACCGCGTCGGGGTTGAACCCGTTCTTGATGCCGATGACCAGGCGCAGGCCGTGCTTGCGGTCGGAGAAGTCGTCGATCGAGGCGATGCCGGTGAGCTTCTTCGCCTGCACCGCGTCCTTGACCTTCTCGATGACCTTCTCCGGACCGACGAGGTACGGCAGCTCGGTGACGACGATGCCCTTGCGGCGGGCGGTGAGGTTCTCGAACTTCACCGTCGCCCGGGTGCGGAAGGTGCCGCGCCCGGTCTCGTAGGCCTCACGCACCCCGGCCAGCCCGATGATCCGGCCGCCGGAGGGCAGATCCGGGCCGGGCACGAAGCGCATGAGCTCGGACAGACCGGCCTGCGGGTTCTCGATGAGGTGGCGGGCGGCGGCGATGACCTCTCCGGGGTTGTGCGGGGCCATGTTCGTCGCCATGCCGACGGCGATCCCGGAGGCGCCGTTGATGAGGAGGTTGGGGAATGCCGCCGGCAGGATCTCGGGCTGGGTGAGCGTGTTGTCGTAGTTCGGGACGAAGTCGACGACGTCCTCGTCGAGCCCGGCGATCATCGCCATCGCGGCGGGCGTGAGCTTCGCCTCGGTGTAGCGGGGGGCGGCCGGCCCGTCGTCGAGGCTGCCGAAGTTCCCGTGCCCGTCGACGAGCGGGACGCGCATGATGAAGTCCTGGCTCAGGCGGACGAGCGCGTCGTAGATCGCGGTGTCGCCGTGCGGGTGGAGCTTGCCCATGACGTCGCCGACGATGCGCGAGGACTTGACGTGCCCGCGCTCGGGGCGCAGCCCCATCTCGCCCATCTGGTGGATGATCCGGCGCTGCACGGGCTTGAGGCCGTCGCGGGCGTCCGGCAGGGCCCGGGCGTAGATCACCGAGTAGGCGTACTCGAGGAAGGAGGTCTCCATCTCCTCGGAGACGTCGATGTCGACGATCTGGCCTGCGACCGGCTCTGCCATGGAACTCCTCACACTGCGAAAACGACAGGCTCATCCTACCCGCGAACCCGCCTCGAGCCCGGGATCCCGCGGTTCGCGCCGGGTGCGCGTCGGGCCGGAACGCTGTCGGCGGCGCCGTGCGCTCGCCGGCTGCAGTCGGGCCCGACGCGCGCCCGCCCCGCTCGGATCGTTCGGTCCTCGACGACCCGTGTGCAGTACGTAATGGAAAAGTCGGAACGTGGTGGCATCAACGGTGGCACTTCTGTCCGGAACCACCACGGTTGCGGACGCGAGATGCGCGGCCGCCTCGGGTGCAGCTGCTGGGCCGGTCGGCAGCGGGGTGCGGCGGTGGCCGGGGCGCATCCCTCTGAAGTGCGGCGCAGCATCCGCGCCGGGGAGCCGGGGCCGTCCACGGCCGACGCGACCGGTGCGCGCATCCTCGGGTCACAGGCGGATGCAGCGCGAGGTCACATCGACCGGTGACGAGGATCGGCCGTCCACAGGTTCGCAAGCCCTCTCGCACACGCGCGCCGTCCATTCCAGGCTGGGGCTATGTACAACGTCTTCTCCCGAGCTCAGGCCCGGGCCATCGGGATCGAGCCCGCCGTCCTCCAGTCGTCCCTCGCCTGCTGCCTCATCCGGGTCGCCCGCGGCATCTATGCCGTCGCCGCGGACTGCTCGCACCCCGCCCATGCGCGGCTCCGGTACTTCCTCGAGGATCCCGCGCTGCTCCTCGCCCGGAGCCGAGGTGCCGCGCCGGATCGCGCACGACCGCACCCGGGCACGCTCTCCCGGTGGGAGCGCGATCGCCTCGACCATGTGGGGTGGCTCGCCTGCACCGGACGGATCGCACCGGGCGACATCGTCAGCCACCGTTCGGCCGCGATGGTGCACGACCTCCCGCTCCTGCCCGGCCGTCTGACCCGGCTCGAGGTCAGCAGTTCGCACGGCAGGATCACCACCCCCGGGCTGCGGCGACGCGAGCGGGTCATCGCGGACGAGGACATCGTCGAGGCGCATCCGATCGGGTCGCTCCGGGTGACCTCGCGGGCGCGCACAGTCGTCGACCTCATCCGCGATTGCGGCACGGAGACCGGGATCATGGCCGCGGAGTGCTTTCTCGGGCGCCCCGGTACCGACGAGCACGGGCGCCCGGGACGGTTCCCGCTGCCGGCCGCCGTGCGACAGCGGCGGAAGGCGGTGCTGTGCGATGCGGCCGGTCGACTTCCCGGCTGCTGGGGTGCCGCGCGCCTGCGCAGAGTGCTCGATCTCGGCACGGGGCTCTCGGAATCCCCGGCCGAGGCATTGGCGCTGCTCGGCTTCCACAGCGTCGGCATCGGCGACATCATCCAGCAGGCGGAGCTGTACACGGACCAGGGTGCGTTCATCGGGCGGGTCGACTTCCTCCTCGAGCGCCTCGGCCTCGTCATCGAAGTCGATGGCGAATCGAAGTACCGTGCGTCCGGAACGATCCTCATGGACCGCAGAGCGCTCCTGCGGGAGAAGCGGCGGGAGAACGCGATCCGCGCGCTCGGGTTCCGGGTGCTCCGCCTCGAATGGGCGGATGTCATCGATCCGCAGCGCTTCGTGGCAGCCCTCCGCAGCGTCGGGGCCCTGCGCTGACCGAGACCTCGCGCGTGGAAGTGTGGTGGTTTCGGTGATGTGTACGAGCGGCAACGGCACCACACTTCGCCGATGCCACCACAATCGGATTCGAAGGGGCGAGACGCGCCCGGCCGCGGGCTGCCGGGGGAGCTGTGACAGGGTGGGGCCATGACTGTGCGCGAACTCACCGCGGCCGAGGTGGCCGCCCATGCCGACGAGCTGCTGCGGATCCAGGTCGCGGCCTTCCGCATCGAGGCCGAGATCCTCGGCCACGACCGGATCCCCTACCTCTACGAGACCGTCGAGGACATCACCGCGCCGGGCCTGCGCTGGATCGCCGACGTCGTCGAGCACGCGGATCCGAGCACCGTGAGAACCGGGGACACCGGGAGCATCGACACCATCGCCGAGGTGCGCGGGGCGGTCGTGCTCGCGCAGCGGCAGGCCGGGCTCTTCGTCACGCGCGTCATCGTCGACCCCGCCCACCACCGCAAGGGCGTCGCCTCCGGCCTCCTCGGCCAGGCCCAGGAGCTCGGGCAGCGGCTGTTCGTCATCACCTCGCAGGACAACCCGCCGGGCATCGGGATGTACCGCAAGGCCGGGTTCGCCCGGGTGCGCGACGTCGAGATCGACACCGGGTCGATCCTCACCGAGTACGCCTGGGAGCCCGCTGCCGGCTGAGGGTGCGCCCGCCTCGTGCCCGGCGCGCGGACTGGTGCTGCAACGGTCACCCGCATGCTGGCCCGGCCGGAACGGTGGGACGTCAGATCGAGAGTGGTGGCTTCAACGGTCGCACACCTGCACGAAACCACCACACCCGCGCCCGGCCCGCTGAGCCCGGCCAGCTGAGCCCTGCCGGCCGGCCGGGTCCGCGGGGCTCAGCCTCCGCTCATGCGGCGGCGCTGGGAGTCGATCCGGTCGGCCGAGGCCTCGAGCTCGACCTTGACGCTGAGGATGTGCGAGTCCGACTCGGTGACGACGATCGGCTGGATCTCGACGTCGCGGATCGCCGGGAACGCCTCGACGAGCGCGGACAGCCGCAGCAGGACGTCCTCCGTCGGCTCCATGTTCATCACCGGCAGGCCCTTGTAGCCGAACAGGCGCGGAGAGGCCTTGAGCGAGCGCACGAGCTGGGCGGCGTCGACATCGGTGAGCGGGGCGACCCGGTGGGCGACGTCGTCGAGCAGCTCCGAGGTGTCCCCAGCGAGCGAGAACGACACCATGGGGCCGAGCAGCGGGTCCTCCCCGGCGCGGATCACGCAGGCCGAGCCGGGAGGGGCCATCGCCTGGACGTCGATCCCGTGATCGTCCCCGGGGTCGAGCACCGAGTCGATGACCGCGGAGACCCCGGCCCAGTCCTCGCGCAGCTCCTCGGGGTCGTCGACGTTGAGGCGCACCCCGCCGAGCTCCATCCGGTGGCGCAGCCGCTTGTGCACGGCCTTGAGTGCGACCGGGTAGCCCAGGGTGTCTGCGGCGGCGAGCGCCTCGTCCACGGTGCGGGCGGTGAGGTAGGGGAGGAACTCGAGCCCGTAGGCGCCGAGCAGCGCGCGCGTGTCGTCGCGCCCGAGCAGCACGGTCTCCCCGGGCTCCACGCCGGCGAGATTGCGCTCGATGATGTCCCTGGCGGCGCGCGGGTCGACGTTCTCCAGCTCCGGGTAGCGGCCCCGGTCGGACTTGCGCCACATCGCGTACTCGGTGGCACGGGCGAGTGCCCACACGGCGTCCTCCGGTCCCATGTAGCTCGGCACGCTGCGCGCCGCCCGGGACCCGTCCTCCTGCGGCGTGTACGCGGTGAGCTCGTCCTTGACGCCGTGCACCCCGAGGAAGCAGGCGACCGTCGTGATGCCTGAGCGCGCCGCCTCGTCGGCGAGCACCGCGGCGATCTCGCGCTCCTCCGCGCCGGCGGAGGGGGCGAAGGTCACGACGACGGAGTCGACTGCGGGGTCGGCGTACATGTCCTTGAGCGCGGCGGCGAACTCCTCGGCATGCACCTCCGGGTGGAGGGACACCGGGGCGGTCTCGACGCGCAGGCCCTCGGAGCGGGCGCGCTGGACGACGAGTGTGGAGAGCGCCGCGGAGTTGCCCACCACGCCCACCCGCCGGCCGGCCGGCAGCGGCTGGAAGGAGAACACCTGGGCGACGTCGAACAGCTGGTGGATGGTGTCGGCGCGGACGACTCCGGCCTGTGTGAGGACCTGGTCGAGCGCGGTCGCCGACAGGCTCGACACGCGCACCTGGTGGCCGGGCGGGAGCTCGCGGCCGGTGAACGCGGACTTGACGACGATGACCGGCTTGACCTGCGACACCCGGCGGGCGATCCGGGAGAACTTGCGCGGGTTGCCGATCGACTCGAGGTAGAGCCCGACGGTGGCGGTGGCCGGGTCCTCCTCCCAGTACTGGAGGAGGTCGTTGCCGGACAGGTCGGCGCGGTTGCCGGCGGACACGAACGTCGAGATCCCCAGTCCGCGGGTCTTCGCCGCGGCCAGCAGCGCCGTGCCGAGCGCTCCGGACTGGCTGAACAGCCCGAGCGTCCCGGCGTCCGGGAGGAACGGGGCGAGCGAGGCGTTGAGGGACACCTCGGGCGCGGTGTTGGCGAGGCCGAAGGAGTTCGGTCCGACGACGCGCATCCCGTGCGAGCGGGCGGTGGCGACCATCTCCCGCTGGAGCTCGAGGCCGTGCTCACCGGTTTCGGCGAAGCCCGAGGAGATGACGACGACGGACTTCACCCCGCGGGCGGCGCAGTCGCGGACCACCTGGGCGCACGATTCGGCGGGCACCGCGATGACCGCGAGGTCGATCGGCTCGGACACTGCGTCGAGCGAGGGCACGGTGGGGAACCCTGCTACGGAGTCGGCCTCCGGGTGGACGACGGTGATGGTGCCGGTGAAGCGGGCAGCGGTGAGATTGCGCAGGAGCAGGTTGCCGGTGGAGTTGCGCTTGCGGCTGGCGCCGATGACGACGACCGAGCCCGGGTGGAGGATCGAGCGGACGCTCTTCGCCTCCGCTCGGTGCTCGCGGGCCTCCTGCACCTGGATCGACTTCTCCGTCGGGTCGATCTCGAAGCGGACGGCGACGACGCCGTCGTCGAATTCGCGGGAGACCTCGTACCCGGCGGCGGCGAACACCTGGAGCATCGAGCGGTTCTGGGGGAGGACCTCGGCGGTGAAGACCTCGAGGCCGCGCTCGCGGGCGGCCGCGGCGAGGTGCTCGAGGAAGATCGACCCGATCCCGCGCCCCTGGTGGGCATCGGCGATGTTGAACGCGACCTCCGCGGCGGTGTCGTCGATCCGGTCGTAGCGGGCGACGCCGATGATCTCCTCGCCGATCGTCATGACGAAGGCCACCCGGTCGCGGTGGTCGACCTGCACGAACCGGGCGAGGTCCTTCTCCGGGAGCACCGGCAGCGGAGCGAAGAACCGCAGGTAGATCGACTCCGGCGACTGCTTGCTGTGCATGGTCTGGATGCCGTCGGCGTCCGAGGGGCGGATGGGCCGCACGTGCGCCGTCGCTCCATCGCGCAGCACGACATCGGCTTCCCAGTACGACGGATAGGGTTCCATGCACCCAGCATAGTGATCCGCACGGACCCGGTCACCACCGCCGCGGGAGTTCCCTGACGCGGAGCCCGCGGCGGTCCCGGCGGGCGGATGCGTCCCTCCGGATCGGCCGTGTCCGCGCCCTGCGGCACAATGGTGCCCATGGCTCTTCCGAAAACTCTCGCCTCCGACCTGCAGGCCGCGGGCTACTACCCGCAGCTCACCGGCAGCATGCTCATCGAAGCGCTGTTCGGAGAGGACATCCTCGCCCACTACGTCCACATGGACACCCACGTCGACCTCGACGCGATCCACCGGCACGTCACCGCCTTCCTCGTCACGCCGACCCGGCTCCTCCTCGCCCACGTCGACGACGAGCCCGACGCCGTCCCCGGCCACCGTCCGCGCGGGGTCACGTCGACGGAGGACATCCCGCTCGAGCGCCTGCGCACCGTCCTCATCAGCCGCACCTACGAGGACCCGGCGGAGTACCGGTCCTCCGACCGGCCGGTCGAGGTCGCGATCACCCTGGGCTGGGGTGCAGTGCGCCGCATCGAGACCTTCCCGGAGACCTGTGGGGACCCCGACTGCGACGGCGACCACGGCTACAGCGGCTCCCTGTTCTCCGAGGACGTCACCCTGCGCGTGTCCGCCCAGGCCGAGGGGCAGGGCGCGGTCGACCGGGCCGAGGACTTCGTCCTGCAGCTGCGCCGCGCGGTGTTCGCCGCCCGCCGAGCGGCCTCCTGACATGCGCACCGCCCCGCCCGACTACGCCTCCGCCGCGCTCCTGTCCGACCTCGTGCCGGCCGCCGCGCTCGGCCTCGGCGCCGGGGAGATCCTCGACACCGGCGTCCGGGAGCGCGCCGCGCGCCTCGGCCTCGACGCAGAGGTGCGGGTCGCCGTCGTCGTGCTCGTCGACGGGATGGGCGCCCGCCTGCTGCGGGACCGCGCCGCCCATGCCCCGTTCCTCCGGGGCCTGCTGCCCGACGCCGGGGCGCTGAGCGCCGGCTTCCCCTCGACGACGGCGAACTCGCTGTCCTCGCTCGGCACCGGGCTGCTGCCGGGATCCCACGGCGTCATGGGCTACCGTCTCCTCGACCCGGACCGCGACGTCGTGTTCAACCAGCTGACCTGGGACCCCGAGGTCGACCCCGAGCAGTGGGTGCCCGACGCCACCCTGTTCGAACGGCTCGGCGATGCCGGGGTGGACGTCGTCAGCCTCGGCGAGCCGAAGTTCGCCGGGCGCGGCCTCAACCAGGCATCGCTGCGCGGCGGTCGGTTCCGCGGCTCGCAGACGTTGAGCGAGCGCGTCGACCACGCCCGCGAGGAGATCCGCCGGCCGGGCCGCCGGCTCGTCTACCTCTACTGGGGGAACCTCGACAAGACCGGGCACGTCCACGGGGTGGACTCCTGGGAATGGCTCGAGGAGCTCGAGCACCTCGACGATCGGCTCGCCGCGCTCGCCCAGGCGCTCCCGGCGGATGCCGAGCTCCTCATCACCGCCGACCACGGCATGGTCGACGTGCCCCACGACTCCCGGATCGATCTCGCGGAGACCCCGGAGCTGCGGGCGGGGGTGCGCGCCATCGGCGGTGAGCCGCGCGCCGTCCACGTCTACGCGCAGCCCGGCGCCGCGGCCGAGGTGCGCGCCGCCTATCGCAGCGTGCTCGGTGAGCGTGCCCTCGTGCTGACCCGGGACGATGCGATCGGCCGGGGATTCTTCGGTCCCGTGCGGCCGGTCAACCGGGCTCGGATCGGCGACCTCGTCGTCGTCTGCGACGCGGGTGTGGGGATCGTCGACTCCGAGCACGACTCGCCGGCGGCGCTCGCGTTGCTCGGCCACCACGGCGGGATCACCGAGCGCGAGCTCGAGATCCCGCTGTTGCGCGCTCGCGGCTGAGCCGAGCGCTCAGGACCTCCGAGCCGAGCTGCGCAGCACGGCGCGCGGCTCGGTCACCGGTGTGCTCCTCAGTGCGCGCCGTCGGGCTCGGTCCCGGTGTCGACGGCGGGGCTCCCGGCCCCGCCCGCCGCTCCGGTCCCCTCCTCGAAGCGCAGCACCTCGCGGCGCCGGGCGGGCCGGCGCGGTCCGACCCGGTAGATCACCGAGCGGTACATGAGGTAGCGGAAGATGTTGCCCAGGCCGACGCCGATGACGTTGGCGGAGATGTTGTCGGCGAGCGCGGAGCGCAGGCCGAGCACGTAGTGCGAGAACCACAGGCAGGCCATCGCGATGAGCAGGCCGCCGGCGTTGACGAGGAAGAACCACATCGCCTCCTTGCCCGCCGAGCGGTTCCGCCCGTCCTTGAACGTCCAGTACCGGGAGCCGATCCAGCTCACCGTGGTGGCGACGGTGACGGAGATGATCTTCGCCCACATCGGCCCGATCCCCACCGCCTCGAGCCGCAGCACGTTGAACAGGGTGAAGTCGACGACGAACGCGATGCCGCCGACGACGGAGAACTTGGCGACGCGCTCGGCCTCCTTGCGTAAGCGCATCCCGTACCCGTCCGTCGTCGATCGATTGAGGAATCGGGACCGGCGCCCGCGGAGCAGCGGCGTTCCGTGCGTGCTGCACCGGGTCGGCGCCCGTGAACCGTGCAGCAGAAGTCCCCGCACAACGGTACCGGAACCCGCCTGTGGTCCCGCTGTGGGACACCCGCCCGCGCGGCGCGCCGGGGAGGCCGTGCGCGCCGGCGGCGCAGTTCCCTCGCTAGAGTGGAGTGGTGACTTCTCCCGTGATCGGCGTCATCGGCGGCGGCCAGCTGGCCCGCATGATGGCCCCCGCAGCAGAGGCGCTCGGCGTGGGCTTCCACGTCCTCGCCGAATCCGCCCAATCGTCCGCCGCGCAGGTCGCCGGCCGCGTCACCGTCGGCGACCACACCGACCTCGCGGCCCTCCAGGCCTTCGCCGACACCGTCGACGTCATCACCTTCGATCACGAGCACGTGCCGCCGGAGCACCTGCGCGCCCTGCAGGCCGCCGGCCACGCCGTGCATCCGGGGCCCGACGCGCTCATCCACGCGCAGGACAAGATCGTCATGCGCCGGCGGATGGACGCCCTCGGCCTGGCCAATCCGCGCTGGGCGGAGATCTCCACCCCGGAGGACCTCGAGCGGTTCGGCGCGGAGGTGGGCTTCCCCGTCATCCTCAAGACCCCGCGCGGCGGCTACGACGGCCACGGCGTGCGGGTCGTGACGAGCGGTGCGGACGCCGTCGACTGGCTCGGCTCCCATCCCGTGCTCCTCGCGGAGGAGAGGATCGACTTCATCCGCGAGCTCGCGGTCATGGTCGCGCGCTCGCCGATGGGCCAGACCGCGGTCTGGCCGGTCGTCGCCACCTATCAGCAGGACGGGGTGTGCAAGGAGGCCGTCGCACCGGCGCCCGGGCTCGACCCGGAGCTCGCGCGGCGGATCACCGCCGATGTCCTCACCGTCGCCGGCGCCCTCGACGTCACCGGGGTGATGGCGATGGAGATGTTCGAGACCCCGGACGGCTACCGGATCAACGAGCTCGCGATGCGCCCGCACAACACCGGCCACTGGACCCAGGACGGCTCGGTGACCTCCCAGTTCGAGCAGCACCTGCGGGCTGTGCTCGACCTGCCGCTCGGCGATCCGAGCGCCCGCACCCCGGCCACCGCGATGGTCAACGTGCTCGGCGCCGACCGCGACGATCTCTACTGCGCCTACCTCCACGTGCTCGCCCACGACCCGCAGGTCAAGGTCCACATGTACGGCAAGTCGGTGCGCCCGGGCCGCAAGCTCGGCCACGTCAACGTCTACGGCGACGACGCCGCGGCCGTGCTCGCCCGCGCCCGGCACGCTGCGGACTTCATCGCCGGGGTCGACACCGATCCCGAACCCGAGCGGAAGGACACCGCATGAGCACCCCGACAGTCGGCATCGTCATGGGCTCGGACTCCGACTGGCCGACGATGGCCGCCGCCGCGGACGTCCTCGACGAGCTCGGCATCCCGTGCACCGCCGAGGTGGTGTCAGCCCACCGGATGCCCCACGACATGATCGAATGGGGCGCCACCGCCGCCCAGCGCGGTCTCGACGTCGTCATCGCCGGGGCCGGGGGGGCGGCGCACCTGCCGGGCATGATCGCCTCCGTCACCTCGCTGCCCGTCATCGGGGTGCCGGTGCCGCTGGCCCACCTCGACGGCATGGACTCGCTCCTGTCGATCGTGCAGATGCCCGGCGGGGTGCCGGTGGCCACGGTGTCGATCGGCGGGGCGAAGAACGCCGGCCTGCTGGCGGCGAGGATCCTGGGAATCGGCCGCGACCCCGAGGCGCAGCGCATCCGCGCCGCGCTCGACGACTATCGTGAGAACCTCCGGGCCGTCGCCGAGGCGAAGGGTGCGGCGCTGTCCGAGCGCCGCCGGCAGACCTGAAACCGTATGTGAGGAGCACCATGTTCGATCTCTACCAGCTCAGCGAGGACCACGAGGAGCTCCGCCGGGCCGTCCGCGACGTCGTCGACAACCGGATCACGCCCTATGCCGCGGAGGTCGACGCCGAGGCGCGCTATCCGCGCGAGGCGCACGAGGCGCTCGTCGCCACCGACTTCTTCGCCCCGCACATCGGCGAGGAGTACGGGGGAGTGGGGGCCGATGCGCTGGCCGTCGCGATCGTCATCGAGGAGATCGCGCGCGGCTGCGTGTCCTCCTCTCTCATCCCGGCGGTGAACAAGCTCGGGTCGATGCCGGTGCAGATCGGCGGCAGCGAGGAGATCAAGGCGAAGTACTTCCCGCGGGTCGCCTCCGGCGAGTGCGGGTTCTCCTACGGCCTGTCCGAGCGGGAGGCCGGCTCCGACACCGCGGGCATGCGCACCCGTGCGGTCCGCGACGGCGACGACTGGGTGCTCAACGGTGTGAAGACGTGGATCACCAACGCCGGGGAGAGCGAGTTCTACACCGTCATGGCCGTCACCGATCCCGACGGCCCGCGCGGGCGCAACATCACCGCGTTCGTCGTCGAGAAGTCCGACGAGGGCTTCACGTTCGGGGAGAAGGAGCGCAAGCTCGGCATCAAGGGCAGCCCCACCCGGGAGCTGTTCTTCGAGAACTGCCGGATCCCCGGCGACCGGGCGGTCGGCGAGGTCGGCGACGGGCTCAAGATCGCGCTCAAGACCCTCGACCACACGCGGGTGACCATCGCCGCGCAGGCCGTGGGTGTGGCGCAGGGCGCGCTCGACTACGCGATCGGCTACATCAAGGAGCGCAAGCAGTTCGGCAAGCACATCGCGGACTTCCAGGCGATCCAGTTCATGGTCGCCGACATGGGGATGAAGCTCGAGGCGGCCCGCCAGCTCACCTACGTCGCGGCGGCCAAGAGCGAGCGCGACGACGCCGACCTCGGCTTCTTCGGGGCGGCGGCGAAGGCCTATGCCTCCGACGTCGCGATGGAGATCACGACCGACGCCGTGCAGCTGCTCGGCGGTGCCGGCTACGTGCAGGACCATCCGGTCGAGCGGATGATGCGCGATGCGAAGATCACGCAGATCTACGAGGGCACGAACCAGGTGCAGCGCCTCGTCATGGGCCGCAAGCTGCTCGCCTGAGCCGCCCCGCGCCACCCGCCCCGCGCCGGCGCCCCCGGCCGACCGCCGACCGCACGCAGAGATCCGACAGGTGAGGGATGCCCCGCACTCCGAAGTACACCGACCCGATCCGCTTCCCCCAGTACGCGGACCGGAGCACCCGTGATGTGCGCGGCTGGATCCTGCTCGTCTCCACGATCCTGCTGCCCGGCAGCGTGCAGTCGCTGTTCGGCGTGCGCCGGTTCGCGCGGTTCGCGCTCGGACTGTCGCTGGCGACCTGGGCACTCGTCGTGCTCGTCGGGCTCGCCGCACTCCTGCGCCGGCAGCTCGTGTTCACCCTCGCCACGAACCCGCTCGTGCTCGGGCTGCTGACCCTGTGGGCGCTCGTGCTCGGAGTGGTGTGGCTCGTCGCGCTGGTCGACACGGTGCGCCGGATCCGGCTCGTCGGGCTGTCGCCGCGCACCTGCCTGGGAGTCGTGGCCGCGGCGCTCGTCAGCGTGCTCGTCATCGGCGGCGGGCTCGCCTGGGGCACGGTGACGCTCAACAGCCAGCGGCAGCTCATCAGCGAGATCTTCGCCGGCGGGCTCGGCGTGCGCCCGAGCGACGGGCGCTACAACGTCGCCCTGCTAGGCACCGACGCCGGCAAGGGGCGCGAGGGCATCCGGCCGGACAGCATCTCCCTCGTGTCGATCGACGCGGACACCGGGGAGTCGGTGATCATCGGGCTGCCGCGCAACCTCCAGAACGTCCCCTTCGCCGAGGACTCCCCACTGCGGTCCCAGTACCCGCAGGGCTACGACTGCGGCGACGAGTGCCTCATCAACGCCGTCTACCAGCTCGGCGAGCAGCACCCCGAGGGGTTCGACGACGGCTCCCCGGCCGGCGCCCAGGCGATGAAGGACGCGATCAGCGGGGCGACCGGGGTCGACGTCCACTACTACGCGATGATCGACCTCAAGGGCTTCGAGAGCCTCATCGACGCGATGGGCGGCATCTCCCTGGTGTCCGGGAAGCGCGTGCCGATCTCCGCGCCGGTGGACAAGGCGACGGGGAAGCACGGCCCGGTGCGCGGCTGGATCGAGCCCGGCGAGCTCCACCTCGACGGCTTCCACGCCCTCTGGTACGCCCGCTCGCGCGAATTCGCGAGCGACTACGAGCGGATGGTCCGCCAGCGCTGCGTGCAGGAGGCGATGATCGCCCAGCTCGACCCGGCGACCGTCCTCACCCGCTACCAGTCGATCGCGCAGGCCGCGCCCGAGGTCGTGTCCACCGACATCCCGCAGCTCCAGGTCGACCGGTTCGTCGACCTCGCGCTCAAGGCGAAGTCGCAGAAGATCCGCTCGCTCAACCTCACCCCGCCCGAGGTCGTCCCGGCCGACCCCGACTACGCCGCGGTCCACGCTCTCGTCGCCGAGGCGCTCGAGCCCGCCGAGGCGCGCGCCGCCTCCCCGGACGAGCCGGCCGTGCTCGCCGCCGGAGCCGCTCCCGCAGGGCTCGATCCGGTCGCCGGGGCCGTGCCCGGGGCGGTTCTCGCCGCCGCCCCGACCGAGGGAGGAGGAGACGAGAAGGACCGGGCCATCTGTTACGTGCCCTGAGGTCCTCCCGGCATTCTTGAGGTTTCCTGCCGGAATCCTCGAAAAACTTTCAGCCGCGTGTCGCCGCGAGATCTCGCGGAACGACATCCGTGTAACTCGGCTCTGCGTCGAAAAATCCAGTCCGACACGCCGAAAAGTGTGTAACAATTCTGAGATGTTGAGCTGATTCGTCATCCTTCCAATGACGAGTTCATCTCGTGAAGCCTCTCTTCCCTGACTTCCTCGAAAAGGCTGAAACGATGAGATTTGCACTGCCCATCGTGGCATCGTGCGCATCCGCGGTGATGGTCTCGACCCTCGGGTTGACCGTCCCCGCCGCTGCCGCAGGATCCGCCACCGTCACACCGACCATCGACGAACACGCGCTCACCGAGGTGAGCGAGGACGGTCTCGATGCGCCCGGTGCGCGCGAGTCCTCGCTCGTCACCACGCAGGTCAGCAACTCGAGCACGACCAATCTGCCGAACCTGCTGCGGTCCCCGAGCGCCGTGAACGCGCTCGGCATGGCGCCGCTGGGCACCTTCGGCTCCGGCAGCACGGCGATCTCGCCCGTGTCGCTGCAGGAATCGCAGCCGCGGACTCCGAGCGGATCGGCGCCCGCGGAGACCTCTCCGGAGCCCGCGGAGACCCCGGACATGTCCGGCGGCGTCCGCGAGAAGACCGAGGACGGCGTCAACATCGCCGCGATCTCCGACGTCCTCGAGGTGCCGGAGTCCCGGTCCTCCGTCGTCGGCGTCACCTACGACACCGAGACCGAGGTCACCGTCGAGGTCCGGATCCGGACCGGCGAGGGCTGGTCCGCCTGGGACGAGCTCGAGGAGGACGTCGTCGGTGAGGGCACGCCCGGCACCGAGCCGTTCGTCGTGAGCGGCGCGAGCGAGGTGCAGATGCGCGTGCTCGGCGACGCCGCTCCCGAGGACGCGCGCCTCCTCGTCATCGACCCCAAGCACTCCGCCGCCGACCAGCAGGCCGTCGAGCAGAACGCCCCGGTCGCCGCACCGGCACCGGGCGCCGAAGCGCCAGGAGAAGCCGCCGCCGAGGGTGCCGCCGCCGGGGCCGAGGGCTACGCCGCCCAGCCGGCCGCCGCGGTCCCCGCGACCGCCGCCCCGGGATCGGCCACCGCCCAGACCGTCGCGGTGAAGAAGGTCTCGAAGCCGAAGATCGGCTCGCGCAAGTCGTGGGGCGCCAATGAGCGCCTGCGCAAGGGCAAGGCGTCCTACGCACCCAAGGTCCGCGCCGCCGTCGTCCACCACACCGCCGGCTCCAACAGCTACAGCGCCGGCGACGTGCCCGGCATCCTGCGCGGCATCTACAGCTTCCACACCAAGGGCCGCGGCTGGTCCGACGTGGGCTACAACGTCCTCGTCGACAAGTACGGCCGCCTCTGGGAGGGCCGCGCAGGCGGCGTCGACCGCGCGGTGATCGGCGCCCATGTGGCCGGCTACAACACCGGGACCTTCGGCATCTCCGTCATGGGCTCCTACGGGAGGTCGGCTCCGCCGCAGGCGGCGATCGACGCCGTCAACCACGCGATCGCCTGGAAGCTGTCGGCCAGCGGCGTGTCCGTCAAGGACCGCGCGACCGTGGGCGGACGCAGCATCCCGGCAGTCGTCGGACACCGCGACCTCGGCTCCACCTCGTGCCCGGGAGCGGCGTTCTACTCGAAGTTCGGCAGCATGCGCAAGGACATCGAGAAGCTCCAGCAGGGCGGCGCACCGGCGGCTCCCGAGAAGGAGACCCCGAAGCCCGCGCCCAAGAAGACTGCGATCGACACGCACTACGAGGGCAAGGAGAAGGTCCTCGGCAAGCCCACCTCGAAGGAATGGGACCTCGCCGGCGGCAAGGTGAAGAACTTCGAGCGCGGCTACATCACCTGGTCGAAGGCCACCGGCCCGCAGGTGATCTCCGGTGCGATCGCCACGGCCTGGAACGGTGCCACCCGCACGAAGCTCGGCCTCCCGGTCACCGGGGAGCAGGGCGGCCTCAAGAGCGGCGGCGCCTATCAGAAGTTCCAGGGCGGCTCGATGCACTGGTCGTCGAAGTCCGGCGCCCAGCCGACCTGGGGCATCCTCCAGGGCTACTGGGCCTCGAAGGGCTACGAGAACGGCCACATCGGCTATCCGAAGTCCGCGCCGCAGTGCACCGACGGTCGGTGCGAGCAGCTCTACGAAGGGGCCCGGCTGGTCTGGGCCGAAGGCTACGGGGTGACGGAGTTCTCGCCGCGCGGCGACATCTCCGCAGGGGCGCGCGATCTCAACGCGTCCCGGCCCGGCTCCGCGGACGACGAGTCCGCGGAGCCCGGCTCCGGGCCTGCTGGACCCGGGGAAGGTTCAGCAGACCAGGAGACCGAGCAGTCCCCGGCACCCACACAGACCCCGGCGCCGGCTCCGAGCGAGGAGCCGAGGCAGGAGACTCCGAGGGCCGAGGAGCCGAAGCAGGACGAGTCCGAGAAGGACGAGTCGAAGAAGGACGAGTCCGAGAAGGACGAGTCGAAGAAGGACGAGTCCGAGAAGGACGAGTCGAAGAAGGACGAGCCCGAGAAGGACGAGTCGAAGAAGGGCGAGCCCAAGGAGGAGAAGCCGAAGAAGAGCGCCGAGCAGATCGAGAAGGAGAAGCGCGACGCGGTCATCGCCACGGCCAAGAAGCACCTCGGCGTGAAGTACCGGTGGGGCGGGACCTCGCCGCGCTCCGGCTGGGACTGCTCGGGCTACGTGCAGTACGTCTACGCGCAGAACGGGATCAAGCTGCCGCGCTCCTCCGGGGCGCAGAAGGCGGCAGGGGAAGTGATCCCGGCCTCGCAGGCGAAGCCCGGCGACCTCATCTGGATCCCCGGTCACCTCGGGATCGTGTCCGAGACCGAGGGCCAGATGTACGACGCGGGCTCGACCCGCACCAACACGAGCAAGCGCAGCTACGACTGGATGCTCAAGCGGGGTGCGGTGTTCGTCCGGGTGATCTGACGGACCGGACTCCGATGGGGCGGTCGGCATGCGAAGAGCATGCCGGCCGCCTCGTGCGTGGCCCGGGCGTGCAGCGCTCCCGGCCTCCCGGCACCACCTGAGCCCCCGAGCCGCTCCCGGCCCCGCCCCGGGTTCCCCCGGTTTCGCGACCCCGCGCGCTCTCGCTTAGGCTGACCGAGGCGAACAGGGCGGTCCCGCGGGGGCGCCGGCCGGCGGACGGAGAACAGGGAACGACGAGGATGCAGAAGCTGACGAACACGGTGCGCGACTACGCCTGGGGGAGCCCGACGGGGATCCCCGAGATCCTCGGGCGCGAGCCCGACGGCACGCCGGCCGCGGAACTGTGGATCGGCGCCCACCCCGGAGCGCCCTCGGGCGTCGAGGACACGGATCTGCGCGAGTGGATCGCGCGGGACCCGCACACGCGGCTCGGTGCCGGCTCGGTGGACGTCTACGGGGAGCGGCTGCCGTTCCTCCTCAAGATCCTCTCCGCCCGGACCGCGCTCTCGATCCAGGCGCACCCCTCCCGGGGGCAGGCGCAGGCCGGGTACGCGCGCGAGGACGCCGCGGGAGTCCCGGTCGACGCTCCGCATCGGAACTACCGCGACACCTGGCACAAACCGGAGCTCATCCATGCGCTCGGCGACTTCGACGCGCTCTGCGGCTTCCGCCCGCTCCCGGCGATCCGGGCCACCGTGGAACGCCTGCGCGCCGCGGCCTCCCCGGCCGACCGCCCGCTGCTCGAGGCCTGGCTGACCGCGCTCACGCCCTCCGGCGGGCAGGACGACGAGGCCGTGGCGCTGCGGGCGGCGACCGATCTGGTGCTCGGCCGCGCCGCCGAATACGGACCGCTCGCCGATCGCCTCGCCGCCCTCGACCTCCCCGGCGTCGGTGCGGACCATCCCTGCAGGCAGGGCAGCGCGGTCGACCCGCAGGACACCCTGCGCGAGGTCACTGCGGACTTCCCCGGGGATGCGGGGACTCTCGTCGCGCTCATGCTGCGCCGCCTGCGGCTGCGGGCCGGGGAGTCGCTCGCACTCGACGCGGGGGTGCTCCACGCCTACCTCGGAGGCCTCGGGGTGGAGATCATGGCGTCCTCGGACAACGTGCTGCGCGGCGGGCTGACGAGCAAGCACATCGACCTCGCGGAGCTCGATGCGGTCGTCGTCTACGACAGCGTCGAACCGCAGCGGGCGGCGCCCGACGCCCGCGGGGTGGTGCGCGGGGCCACCGACGACTTCGCCCTGCAGCGCATCGACTCCGCCGCCGACCTCCCGATCGCGCGCAGCGGCGCGGCGATCCTCCTGTGCACCGCCGGCGGCTTCACCGTGCGCAGCGGGGAGGAGAGCACGGAGCTCGCCGGCGGGGACAGCGTCTTCGTCGGCGCCGACGAGCCGCTGCCGCACGTCACCGGCACCGGGCAGCTGTTCGTCGCGACCACTGGCCTGCCCGCACCCGCCTGAGCGGCACCTGCCTGAGTGCCGGCCGACGGCCGCGCACACGACAGTGGGGCTTTCGGTGGTGTGTGGGGGCATCAACGCCACCACACACCACCGAAAGCCCCACAGTTGCGCAGGGGAGGCTCCGGGAGGCCGGAGCTCAGCTCACGTGGGCGGGGACCTCGATCTCGGGGACCTCGTCGGGGATGTCGAGCCTCGCGCCGGTCTTCTCGGTGATCTCCTCGACGGTCACGCCGGGAGCGCGCTCGAGGAGGCGGAACCCGGTGCCGGTGACGTCGAGCACCGCGAGGTCGGTCACGACCCGCTCGACCACGCCCTTGCCGGTCAGCGGCAGCAGGCAGGTGTCGAGGAGCTTGTGGGAGCCGTCGCGGGCGACGTGCTCCATGACGACGATGACCTTCTGCGCCCCGTGGACGAGGTCCATCGCCCCGCCCATGCCCTTGACCATCTTGCCCGGGATCATCCAGTTCGCGATGTCGCCGTTGCCCGCGACCTGCATCGCCCCGAGGATCGCGGCATCGATCTTGCCGCCGCGGATCATCCCGAAGCTCGTCGCGGAATCGAAGAAGCTCGCCCCGGGCAGCACCGTGACGGTCTCCTTGCCCGCGTTGATGAGATCCGCGTCGAGCTCCTCGGCGGTGGGGTAGGGGCCGACCCCGAGGATCCCGTTCTCCGACTGGAGCACGAGGTGCACCCCGGCGGGCACGTAGTTCGGGACCAGGGTGGGCAGCCCGATGCCGAGGTTGACGTAGGAGCCGTCGGCGAGCTCGGCGGCCGCGCGGGCGGCCATCTGGTTGCGTGTCAGTGCCATCTCAGGCCTCCCTCACAGTCCGCTTCTCGATGTTCTTGTCCGCCGCCTGCTCGGCGGTCAGCTCGACCACCCGGTGGACGAACACACCGGGCAGGTGCACCTCGTCCGGGGCGATCTCCCCGGGCTCGACGAGCTTCTCGACCTCCGCGATCGTGACCCGGGCGGCCTGCGCGGCCGGCGGGTTGAAGTTCCTGGCCGAGCGATGGAACACGAGGTTGCCGTGCCGGTCCCCGACCGCGGCGCGCACGAGCGCGAAATCCGGGGCCAGGGACTCCTCGAGGACGTAGGTGTGCTCGGATCCGAAGGTGTCGAACACCCGGGTGTCCTTCGGTGGGGACTCGATCTCCACGCTGCCGTCGGCGGCGTACTTCCACGGCATCCCGCCCTCGGCGACCTGCGTGCCGGACCCGGTGATGGTGTAGAACGCCGGGATCCCGGCCCCGCCGGCGCGCAGCTTCTCCGCCAGGGTGCCCTGCGGGGTGAGCTCGACCTCGAGCTCACCCTCGAGGTACTGGCGGGCGAACTCCTTGCTCTCCCCGACGTAGGAGGCGATCATGCGCCGGATCTGCTTCGTATTCAGCAGCATCCCGAGTCCGAAGTCCCCGGCCCCGGCGTTGTTCGAGATCACCTCGAGGTCACCGACCCCGGCATCGCGCAGCGCCCTGATGAGCACCTGCGGGACCCCGACGAGACCGAAACCCCCGACCGCGATCTGCGCGCCGGCTGGAATGTCCGCGACCGCCTGAGCAGCCGATGCAACTACTTTGTCCATGCCCCGATTGTGCCATGGACCACACCGTCGAGGCGGCTGAGCTCCGAGAGCCGGACCGGGTCGTCGGTGTCGGTGAGGACGAGCACGCCGGAGCGCAGCGTGGCGAGCAGCAGCGGGACCTCCGCGGCATCCGGCAGACCGGCGAGCAGCGCCCGCGGGCCCGGGTCGCCCGCAGCGCCATCGCCCGACAGGCCGGCGGCCGCGGCGGCCGCGTCGAGGGCCGCCGGGTCGAGCGGGATCGGCCCGGCTTCGCCGTCCGGTCCGACGAGCACGGCGGAGGCCGGGTTCCCGAGGGCGGCGACGTCCGGGTGGGCGCGCACGGCGGCGATGAAGTCGGTGCAGCCGGGCCCGGTCTCCGAGCGCAGGGCGAGGGCGGCGGTCGCGAACACGAGGACCTCCTCGGCGGCGGAGTCGTCGATGCCGGACCCCGCGCCCGGGAGCGTCTCCGGACGGAGAGCGACCCACGGTCCGTTCGGAGCGAGGGAGTCCTGGGTGAGGAGGTGGACGGGGGCGCCGAGCGACCAGGCGGCGAACGCTGCTGCGAGCGCCCGCCAGTGGAGCGCGGCGGGAGCGGGGCAGACGATGCCGAGCGCGGTGTCGGGCCCGATCTCGAGCTCGCCGAGCAGGCCGATGGACTTGTGCACCCAGTTGCCGAGCACCGTGCCGGTGAGCTCGAGGCGCTCGCCGTCGCCGGTGACGGAGATCAGAGCGGGTTCGGAGCGGGCGGACAGGGCGGTGACGACGTCTCTCATCGGTTCATCCTCTCTCGGGGGCATTGGTGCCGGGCGCGAGGTCGAGCTCGATCGCGAGCGCGGCGCCCTTGGGCGAGGCATCGGCGGCCCAGTCGTAGCGCACGCGGGCACGCAGACCCTCGGCGTGGAGCGCGGTGTGGAGGCGCTCGACGAGCGCTCCGAGACCGATCGCCGCCTCGACGAGCGGATGGCCCTCAGCCTCCGGGAGGGGGTTCGCGCCGCTGCGCTGGACGAGGATCCGGGCGCCTGCGCCGTCGACGCGCAGCCGCCACCGGTCCTGACCCGGGGTGCGCCCGGTGCGGCCGCGGGCGGCGCCGAGCGCCCGGGTCACCCGGGTGAGGACGTCGTCGTCGCCCGAGGCCGAGGCCGGCGGCCATGCGAGCCCGGTGGAGTCGAGTGCCGCGTGCACCGCCTCGACGTGCCCGGTGCGGAACCAGTCCTCCGCCTCGGGCCGGTTGAGGGCGCGGGCCCCCGGGTCCGCCTCGTCGAGGAGGTCGCCGACCCCGCGCACCACGGCGAGCGGGAGCCCGCGGGCGGCACCCTTGACGAGGTCGGCGGCCGCGGCGATCTCGTCGGCGACCGCGCGCTCGGTCGCGGTCTGCACCCGACCGTCGTCGTCGGGGCGGCCGCGCTGGGAATCGAGGCCGGCGAGACCTGCGGAGCCGAGCGCGAAGTCGAACACGCCGCGGCGCCACGGGCGCGAGGTCGAATCGGACACCACGACGGCGAGCCGGACGCCGAACCAGCGCTCGAATGCGGCGCGCAGCATCGCCGCCGAGCCGTCCGGGTCGGCGGGGTGGAGCACGACGTGCCCGTCCGCGTTGGAGCGGTCGAGCCCGGCGGCGGCCTGCACGGTGCCGGCGGCGGTGCGCGCGACCGTGACGACGGCGGGCCCGGCTCCGGAGTCGAAGGTGCGGGCGGCGACCTCGCTCAGGCTCGCCTCGGTGACGAGGGATTCGAAGGCGGCGCGGGAGCCCGCCTGCCGGATCCGCCCCTCGGCCTTCGCGACGATCTTCGAGGCGACGACGAGCACGTCTCCGTCCTTGATCTCGATCCGGTTCCGGTCGATCGCCGTGCACAGCACTGCGGGGAGGTCGGTGCCCGGGACGATCCGCTCGATGCCGGCGATCGCGTAGGCGGTGAGGAGGCGGGAGGGCGCGGGCGCGCCGGGTTCGGCGCTCACGCCCGGTCCCAGACCGTGGTGCCGGCCGGCGCCGCGGGCTCCACGCCGGCGAGCGCCTCGGCGACGGCGCCGGTGATCTCCGTCGCTCCGAGCCGGCTGCGGAGCTCGGAGGGGAGGGAGTCGCCGCCGCTGAGGAGCACGGTGGCGCGCGTGCCGGTGAGCGCGTCGAGGACGCCGGGGAGCTCGAGCACCGGCACGGTGTCGAGGGCGGCGTACTCGTCGGCGCGGACGATGATCGCGTCGGCCTGGCGCAGCGCGCGCAGCACTCCCGGGGCGGCGGTCGCGCCCTCGATCCCGGTGCGGACCACCCGGGTCACCCGCTGCGGGTCGGCGGCGCGGAACCGGCGGGCCGGCCACGCCTCCTCCTGGCCGTCGCGCTCCACGACGACGAGGGTCTCCACGGCGTCGTCGGAGGCCGGCAGCAGGCTGAAGGCGGGGGAGAAGCGGCTCGCCATCGCCTGCACGACCTGGGACAGCGGGTAGCCGAGCGCGAGCAGGCGGGTGCGCAGCACTGCGGCGGCGAGGCTCGCCTCGGTCATCGGGAACCACTCGGCGTCGACGTGGTACGCGGCGAGCTCCTCGACCGCACCGCCGGGCAGCGCGGTGCTCGGCGGGAGCAGGCAGGCGTCGATGTCCGGGCTGAAGCGCAGCCCGTGCACGGTGACGTCGGTGAACGTCGAGGCGATGACGGTGACCCGGTCCTCGGTCCGGTCGGAGGTGAAGGCGAGGACGTCGGCGAGCACGTCGGTCGAGGTGTCCGTGAGCGGCAGCACTGTGATTCTCATGGACTCCATGTTCTCAGGATTCGACCGGCCGTGCCCACCGCGCGACCGCGAGCGCGGCCCCGCGCGCACCCCTGCAGCACGGCGCCCACCCGGTGGGGAGAGTGCGAGGAGAATCATGGGTGTGACTGTTAGCGGGAGATGGCGGGGAATCGCAGTTTCGCTTGGCGGCTCCGGGTGCTTCTGTTCTTGCCCGGTGGGCCGTCGTCAGTTCTGGATCTCGGTCCACAGGGCGCGGACGCGGTCGTCGATCTGGTCGACGATTTCGCGGATTCGTTCCGGTGTCTCCTCGGCGGGGTCGGCCAGTTCCCAGTCCAGGTAGCGTTTGCCGGGGTAGATGGGGCAGGCGTCGCCGCAGCCCATGGTGATGACGTAGTCGGCTGCGCGGACGACGTCGTCGGTCAGTGGTTTGGGGAAGGCTCCGGACAGGTCGATGTGGCGTTCGGCCAGCGCGTCGATCACCAGGGGGTGGACCTCGGATCCGGGCAGCGAGCCGGCCGAGCGGACCTCGACCCGGTCGCCGGCGTAGTGGGCCAGCAGGGCGCTGGCGATCTGGGAGCGTCCGACGTTGTGCACGCAGACGAACAGCACCTGCGGGACGGTTGTCTCGATTTTGCCCTGTGCCAGGGCGAGAGCGCGGAGGCGGTCGGCGGCGAACCGTTCGGCGAGGATCGCCAGGTGGTCGCGGATTCTCGCGGTCCGCGACAGGGTGGTGTAGGACTCGAAGACGTAGCGCTCGATGGTCTCCGGGGAGAAGATTCCCTCGTACTTGCGGGCGAGGTCATCGGCTGTGTGTTGGAGGACTTGGGTGTCGAGCGGCGGGGTGTCGGCGGCCATGGCCTGGTCCTTTCAGGAGCAGCAGGAGGAGGTGGGTGCGCCGCCGATGGTCACCGGGAGTGGCCCGGCTGGCACGTCGCAGTATCCGCCGAGGTCTGTGGTGCAGACGCCGGTCTCGGGCAGTTCGAGGTGGACGGTGTCGGCGGCGACCCGGTCACCTGCCAGTGCTGCGGCGATGGAGCGGACCTGTTCGTAGCCGGTGGCCATGAGGAACGTCGGTGCGCGGCCGTAGCTCTTCATGCCGACGATGTAGAACCCGGGCTCGGGGTGGGCCAGCACGCGTTCGCCGTGCGGGGGCACGCTGCCGCAGGAGTGGAACTCCGGATCGATGAGCGGGCCGAGCTTCTGGGGTGCATCGACGGTCGGGTCGAGGTCGAGGCGCAGCTCGGTCAGCATCGACAGGTCGGGGCGGAACCCGGTGGCCGGGACGAGGACGTCCACGGTGAGCTTCTCGGCGCCGCTGGGTCCTGCGGCCTGGACGTGCAGCTGCTCGCCGTGAGTTTCGAAGCCGGTGATCACGAACGAGGTGTGGACATCGATTCGGCCGGATTCGACCAGGTCCCGGAGGCGGGTGCCCAGGGCGCCGCGGGCGGCGAGCTCGTCGCGGTCTTCGCCGCCGTAGGCGCGGGAGGCGTCCGCTGACCGGACGGCCCAGCTGATCCGGGTCGCGGGGTTGTCGTCGGCGAGCTCGGCGAGGTCGAGCAGCGTGTTGGCCGCGGAGTGGCCAGCGCCGACGACGAGGACGTGGCGGCCGGCGAACCGGTCACGGTCGACACCGGTGACGGCGGGCAGGGGCTGGGTGATGAGGCCGCGGGCTGTCGCCTCGGCTTCTCCGGGGGCGGGCAGGCCGGACCGGCCGAGTGGGTTGGGCTGGTGCCAGGTGCCCGAGGCGTCGATGACGCTGCGCGCCAACACGTCCTCGGACGATCCGTCGGAGGAGGCGATGCGGACGAGGAACGGGGTGGTCTCCCTGCCGGTGCTGCGGGTCTTGTCGATCCCTTCCCGGGAGACCGCGATGACGCGGGCGTCGGTGCGGACGACGTCGCCCAGCGCGTCTGCCAGCGGGGTCAGGTAGTCGGTGATCAGCTCGTGACCGGTGGGCAGGACTTCCGGGTTCGGGGCCTGCCAGCCGTCTGCCTCGAGGAGGCGGCGGGCGGCGTCGTCGATGTTGAACCGCCACGGCGAGAACAGGCGGGTGTGGCCCCATTCGCGGATCGCGGCGCCGCTGGTGCTGCCGGCCTCCAGCACCAGCGGGGTCAGGCCGCGTTCGCGCAGGTGGGCGGCGGTGGCCAGCCCGACGGGGCCGGCGCCGATGACGACGACCGGCAGACTCTCGGTGTGGTTGGTGGTGTCAGCCATGGCTGGTCTCCTGAAGGACGGGGGCGGTTGCCGGTTCGGTGGCGGCGAGGAAGCGTTCGGCGTCTAGGGCGGCGGCGCACCCGGTGCCGGCGGCGGTGATGGCCTGCCGGTAGCGGTGGTCGACCGCGTCGCCGCAGGCGAAGACGCCGGGCAGGTTGGTGGCGGTGGTCGGGGCGTCGACGACGATGTAGCCGTCCGGGTCGAGTTCCAGCTGGCCCTTGACGAGTTCGGTGCGGGGCAGGTGCCCGATGGCGACGAAGATCCCGGTGGCATCCAGCTGGCTGGTGTTGCCGGTGAGTGAGTCGGTCACGCTCACGCCCGTGACCTTTTCGTCTCCGTGGATGGCGGTGATCTGGCTGTTGTACAGGAAGCGGATCTTCTCGTTCTGTTGTGCCCGCTGGGCCATGATCTTCGATGCGCGCAGGGTGTCGCGCCGGACCACCACGGTCACGGTCGCGGTGAACCGGGTCAGGAACAGTGCCTCCTCCATGGCCGAGTCCCCACCGCCGACGACGATGATGTGCTGGTCGCGGAAGAAGAACCCGTCGCAGGTGGCGCACCAGGACACGCCGTGCCCGGTGAGCCGCTTCTCATCGGCCAGTCCCAGCTCCTTGTACGCCGAACCCGTGGCGACGATGACGGCCGGTGCTCGGTAGGTGGCACCGGACAGGGTCGTGACCTCTTTCAGGGGCCCGGTCAGGTCGACGGCGGAAGCGTCGTCGTACTCGATGCGGGCCCCGAAGTTTGCGGCCTGCTCGCTGAGTCCCATCATGAGTTCCGGGCCCTGGATGCCGCCGGGGAATCCGGGGAAGTTCTCGACGTCGGTGGTGTTCATCAAGGCGCCGCCGTGGGTGACGGATCCGGCGATCACGCGCGGGGACAGCCCGGCGCGTGCCGCGTAGATCGCGGCGGTATAACCTGCGGGGCCGGACCCGATGATGATCAGCTCATCCGTTTGGGTGCTGGTGGTCGTCATGGTGTCAGCGCCTCACTTCGCGCCGGTCGATGCCGGCAGCAGCTCGGAGACGAGCTGCTCGATGCGGGCCTTGATGTCATCGCGGATCGGGCGGACCGCCTCGATGCCCTGGCCGGCCGGGTCTGCGAGGTCCCAGTCCTCGTAGCGCTTGCCCGGGAAGATCGGGCACGCGTCCCCGCAGCCCATGGTGATGACGACGTCGGAGGCCTTGACGGCGTCGGTGGTGAGGATCTTCGGGGACGCGGCGGTGATGTCGATGCCGTCTTCGGCCATCGCCTCGACGGCGACCGGGTTGATCTGGTCGGCGGGTTCCGAGCCGGCCGACCGGACCTCGATCCGGCCGCCCGACAGTTCGGTGAGGTAGCCGGCGGCCATCTGGGAGCGGCCGGCGTTGTGGACGCACACGAACAGCACGCTGGGCTTGGTCGTGGTGGTGTTGGGGGCAGCGGTCATAGGACCATCCAATCCGGGAGTGGGTATTCAGTCGTTGAGAAGTTCAGAGTGCAGAGCCTGCACGCGGGCGTCGATGTCGTCGCGGACCAGCCGCATCCGTTCGATGCCCTCGATGCCGCGCTTCGAGGGCTCATCGGTGTTCCAGGTTTCGATCGTGGCGGTCATACCGTCGACGGGTTCGACGTGGGCTTCCTCGCCGAGGACGATGACCCGGTCGACCCGGCGCAGCAGCTCGGGATCGATGGGCTTGGGCGATTCTCCGGACATGTCTGCGCCCACCTCGGCGACCACGTCGGCGGACAGGTTGTTGAGGGAGGTGCCGGGCTTGGTGCCGGCCGAGTGCACCTCAACCGCGTCGCCGGCATGGTAGCGCATCAGCGCGGCGGCCATCTGGGACTTGCCGCCGTTCTTGACGCAGACGAAGAGGACGCTGGGCCTTTTCGGTTCAGAGGTTCTGGTCATGCTCGGACTCCAGAGGTTCTGCGTGCGGGGACAGTCGGGTCGTTGGGGAACAGCTTGGGACCGGCCCAGAGAGCGACGTAGACGAGACCGACGAGGACGGGGACTTCGATGAGCGGGCCGACGACACCGGCCAGCGCCTGCCCCGAGGTGATCCCGAATGCGCCGATCGACACCGCAATCGCGAGCTCGAAGTTGTTGCCCGACGCGGTGAAGGCCACGCTGGTCGACTTCGCGTAGTTCAGGCCCACAGCTTTGGATGCGAAGAGGCTGATGGCGAACATCAGGACGAAGTACAACAGCAGCGGCACCGCCATCCGGGCCACATCCAGGGGCTGCGAGGTGATCGCCTCACCCTGCATGGCGAACAGCAGCACGATGGTGAACAGCAGTCCGTAGAGCGCCCAGGGACCGATCCTCGGCAGGAACGTCTCCTCGTACCACTGCCGGCCCTTGGCCTTCTCCCCGAACACGCGGGTGAGGAAGCCGGCCAGCAGCGGAATGCCGAGGAAGACCAGTACCGAGGCCACGATCGCCCAGACGGAGAACTCCGCCGAGGTCGTGGGCAGTCCCAGCCAGGACGGCAGCACCTGGAGGTAGAACCAGCCCAGCGCGCCGAACGCCACGACCTGGAACACGGAATTGATCGCCACCAACACGGCGGCGGCCTCCCGGTCCCCACAGGCCAGGTCGTTCCAGATGAACACCATCGCGATGCAGCGGGCCAGACCCACAATGATCAGCCCGGTGCGGAACTCCGGCAGATCGGGCAGGAACACCCAGGCGAGCGTGAACATGAATGCAGGCCCGACGACCCAGTTGAGGAACAGCGACAGTGTCAGCAGCTTCCGATCCCCGGTCACCCGGTGCATCTCGTCATAGCGGACCTTCGCCAGCACCGGATACATCATGACCAGCAGACCGATCGCGATCGGCACGGAGATCCCGCCAATCTTCACGGAGTCCAAGACCGCATCGAGCCCGGGCACGAAACGCCCCAGCAGCAGACCCACGGCCATTGCCGCCAGGATCCAGACCGCCAGCCAGCGGTCCAGGAAGGACATCTCCTTCGTCACCGGCACCGCGTTCTGCGCAGCCGTCGTTGCAGTGGTGCTCATCGGCACTAAGCTCCTTGTATCGATGGATGTCTATGGAACACACTAAGCGCATGCATCGATGGGCGTCAATGTATGATGGGGTGATGGCAACCGCATTCGAAACCGTGAAACTGCTCACCCCCCATGCCAACGACTGCTGTTCGCTGGCGGTCGCACCGCTGGGCGCGGACCAGGCCGAACAGATGGCCAGAAAGCTCAAAGCGCTGTCCGACCCGACCCGGCTGCGGGTGCTGTCGCATGTAGCCGCGCAGGGATGCGACGCGGTGTGCGCCTGCGACCTGACCGAGACGCTCGACATCAGCCAGCCGACGATCAGCCACCACCTCAAGAAGCTTGTCGAGGCGGGCCTCCTGACGCGTGAGCAGCGCGGCAAGTGGGCGCACTACACCGTGGTGCGCGAAGCGTTCGCCGAGCTGCGCCAGTTCCTCGCCCTGGACTGATGACCGCACTCGGGGCAGTCAGTCGCGCGGTGGAGGTGAGAGATCGAGCCGATGTTGCCGTGATCGGTGGCGGACAGGCCGGCCTGGCGGTCGGCTACTACCTGCGCCGTGCCGGATTGTCCTTCGTGATTCTCGATGACCAGGACGCCCCTGGTGGGGCCTGGAGGCACGTGTGGCCCTCGCTGCGGCTGTTCTCGCCGGCAGAATACTCATCCCTGCCCGGCCGGCTGATGCCGAGAACCTCCGGCGGTAACCCCGACGCCGATCACGTGATCCGGTATCTGGCCGACTACGAGGAGCGGTATTCACTCCCAGTCGTGCGGCCGGTGCGAGTCGCCCAGGTCATCCCAACCAGCGAGGGATTCCAGCTGCTCACCGATGCCGGGCAGTGGCGGGCGCGTGCCGTCGTCAACACGACGGGCACATGGTCGCAGCCCTTCTGGCCAACCGTGCCGGGGCAGAGGAGCTTCCGCGGGAGTCAGATGCACAGTGCCGACTACCGCGGACCAGGCAAGTTCAAGGGCCAATCCGTCCTCGTCGTCGGCGGAGCGAACTCAGCCGCACAGATCGCAGCCGATCTCGCCCGCGCCGCGACGGTGACCTGGTGCCTGCGCGGTGCGCCGCGCTATCTGCCCGACGACGTCGACGGGCGCGAGCTCTTCCGGGTGGCCAGCCAGCGGGTGCGCGCACTGGCCGCCGGGGAACCGGACTCCGGCGGCGTCGCGAACTTGGGCGACATCGTTGCCGTCCCACCCGTGAAGAAGGCACGGGATGCAGGGCTGCTGATCCCTCACCCGATGTTCGAACGCTTCACCCGCGACGGCGTGATCTGGAACGACGGCAGCACACGCCGAGTCGACGCGGTGATCTGGGCCACCGGCTTCAGACCGGCGCTGCGCCATCTGCGGGCACACGACCTCCGGGAGTCAGACGGGACGATCAGGCTCGACGGAACGGCGTCACCCCGGATCCCGGGGCTCTATTTCGCAGGCTACGGAGACTGGACCGGTCCGGGATCGGCCACCCTCGTCGGTGTCGGATCCACCGCGAAAGCCACGGTCGGCGCCATCGCCGGCGATCTTGAGTCCGCCACGACTGCTGCGGCCATCTCTGCACGAGCACGGTGAGTACCATCAGCGCATGGAGATGATGTGCGCGGACTGCGGATGCGCGGTCAGGCGGGGCGTGATCGTGCGCGCCTGTGAGCAGTATCCGGATTGCTGCTGTGAGGATCTGGCCGTCGCGGGCGACCATGGCACTGCGCGCGATGCATGACGCTCTTCGCCACGAGTGACCATATTGTGGTCGGCCGCACCCAGGGCGATCCTGCTCGTCTCAAGCAGAAGCCGTCCGGGTTCCGGGAAGGCTGAGCTGGGATGCATGAAAGTCGAAATGCCGGATCGGGTAGGCGTACACGTCCATCGGGTGCCGTTGCTGCCCCGTCGCGCCTCGGAGCCGCTCGCGCGGTGCAGGGCAGGCAGCCTCTAACTCGGCACAGTTGCGGCTGTATCCATCTCTGATCGCGGTTCGATCCATGATCGTCACCCTCAGCAGGTGGGGGCTTCCTCCGGCCTGCTTATCTCACCGACAACGCGGACAGGCTGCGGCTGTAGCAGTAACGACCGTTTTCGCTACAAGACATCGCGCCACCGGCGCATCGTCGTCGGCACCAGGAGAAATCACGGCCGGCAAATCCTGACGCTGTAACGAAACTTAGTGCCAGTATCTATGTTTCGGTTCTTCCCGTTCTTCACGGGAATTGGTACATTCGGGGGATGGGACACGCTTTGGGCTGTGACTTCGTCTGCTGAATGGCGGGGTTCTTCGGTCGCTTCGTGGCGGGGTCAGGTGACACCGATGACCAGGGTGCTCTGTGCGGCTTCGATGACGTCGTTGGTGATGGTGTCGAGTTCGTTGATCTTCAGGACCCGCTGGATCTGGGGGAAGAGGCGTTCGAGGAGCCGGAAGTTGCCGCGGGTGATCCGTGCGATGGCTGCGATGGCTTGGGCGTCGGTGAAGTCGTCGGGGTCGAGGGTCTTGCCGAGGGATCGCCAGTGTCGCTCGAGGACGAACAGCAGTTCGTCTTGTCCCAGGGGCCGGTACTGGTGGGCGAAGCCGACTCGGCTGTAGAACTGGGGGTAGTGGCTGAACTGCTTCTCCAGGCCGGGCATGCCGATCAGGATCAGGGCGATGCCGTCGCGGTCGTAGCGATCGCGCAGCAGTTCCAGCGCGGCGGGACGCAGTCGTTCGGCCTCGTCGACGATGATCAGCTCCACGTAGTTCCTGCCGTGTCGCCATCCCCAGGCCTCGGGAGTGGCCGTGCCGGGAGGTACGAGGTGCTGCTCGATGCACATGTTGGTGCGGGTGATGGCTTGGGTCAGCTCGTCCTTCAGGGTCCGCGGGGTGGTCAGCACGCTGGGGGTGTAGAGCACGGTGCGGCTCCGGTTCAAGGCGGCGTAGATCTTGGCGTCGTTGTCGGAGCGCGGCCCCCAGTAGGTCAGCAGGTCATGAGCCTTCTCGTAGTGTGCGTAGCGGCGCGCGGAGAGTGTCTTTCCTACGCCGGCTGATCCGAAGCACAAACCGATGGTGTGCCCGCGGCGCACGGCGTCGGCGAACTCGGTGAAGCGGCGGTGCTCCTTGGTGACGATGAAGCGCTGGCTCACCTGAGGTCCTCCTTGTAGATCTTCAACGCCGACCTCGGCGCCGGAGCCGGTGCTTCGGTGATCCGTGGCGTCTCGGTAGGTGCGGCCACGAGGGCGATGCGTTCGTTGATGCCGGCTCGCAGCGCCCGGCGGCGGGCGTTGCGCGCGGCCTGGATCTCCTTGAGGCTGACCTTTTGATCGTGGTGCTCTTGGTTGACGGCCTTGCAGACGAATTCGTCGTGGTCGAAGACGCGGATCTCGGTGATGTCGCGGGGGTCGTAGCGGATCACGACCGAGCGTCCGACGTAGCCGGCCAGAGTTGGCGAGACGTAGCGCAGGCCCTGGAATCGGATGCCATCGCGGCGCACGACGCGGGTCTTGGCGACGGTCAACAGCAGTCTGTCGAGGTCTTCCAGGCTCTCGGGCATTCGGGGCAGCCAGCCGTCCGCGATCCACGCGCTGCGCGGGGAGGTTCCGAGCTCGCTGTGCGTGCGGTCGTTGTAGGTGGCCACGAACGCCTCCAGGGCGCTATCGAGGGCGGCCAGGGACAGTTTCGGTGTCGGCCAGGGGTCCCCTTCGGTGATGAGTCCGGGCAGGGTGGCGAGTAGCTCGGTGTTGATGGTCCCGAAGAACCGCTCGATCTTGCCCCGTCCCTGGGGTCGGGCGACGGTGGAGTGGATCAGTCGGATGTGGAGGTCGACGGCGGTGTGGGCGAGCTGGTCACTGGTGAAGTCGCTGCCGTGGTCGACGTAGAGCACGTCGGGCAAGCCGCACATCGGCCAGGCCGGGTCGGTCTTGTGCCAGATCGCTTGGCGCAGCGCCAGGGCGGTGTTCATCGCCGACGGTGCGCCCAGGAAGACTGTGTAGCCGCAGACCGCCCGGGAGCAGTCGTCGAGGATCGTTGTTAGCCATGGCCGTGCGGGCTTGCCGTCGGTGCCCACCACCAGGATGTCGAGCATGGTGTGATCGGATTGCCACATCGCGTTGGGCAGCTCTGCTTGCCGGCGTAGCACCAGCTCGTGCTTGTCGCGGTAGGACGCTGCGCCCTCCAGGGCGAGGGTGACCATGCCGGGATCCAGGGTCCGCACGATGTCCCACACCACCGAGTAGGAGGGGACCGGCCACCTCCGTGCGGCGCAGATGCCCGTGACTTTGCGATGGATCGTGGCGATGGCCGGCCGCGGCTTGCTCAGTGCCAGGCCCTCGATCAGGTCGACGAGGTCGGGCGGAAGGCGGCGGGAGCCGGCGTCCGCCCGTGAGGCTGTCTCCAGTCCGGCGTAGCCGTCGGCGCGGTAGCGGGCGTGCCAGCGCTCCAGGGTCCGCAGCCCTACATCGGTCTCGCGAGCTAAGCGCGCGAAGGGCACCTGGTCCTCGACGTGGAGCCTGAGGATTCGCCACCGCGCTCGAGCGTCCACGACGCACCTACTGCAAGGTGTTCTCGCGCCCGCGCTCGGCGCGCTGAAGGGCGCGGTAGACCGTGGAGCGGCCCACGCTGAACAGCTCGGCCAGCTCGCCCACGGTGTGCTCGTCGGCGGCATGTAGCTGGACGAGGTGAGCTTCTTGCCGGGGGGTGAGTTTCGGTGACTTCCCGCGCAGCCGGCCCTTGGCCTTGGCGACCTTCATCCCCTCGCGGGTGCGGGCACGGATGAGGTCGGCTTCGAACTCGGCGACCATCGCCAGCACGTTGAACAACAGTTTCCCCATCGGGTCGGTCGGGTCGTACACCGATCCGGCGATGCTCAGCTTCACTTCCCGCGCCGCGAGGTCGTCGGCGATCTGGTGGGCATCACGGACTGAACGCGCCAGCCGATCGAGCTTGGTGACCACGAACGTATCGCCGTCCCGACAGGCAGCCAGCGCCTGCCGCAGGCCCTCACGGTCGGCGTTGCGGCCCGTGAGCCCGTGATCGACGTAGATGCGCTTGGGATCGACGCCGAACGCCGCGAGTCCGTCACGCTGCGCGGTCAGGTCCTGCTCGTCGGTGGAGACTCGGGCATAGCCGACCTTCAAGGGGGACATGCTCCCCAGTGTGTCATATAGCCTCCCTTCACCGGACAGTTCACCGGACGGGTCTTACGGGACAGCCCGCCAGGCGTGCCGCCGTTCCTCTCGATCAGTAGCGGTGGTGTCCGGTGAGGGTTCCCCTTACGGGCATGCGATCTGGGCTGACGCCTGTGACCGAGTGTTCAGTGCGTGCTGTATAGTTCAGTCCATGCTGACTATTGCTTCGCGTCTCGACGTGATGAACCGCCTGGGTCGTGCACTGGCCGACCCCACTCGATCCCGGATCATCTTGACCCTGCTCGACCATCCCGCTTACCCGGCGGAACTGGCCCGAGATCTGGACCTGACACGCCCGAACGTGTCCAACCACCTGGCATGCCTGCGCGATTGCGGGATCGTCGTCTCCGAGCCCGAGGGTCGTCGGACACGATATGAGATCGCCGATTCGCACCTGGCGCAGGCGCTGACGGCACTGGTCGATGCCACCCTGGCAGTGGACGAAGACGCCCCGTGCATCGATCCCGCCTGCTCGCTTCCCGGATGCGACGCAGCTGGGGAGGGCGCATGATCCTCACCTCGGTCTTGCAGGCGATGGGCCTGTTCGCAGCGACCAACATCGACGACATCATCGTGCTCTCCCTCTTCTTCGCGCGAGGGGCAGGCCAGCGCGGCACTACCGCCCGCATTCTGGCCGGCCAGTACCTCGGATTCGCCGGCATCCTCGGTGCCGCGGTCCTGGTGACCATCGGTGCCGGAGCATTCCTGCCCTCGGCAGCCATCCCGTACTTCGGTCTCATCCCTCTGGGCCTCGGCCTCTGGGCCGCATGGCAGGCCTGGCGCGGAGACGATGACGACGATGACGACGAGGCCAAGGTTGCCGGCAAGAAGGTCGGCGTGTGGACAGTCGCAGGCGTCACCCTTGCCAACGGCGGCGACAACATCGGCGTCTACACCCCTGTCTTCCTCAGCGTGGAACCTCTCGCAGTAGTCGCCTACTGCATCGTCTTCCTCGCGCTCGTCGCGGTCCTGGTGGCCCTGGCAAAGTTCGTCGCCACCCGCCCCCCGATCGCCGAAGTGCTCGAACGCTGGGAGCACATCCTCTTCCCCATCGTTCTCATCGGCCTCGGCATCGTGATCCTCGTCAGCGGCGGAGCCTTCGGACTCTGACGTAGCGGCAGCGATCCAAACGGCCCCGACCGGGCGCACCCCTCTCGGTTCAGACCGCGACACCTACCTGCAGCCAGTCCTGCGTGATCGCGGCAACAAGACCGCCACGGAGCGCTGCAAAAACCCCGCCACCAAGCGAACGAAGCCACACAGCATGACGCGTTGAAGGCGGCCGGCTGCTATCGCATCTTCGCCGACACTGCGTCGGGATCTTTGGAATCGCGTCCCGAGTTGGACAAGCTCCTCGACCAGTTGCGGCCGGGCGACACCCTGGTGGTGTGGCGATTGGACCGGCTCGGCCGCTCGATTCGGCATCTCATCGACCAGCTCGCTGAGCTGCGCGACCGCGGGGTCGAGTTCCGGTCCTTGCAGGAGAACATCGACACCGGCTCATCCGGCGGCAGGCTGGTGTTCCACATCTTCGCCTCGCTGGCCGAGTTCGAACGTGACCTCATCCGAGAGCGCACCAACGCCGGCCTGAAAGCCGCTCGCGCCCGTGGCCGGACCGGGGGCCGGCCGCCGCTGCTGACGAAAGACAAACTTCGCACAGCCCGCAAGCTCTACGAGCAGCAGGACATGACGGTCGCTCAGATCGGAGAGGTCCTCGGCGTCAGCCGCACCACGGTCTACCGCGCTCTGCGTCGTGAACCCGGAGGCACTTCGCCTCGCCGCCGGCAGGCGTCACCCAAGACGGTGTAGTCATGGCTGGAGGCACTCAACCCGCGAACCCCGAGAGTGCGTCCACACGTGAGAACACAGCGGCCGCCCGCTGGCAGGTGCTGCGTCGCCACGTCGAGGACGGCACAACTCTGACCACGCTGGCCGCGACCGAAGGAATCGGACTCCGGACCCTGCAACGCTGGCATGCGGCATACCGCCGCCACGGCATCGCAGGACTCTCCCCGACCGCCCCACCCAAGCGCGAGCGAAAAATTCATCCGGAACTCCTGACGCTGATCGAGGGTCTCGCCCTGGTCAAGCCACGGCTGTCGACCGCAGCCATCACCCGGAAAGCCCGCGCAATCGCGGAAATGCACGGGTGGGAGACGGTCTCCTACAGCACAGTCCGATCCATCGTCACCGCGATGGACCCCGGCATGCTCACGCTGGCCCACCGCGGCAGCGCCGCCTACCGCGACACCTATGAAATCGTATGGCGGCACCGAGCAGAACGCCCCAACGCCACCTGGCAGGTCGATCACACCGAACTCGACATCCTCATCCAGGACGCCAACGGCAAACCTGCCCGGCCGTGGTTGACCGTCATCCTCGACGACTACTCCCGGGCAGTATGCGGCTACATGGTGTTCCTGGGCGCCCCATCCGCCTTGAACACTGCCCTGGCACTCCGCCACGGCATCTGGACGAAGAACTGGGGTGTATCAAGGTTCTTGGACAGTTCCTCTTGATGGGAGAGGATCAAGAGCATGGCAAGTGCATCACGGCGGAAGTTCAGCCCGCAGTTCA